>NZ_DOTK01000045.1:99441-195543 GCF_003521185.1 Brevibacillus sp.
GACTCCTTTCCACCAAGCTCACAGGCATCTTG
Organism: Brevibacillus sp.; assembly: GCF_003521185.1. Classification (NCBI taxonomy): domain Bacteria; kingdom Bacillati; phylum Bacillota; class Bacilli; order Caryophanales; family Paenibacillaceae; genus Brevibacillus; species Brevibacillus sp. Next base: position 99,474 of record NZ_DOTK01000045.1, read on the forward strand.
TCTGCTGCGCATAAAAAAGCACCGCTCCCCGATGAAAAGGACGGTGCTTTTGCTGCTATCGTTCCATTAGCCAACTGGTCAATTCGTCTGATCCAGCATGTTTCCCATATATCCCGGGCGATAGACTGGATCGCTCAACGCTTGCAAAACCTGATCGGGCCGCGCGCTATGATACTGTGGCAACGTTCGCCACTCCTCCAGCGTCACCCAGCCTGCCCAATCGATCTCTTCGTCCTCCAGCCCGCCGGGAATCGGCGTCTTGTCCTCTCCCACCAGCTTGGCGAGGACAGCAATCCCCACCGTATGCTTGCCAGTGCCTTCCTGATCAATCCGGTCGTCCACCCAGAGCAGACGCTCCATTTCGACCAGCAGTCCGGTCTCTTCCCATACTTCCCGCCTCGTGGCGTCCGGGATGGCTTCCAAATACTCCACATTTCCACCCGGCAAGCTGTAACAGGTTCCGTTTTTGCCCTTTTCCCGAATCACCAGCACTTTTCCTTCGTGCCAGACCACTACTGTGACTCGCAAACGTATTTCTTTCATCCCGCTCGCTCCCTTCTCAGATGGCAGGGGTACGCATAACATGCAGGGAATCGACACCGGAGTGCGCAAAACATTCCTGCAAGGCATCCAGTCCAAAACGCTCGACATACCCGGCTTCCGATTCTGCGATCGCATGCAGCATCATGAAGCGGATGACGTCGGCGCCGTTCGTATAATATTCAAAGCCGACCTCTTCAAAATAGGCGGGGGTAAGCACGGCGTGATTCAGCACAGAGCCTTCGACAATCGCCTCTTCCAGCTTGAACAGCTCTCCTGCCTGCACGCGCTTCTGCTCCTGTTCCCACTGACGGATCACCGCCGACGCAATCGTCGCCAGATGCGCGATCATTCCTTTTTGAAACTGATAGGAATACAGCATGCATTCGCTCGCTCCGGTCTTGTGCAACTCCAGCGTCACGTATGTCCACCATCCGCGCCTGCGCGATGCCGGATAAACCGCAATCAGCACATCCGCCGCTTCGAGCTGATACAATTCTCCCCGACACCCGAAAAAACGCTCGCAATGATCGATCAGTTGCCCTGTTACTAGCATATGTATATCCTCGCTTCAACAAGAAAAAAATGTGCGGTTCACCCGAAAAAAGCATGCTCCGAATCGCAAGCATACTGAGCGTATCTTATTTCCGATCCAGCCCCTTGACCATACCTATTTATTTTATCATTGCCCCAAACGAATGTACATGTTCCCCAATTTCTTTCAGCAGCGGAACATTATGCAAAGTATTCACAAAATCATCGCATTTTCCTATAGATTTTCTGGTAAAATTTGAAAAGTGTTTTCTTAACCTATCAGACAATCAGACAAGAAAAAGGGGTCGGCAGCATTGATTGAAGTAGAAAAGAAGTGGAGAGAACTACTGGATTTTTACGCTTTGACGGAGGCGGATCTGGATTTGTTAGCTCGTCACAAAGAGTACGTCCAGACTCACCTGCACGAAATTGTTGACTGTTTTTACGAAGAACTGGAAAAGCATTCGCATCTGCGCAAGTTGATACAGGCGAATGCAGCGGTCGACAGACTGAAAAACATGCAGTATGACTACGTGGAATCGCTGACGAGCAATGTCATCGACGCCCACTACATCGCAAGTCGCCAACGGATCGGCTCCACTCATGCCAGAATCGGTTTGTCCGCTTCCTGGTTTTTGGGGGGCTATTCTCTTTATTTGCGGCTGTTTTCCCAAAGGCTGCACTCCCTCAGCGATCCGGATGCCTTTTACCAGGCGCTGTCCAAAAGGGTGTTCTTTGATTCCGCGATCATTCTGGAACAATACATAGGCGAAACTATGCGCGAAAATGCGATCTACCGCGAGAACATGGAGCAAATGGCTGCCGAGTTAAGCACGACTACCCAGGAAGCGTTGCGCATCTCCTCTGTGTTTGCCGAGTCTGCAACCAATCTTGCCGTATACAATGAAGAGATCGCCCAATCCATGCGCGTGCTCAAAGAGCAAAACGAAGAAATCGAGAAATTGAGCGGCTTCGTATCCGATGTGTCTGTGCAGACGAATTTGCTGGGCTTGAATGCAGCCATCGAAGCGGCACGGGCGGGAGAACACGGGCGCGGCTTTGGCGTCGTCGCCGATGAAGTGCGCAAGCTCGCGGACAAGTCAAACGCTTCTTCCAAAGAAATCAATCATTCGCTTGGCAGCATGGTTTCCCAACTGCAAAAAATCGAGCAACAGGTCACGCTTTCCGCGCAATCAGCCGATCAGCTCGACTCCACTTCCGAGCAATTATTATCGATTATCCAAGCCTTGGATGAGCTGTCTTGCCGATTGCAAAGCAGGCAATAGTCTTTTTCAGTCGACAGCCAAGCGGGGCGAACATGTCCCGACTGGCTGTTTTTTGCTCCCGGTGCGTCCCATTGCGGCTTTCATCGCAATCCCGGCAAGCCTTTTTCGGCAAAAGAAAACCCCCGGACTTTTCCCGGGGGCCGCTGATGGAGCTTTCATGCACAACATTATCGACGTTCTATGACCTCAAACTCCACGATGGCATTCGTGTATCCGTCTACCGTGATAGCAAATTCATACGTACCAGGCGCATAGTTTCTTCCCTGAACATTCATGATAACTTTTCCTGGCTGAGTGGTATCCAGCCGGAATCCGTCAATCCATCTTTCGTTCGAGCGATCCCATACTTTCGTGATGTGTTCGCGCCAGCTTGGATCGTCCGAAAACGTGATGTGAAATTCATGCTCACTCACGACCGTCCCTGTTAAGGCAGGGGGCGCCACTGGCGGAGCCACGTCAATCTCGACTGTCACATCCTGGTAGCCTGTTGCGGAAATGACAAATTCGTATCTCCCCGGCTCATAGACGTAGTTCGACTGATTCATCATGATTTTTCCGGCTTGTGTCGTATCGATGTCACTCTCAGCGATGATCCTGTTTTCTGTTTTGTTGCGGATACGGAAAATGTTCTCGCGCCAATTCAAGTTATCGGCAAACGCGATTTCAAACATGCCGTTGCTTTTGAGCACAACGTTCAAAGCAGGTGCCGGCAATCCGCTATTCTCGACTTGCTCCCATCTTTTGCGCGGGAGTTTTGTTCGAGCCTACACCGTGCGGGCGACTTTCATCGCACACGGCGTTCCATCAGCGGATAAGAAAAATTTTACAACGGGCACGATTATTGTAGGAGAAATCATCATTTCCCCTCCACTATCCAAGGTTAAGTGTTTGTTCATTGAAAAAGGAGCGTCCAGGTCGACGCCCCTTTTCTCCTGCCTTACTTCGGATCGGCGAGGTTCATCTTTTGTTGCTTCATCAAGTATTCCACCAACGCAGATTGATCGATATTCTTGTCCCAATCAGGATTGTTCTTCGATTTGACCAGGTTAAATCCGATTGCGTAGTATGCATTTTGCTCTGCCCAAGTGTAGCTGACATGAAGCATCTGTGGAGAGGCATTCTCCTGAAGCACTTCTGTTTTGATCACTTCTTTTCCAGCAATGGAGACAGAACTGGTTTTTCCTGTACGTTTCTCTGTGGAGCCGTCCAGGACCATTCCGGTTTTTTTGAACTGCTCCAACAAGTTAGCGTCTTTGAACTGCACAAACCAGAATTGGTAAATCCCTTCCTGGTTGATGTCCGCTCCCATGTACTCCATATTGAGCAGCTGGCTTTCACTTGCCTTGCCGTCCTTCTCCCCTAGATAAATTGCTGCTGGTTGAAGTTGAGCACGTTCGATCCGATACTTCCCGAGGGGCTGAACGGGAAATTTGGGTGCAAATCCGATCGCTTTTTGCACTTGCTGCAAATCGTCGGTGTCATAAATATCGCGGGACGCGCCTTTTCGTTGCACGGTGTATTGTTTGTAGGCCTGCTGATCAGGAGCTGTCATGCTAGTGATCATTTTGGCGAAATCGGCGTCTGGGATGTCTTTTCCAAGAACGCCATCCAGACGATTATGGATGCGATACTGTACGCCGTTATCCAGCCAGACGCTGTATTTGTCCACTTCCTTTTCCCTGTGGGCAGCCGCCTTTAGCACATTCACTCCTTGTACATTCAGCGTTTCCTTTTTCATCTCTTTGATGCTGCCGTCCCGGATGGGCCAGCCCAGCTCTTCTTCTTTGACAATTTCCGTGTAAGCGGCATCCAGCCCCACTCCGCCATGGATTGCGGTAATTTCCAGGCCGCCGTCAATGTAATCATGCTCTCCGTCATTTCCCATCTTTTGCAAATACATGCGAACCATTGTCCGTTTTTTGCCTGTATGTTTGTTCTCGTCTGATCCGTGCTTCATGACATCCTCAGGTCCTACATCGATGCCTAGCAACATATAGCCTTTTGGTAAAGCAGCGGGAACTTTAAACGGAAAATCCGCGACCTTGACTGCTCTCTCCAATTCCGTATAGCTTCGAATCGGCGCATCAACCAGCACTTCCTTTTTGTTCGCCGCCAAACTGCTCACAGCATGGCTCTCCTGTATGGTTCCTGCTCCCGGCTGGGCCGCATGGGTCAACGCCGCTGTCCCGATGCAAACGACGCACACGACAGCGATTGCCGACAAGCGGTAAGAGCCTTTTTTAAACGATTGGATCATCGTAATCCTCCTGAGAATTTCCTTTTTATCGTTCGATTCGAAAAAGAACAGCAACGGTTGCCGGCTCTGTTTCGTCGATGCATGCTTGAGAAACTCAATCATGGTCAGTCCATAAGGGATCGCCTCGGCTTCTCCCAACACTTCCAGCGCACATGCGTCACACGCAAGCTCTCCGTCTGTTTTCATCTTTTTCATGCACAACCAGACAAGCGGATTCATCCAGTGAATCGCCAGCGCCAAAACACTCAGCGTGTTCCACAGCGTATCCCGTCTTTTTACGTGCGCTACCTCATGCGCCAGAACGTGGGCGAGTTGAGCATGGTCCAACTCCTTTTCCATCGCTTGTGGCAAATACACCCGCGGAGTGACTATTCCGAAAACGTACGGGCCGATCAAATCGCTTCCCGTATACAAAGGAATCGGCTGCCTGATGCGGAACTTCCGGCGGCAATTGTTCATGACAGCCAGAGTCTGCTCGTCCGTAATCCGTTTGTATGTCCGAAACCGCCTCTTTATTTTTTGCGTATAGGCGAACAATGCGGCGATGATCGTCACGGAGCCGATCAGCCACACCAGCGAAATCAATTGCAAGGCAAGACCATGCCGGGATGCAGCAGGAGCTTGTTGCTGTTGAGCTTGTTCGGGAAGAACAGGCTTCGCGATCCCATGATTTTTCTCGTTCATCGTGGTAAAATGGTTTGGAGTAGATACATTTTCTTGGCTGTTTTGTGGTAATTCCTTGGACGTTTGCCCGTCCGCAAAAGGATTTAGCGCAAGAACAGCTCTTTTTATGTCGGAAGCATATGGCAGTCCGTGAAACATGCTGACAGGGCTGTCAGGGAAGTCAGGAAGCAGCAACCGAAGCAAGACGATCATCCACAGCAAATGGCGAAAGCGTGCACTCATGCGGCGATGAAACATTTTTTGCACAGCCATCACCAGCAAGGCAACAACGCTCGCGGTCAGTGTGGAATAAAAGAACCATAAAAAAACGTCAACTACCATATCCATGTCTTTTCCCTCTTTTTATAGTTTCCAGCCTTTGCTTAGGTCTGAGAACCGTTTCCTTTTTCTCTTTCTTCTCCTGTAGCACCTGTTGCAAAAGTTCGATCACCCTATCGAACCGCCTGGTCGCTCCACTCGCTGGAGTCGGACAAATAAATCGCAATCTGCTCAGCCGTGATCGGGCTTCTCTTCCAAATCTCTTTCATGTTTTCTGGTTCCGATTCAGATATTTTCGGCAATTCTCCCACGCATTCACTCCTTTAAATTTACAGTTGTAAACGATACGTTGATAATATTACATCTGTAAATTTAAATTGTCAATATGAGGAAATCGAAAATTTGCGAGTATAACCAACTTCAAAGTACAGTCCGCAAGGGAACAGCCGGGTGTCTTCTCAGCAAAGACTCCCTCCCCCTTTTTATTTTCTGATACGTTTGCCTATACTGGAAATTTATTGACCCGTCCAATTTATTTTGTGGTAAAGTGGGTATAGATACAGATAATGGAAAAGGAGGCTCGGTGTGGTGTCGCTTTCATTAGGTGAACTCATTAGCAGCCATCGTAGTCGACGCAATCTATCTCTTTCAGATCTCGCAGAAATGTCCGGGGTCAGCAAAAGTACCTTATCCTCCATTGAATCGGGGGAGACGAAGCGGCCCAGTTATACCACGTGGAAAAAAATAGCGGACGCTATGGATATAGCGCCTAGCACGATCATAAACGCTTTTGTAGACACGACCTATCATCCGAAAACGCTGGAAATTGTCCTGGCAGAGGTGATTCGGGAAGGCTGGGAAGCACTTGTCGCGAAAGTTGCCATTCGCTATTTGGAATCTCCCCGGATTGATACATTCAGAGCGTTGGATCATATCGACGGCACCGCCAGAGATACGGAGAACAAGCGAATCAAACGTATTTTATGCGATTCGATTATTACATTCACAAGAAGTCGGGGCATACCATCCTATCTCGCCAGCGCCCTGTATGAACGGTATTTGATCGAACGAGACGACTTCTCCCGTTTCGAGGAAACGTATCGTCGCGGGAAGGAGCTGCTCCTCTACACCGAGCATCTCTATACAGAAGATCGCATCGACTACTATTACAAAATGGGTGTTCACGCCAACATTCTGGGACTGCACGACGAAAGCATCGAGTTATGCAGGCTGGGCTTGCGCGAGGATCGGACGGATAGCAAGCAAAAAGCATCGGCCTACATCTCGCTGTTCAACTCATGTGTCTACTTCGGAGACATCCACGTCGCTGCCATCTACTTGAAAGAATACGAGAACAGCCAATACGCCGATTTTCGCAAAAATCATTTTCGCGCCACCCTCTTGGCGAAAAAAGGCCAGCACGAGGAGGCTATCGAGTTGTTCCGCGTCTGCTTGCAGGAGGCGAAAAAAGAAGGGCGGATATCCATCGTCGTCGACCTCATGGCATCTTACCTGGAGGCTGGAAAAACAGACGAGCTTTTGCGGCTGATCGAATCGGAAGATCAGTTTCTCCCGGAAGCCACGCCGCAACATCCTTATCGAATGAAAACATTGGCGCAATACTACAGGCGCAAGGCACTCTGCTTGATCTCGCTGGAGAAGTTCGATCAAGGATTTCACAGCCTGAGCGAAAGCATCAAATATTTCAAACAACTGGGCACAACCTCCGAGGTCATCGATGGCATCCGCCTGTTCCTCCGCCACCATCGCACAAACAACAAAAATCTATCTTTCAAAAATATGGAAATTCTTGAAGATATATGTGATAATATTATATAAACATAGAAAAGGAGGAAAGCTTCATGAAAAAGATTCTTTGGATTCTTGCTCTTGTCTTGTTCTTTTCCTCGCCCGTCGTATCAGAAGACGTCAGTGCCGCTGCAAAGCCAAAAGCGAAGCCTTATCTGGTGGAGCCGGATTGGTAATCGTTGTGAAAAGAGAGGCGATCATGCCTCTCTTTTTTTGTTTCGTGTCATTGTTATGTACGGGTTTGGTGGGGGTTTTGTCACGGGTGTTCTGGGTTTGTTGTTAGTTATGCTCTCACATGTATTTGTTTTTACGATATGAGTAATGCATCAAATCCAAGGAGTTCATAAAGAAAAGAGAATGACCTGTCGATATGAACTTTTGTAAAAAGAGAGTAACCCGCTAGTTAGATTCTCAACTAGCGGGTTACTCCTGTTAAAACGTCATGATTTACTGCTGCAAAGGATTTTTGTCATCTTTATGACTTTCAATTATGTCGACTATCTCATTTAATTGGAATTTCTCTCTTTTATTGTCAACTTTATCATTTTTAACTTTAAATTTTCCTTGGTAGGAACCCACTATTGCATAGTGATCAGTAGAGTTTGTTTTGTTCGCTGGTGAATCATCAACATTTAGAAATAGGAGGACTTTCTCGTTTTCAGTAAATTCTGGTGCATTTTCCATATCCATAATTACGTTTTCTGTTTCTCCACCGTAAACACGAACTACGACTTCGTCTAATTCCTTACCTTTATGCGTTTTGTTTACTTTTATTGTGATATCTCGATAAATTGCATCTGCATCCTCAATCACTTCTGGCTCATTTCCATCCTCTGTATTCCATTGTGGCTGTGTAATGTGATTAATTTTACCTTCAATGATTAAGGAACTTGCTGCAGCCAGTTCCTCAGGTGATAATTCGATTAACGTACCTTCAACACGAATTGTTGACTTGGTTACATTATATGTGTCGTAAACCACATAACCAAGGCCAAAAGCTAAAATCATAGAAGAAGCGATTATTCCGCTTTTAATGTTCATTTTCATTATTTTTACCTCCTGTTATTTTTAATCCTAGATGCTATTTAGAGTGGTTAATCACATAAGCATCTTTATCATATTTTGAGAGAGGAATTTTCACTTGATCCTTATCTAAAGTTGCATACATAACAGCCGGTTTATCTGCTAAATGACCAATCCCAAGTACATGTCCCATTTCGTGAGTCATGATGGTTCGTAGGTGGAATGTATTTGAATCAGGTTTAGATCCGGTCGAATAGGCAAAAGATTCGTTGACTACTATATCTGCTTCGATAACATAGTCATAACGGTTGATATAAGCTCTTGTTTCGGCAAGTTTACCACCAGTAGTCCCAAGAGAGGCTGTGTAGATTATGTTTATCGCATCTTTTTTTGACGAAGCAATGTCTGTTTTTACAGGACTTTCCTTTAGATAATAGACGGGATCATCAACATTGTTCCATTGGTTATCAGCTGTTATAATCGCAGTTCTCTCACTTTTAGTGATTGATTTATCCAATGTGTATTCATAATCCTTATTAGGGTCCCACTTTGCAAATGCAACATCAGCATTACTTGCTTCTGCAAAACCATAACCCAAAGCAAAAAAAGCTCCTAAACACGATGTTAACAAGATTGATTTCTTAAACAAATTCATGGTAACTCTCCTTTTTAATAATAATAAAAACAGCACAATTTAAAATATACCAACAAATACCAAATTTTGTAAGTATATGTTTTTTGCATTTTTCTACAATATATTACATATTATTCTTTTGGTTATTGTGTATCAATTAATGGGAAATCCGAAAAATCTATTCTTTAAAAAAAAATCGTGCCACTAGAATGCTTTTTAGTCTTGGATCATGCTACAATGCTGGATCAAGTAACAGAAAAAGCGACAACATAAGCGCGGAAGCCCTGCTTCGGATTTTGAGTCCAAGGTAGGGCTTTTCTATTATTCGGACAAATGTATGATTGTGAAAAAGTTAGGAGGAAATAAAAAAGCACCCTTTCAGGCGCTCTGAATTGAAACAAATTTTAGATTATTTTCGCAGTTCGTATTGCCATGACCCTTTGTCATACTTGATTTTGAAGGCCACCGTCTCTCCATCCTGTCTATTGAACATGAAATAGCCTTCTTTCAATGTCTCATCCAGAAGAATAGTCGGAATGGTATCGCAAGGTTTAGCGTACTCTTGCATAATTTCGTCCTGTACGCTAATAAACGGCCCAGCTACATCCTCCTCATATTTTTTCCTCATTTCTTCAATAAGTTTCGTACTTTTTGTAAATTCATTAAAGACCCATTCCTTGCCATTATCATCCGTTACCGTTTTCATAATGCCTAAATCTTTACTCAACTACTGAAGACCATTATTTAAAAATGACGTTTGAAACGTGGCTAGATAGATTAATTATTTCACAAGGTCCAAAGTTTTGGTTCTGGTAAAAAAATCGTCGGCACATCAAAATAACCTCAAAACTCTATCACTACAAACAGCCTCCTATTTATATCATTATAACAGTACAGGAAATTACTTATTGTGTAATAGATGGTATAATTAGGATTATTTCAAATAATTGGTAAAGAGGTGTTTTAATGTTTAAAAAAGTAGCGATACTTTCGTTAGTTGGAGTTGCATTATTTTCAGCAAGCAGTGCTTATGCTTACATCAAGAATTATTCTTCTTATATCTCCCTAGATAATCACACATCGACAAAATACTCAGTTCCATTCAAGGCAACCACCACAGCTTCTAAAACTTCATATTTAGTCAATGTTTCTAGCAACGTTTATTTTAATAGTGCCTATAAAACTAGTGACGACGCTAGTGGTAGTTTAACTGCAAAAGTCAATACAAGTACAACTGGGAAGTCTGGAACAAATGGAGAATGGGAGATTGAGTCATTCCATTACCAATGGTTGAGTGAAGATGATTTAGAAGATGCTCAGAATTCTACTGACTCAGTTTATTATGATAAAACTGATTGGGCATTGCTTAAATCTTCCAGTGACAAGGAAGCCAAAGCATTCACACAAAAAGTTGACAACGCGATTAATGAGTTTAAGGCGCAAACTGTGAAAAGTATTACAAATGATTTAAACCTTGATCTTACGGATTATAAAATAATTACTGTTCGAGATGCAATAGAACTAGATAAGACATTTACCTTGCTTAATGAGGTTAAGAAAGTGCTTGATAATCAAGAAGAAGGAGATATTAAACCTACGATTTACCTTCATGAATCAAAAGAAAAAGGCTATATCCTGCAAAAGAAGGCAAACGGAATAAGTAATGCTTTTGAATTAGTTAATGAAAACGGCAAATGGTACACAACCGATGAAAAAAGTAAGAAAGGAAAGAAATTGTTACTCCCAGAAATTGATTAAGATATATCCCCCTAACAAGGGGGATTTTTTATAGTGAAGTGCAAACTGTCATCGAAACGCACGCTTTAAGGCACTCCCGCGCGGGTCCATCTTCTCAAAACCGGCGCAAATATAAAATACGTGTCCGAGCGACTAGGACACGCACACAAGCGTCAAAGTCACAACGGACACGTATTTACACATCACTAATAAGATTGAGGACGAGTCGTTCGCCCTTTACGAGAGATACGCCCAAAATGGGGAAACCATGGGGCAACCAGCCCCGCAGGAGCAGGAAAAGCCTATAATATCAAGCTTAACCGATGCTTCCCTCCATCTCGAATTTTATCAATCGGTTCATCTCCACCGCATACTCCATCGGCAATTCTTTCGTGAATGGCTCGATGAAGCCCATGACGATCATTTCGGTTGCTTCTGCTTCCGACAGGCCGCGGCTTCGCAGGTAGAAAAGCTGATCCTCGGACACTTTGGATACAGTCGCTTCGTGCTCCAGCGTGATGTTGTCGTTCATGATCTCGTTGTACGGGATCGTGTCGGACGTGGACAGTTTATCGAGAATCAACGTGTCGCACTTGATGTTGGACTTGGAGCCTTCCGACTTGCGTCCAAACTGTGCCAGACCGCGATAGGTTACTTTTCCGCCGTCACGGGAGATCGATTTGGAAATGATTGTGGACGTGCAATCCGGTGCCAAGTGAATCATTTTGGCGCCTGCGTCCTGGTGCTGTCCTTTTCCTGCTACTGCGATGGAAAGAACCGTACCTTTGGCGCGTGGGCCTTTCATGATAACTGCCGGGTATTTCATCGTCAGCTTGGAACCGATGTTGCCATCGATCCATTCCATGTTTGCATCAGCGTAAGCAACCGCACGTTTGGTTACGAGGTTGTATACGTTGTTGGACCAGTTTTGGATCGTGGTGTAACGGCAACGCGCGCGCTCTTTGATGATGATTTCTACAACAGCGGAGTGCAAGGAATCCGTGCTGTAGATCGGAGCTGTACAGCCCTCTACGTAATGCACGAACGAATCTTCGTCCGCGATGATCAGCGTACGCTCGAATTGGCCCATGTTTTCCGAGTTGATACGGAAGTAGGCTTGCAGCGGAGTTTCCACTTTGATGCCTTTTGGCACGTAAATGAAGGAACCGCCGGACCATACTGCCGAGTTCAGTGCCGCAAACTTGTTGTCTGCTGGCGGGATTACGGTCGCGAAGTATTCCTTCACGATGTCAGGATACAGCTTTACTGCCGAATCCATGTCGCAGAAAAGAACGCCCAGTTTTTCCAGGTCTTCCTGCATGTTGTGGTAAACTACCTCGGATTCGTACTGAGCCGATACACCTGCGAGGAACTTTTGCTCCGCTTCCGGGATACCCAGCTTGTCAAAAGTTGCCTTGATTTCTTCCGGCACCTCATCCCAGCTGCGGCCTTGCTTTTCCGAAGGCTTTACATAGTAGGTGATGCTGTCGAAATCGAGGTCGTCCAGATCGCCGCCCCATTTTGGCATCGGCATGCTGTTGAAAATATCCAAAGCTTTCAAACGAAACTCCAGCATCCACGCCGGCTCGTCTTTGATCTTGGAAATTTCCTCGACGATCTCGCGGGTCAAACCCTTTTTCGTACGGAATACAGAAACGTCCTTATCGTGAAAGCCGTACTGGTAATCCTGTATCTCAGGGGCTTTTTTAGCCATCGTTGCTCACTCCTTCTTCATTCATGTCCTTACCTGATGCTATTTTTGCTCTGCCTGTTTGATGCCTTGCTCCAGCGCTTTCCAGGCCAGAGTGGCGCACTTGATCCGCGCAGGGAACTTGGCTACGCCTGACAAAGCTTCGATGTCACCCAAATCAATCGAGTCGTCGATTTCTTTGCCCTGCATCATCTCGGAGAACTTGTGCGCCAGTTCAAGTGCTTCCTCCACTGGCATGCCTTTGACCGCATCCGTCATCATCGAAGCCGATGACATGCTGATCGAACAGCCTTCGCCGAGAAACTTCGCATCTACCACCTTGCCCTCTTCCACTTTCAAAGAGAGCGAGATGCTGTCGCCACAAGTCGGGTTATTCAAATTAACAATGAGTCCGTCGGATTCTTCCAGCTTGCCGCGATTGCGCGGTTTCTGGTAGTGGTCCATGATCACGCGGCGGTATAAATCATCAAGAGAAGACATTGCCGAAATACTCCTTCGTCTTCTTCAATCCCGCTACCAGCACATCCACTTCTTCCTCTGTGTTGTACAGGTAGAAGCTTGCCCGAGCGGTAGCCGTCACATTCAGCCAGCGCATAAGCGGCTGTGCGCAGTGATGGCCTGCACGAACTGCGATCCCGTAGCTGTCCAGCACAGTAGCCAGGTCATGCGGATGCACCGTATCCAGATTGAATGTAATTAAACTGCTGCGGTCTTGCTGCGGTCCGTAAATTTTCAGTCCTTCGATCTCGCGCATTTGCTCCATGGCGTATTTCACCAGGTGCTTTTCATGACGCTCGATGTTTTCCATCCCGATTTCTTCCAGGAAGTCGATCGCAGCACCAAGTCCGATCGCGCCTGCGATGATCGGCGTTCCGCCCTCGAATTTCCACGGAAGCTCTTTCCACGTAGAATCGTACATATCCACGTAGTCGATCATTTCACCGCCAAATTCCATCGGCTCGACTTGCTCCAGCACCTCGCGCTTTCCGTACAAAACGCCGACTCCGGTAGGGCCAGCCATTTTGTGGGCAGAAAACGTGTAAAAATCGCAATCCAAATCCTGGACGTCGATTTTTTTGTGCGGAGCGCCCTGAGCGCCGTCCACGAACAAAAGGGCACCGTGCTGATGAGCAATCTGGGCAATTTCCTTGATCGGAGTAGTATCTCCAAGTACGTTGGAAATATGGTGAATGGCAACGATCTTGGTATTGTCTGTTACTGTTTCCTTGACCGCTTCGAGAGTGACGGTACCGTCCTCTGCCAGCGGAATGAACTTGAAGGTCGCTCCGGTAGCCTTGGCTGCCTGCTGCCACGGAATGAAATTGGCGTGGTGCTCGACTAGCGTGGTCACAATCTCATCCCCGGGCTTCAGAACCAGACGCGCGTAGCCGTAGGCAATCGTATTGATCGCCGACGTCGTACCGCGCGTAAAGACGATCTCCGCCGCTTCGCGGGCGTTGATGAAGGCGCGAACCTTCTCTCTCGCGCCCTCGTAGCCGTCTGTCGCCCGGTTGCCCAAGGTGTGCACGCCGCGGTGCACGTTGGAGTTGAACTCCTTGTAGTATTTATCCATCGCCTCAATTACCGGAAGCGGTTTTTGAGAGGTTGCTCCATTGTCTAGATAAACGAGCGGATGACCGTTTACCTCTTGGTGAAGGATGGGAAAATATTTCCGAAGCTCCTTGGCGTTCATTAGCCTAACTTCCTTTCAAGCGCCTGACGGAGTTTGTTTCTCACTTCTTCCACCGGAATCTCGGAAACGACCGGATCGAGGAAGCCGAGAATGATCAGACGTTCTGCGCCCTGACGGGAAATTCCACGCGACATCAAGTAGTAGATGGACTCTTCACTGAAGCGTCCTACCGAAGCAGCATGCCCCGCTTTGACGTCATCCTCATCGATCAAAAGGATCGGGTTGGCATCGCCACGAGCTTTTTCACTCAGCATCAGGATATTTTCCGCCTGCACACCGTTTGCCTTTTCAGCGCCTTTTTCGATTTTGGTGATACCGTTCAAAATGCTGACTGCTTCACCTGTCATAACAGCCTTGCTCACCATGTCAGACTCGGAGTGGGTTCCGATATGCTGCACCTGGGAAGTCAAGTTTTGACGCTGGGAACCTGTCCCTACCGAAATGGACTTGGTCAGTGCGTTCGAACCTGTTCCTTTGAGAACAGTAGTATTGTTGGCAACCGTGTTGCCATCGTTCATTTCGCCCAAAATCCATTCCATGTTTCCGTCACGATCAACGATTGCGCGACGGAAGCTGTAGTCGTGCACTTCTGTGGACAGGGAACGCACGGAAGCTACCTGCACGGATGCGCCAGCTCCTACGAACACTTCCGCAATGCTGTTCGCTACCATGCTTTTGCCTTCGCCAGATACGTATGTATCGACGTAGGTTACTTTGCTGTTCGCTTCTGCCACGATCAACACGTGAGGAGCCAACAGCGCATGGTCACCAGCGATTTCGTATACAACCTGAAGCGGTGCATCTACTTCTACATTTTTCGGAACGTAGAGGAAAACGCCGCCGTTTGCAACTGCGGCATGCAGCGCACTCAGTTTATGCTCGTCTTGCGCGATGACTTGATGCATGTATTTTTGAACGAGTTCGCCATGATTTTGCAAAGCGTCAGCCAGCGTTGTAAAAATCACGCCTTGTGCTTTCAGCTCGTCTGTCACGGCATGAAAAACGGTGGAGGCATTTTTTTGCACAACCAGGTTTTTCACGCTGTCCACATCTATTTGCCCTTTTACCAATTCGCTCAGCTCATTGGCCGACGCTACCTTGGCAGTGGTTTGAAACGGATCGAAATCAACAGTATTCCACTTGTCAATCTTCGTTTTCTCCAAAGCGGGAAGCGGAAGCTCTCCCGCCGCCTTCAGTCCGGCGAGGCGCTTTTCCAGGAACCAGGCAGGCTCCTGATTAGCTTTGGAGTACTCGGTGATCGCTTCGGAACCGAAGCGGAGCTGTACATCCACACTCATTTCACTGCTGCCTCCTTCTTCCTACACGTTGGCGTTTACGGTTTCGTCCTCGATGCCGAGCTCTTCTTTGATCCAGTCGTAGCCTTCTGCCTCCAGGCGCTCAGCCAATTCAGGACCACCGGACTTCACGATACGACCTTGC
This sequence comes from Brevibacillus sp., assembly GCF_003521185.1. Classification (NCBI taxonomy): domain Bacteria; kingdom Bacillati; phylum Bacillota; class Bacilli; order Caryophanales; family Paenibacillaceae; genus Brevibacillus; species Brevibacillus sp. The sequence continues at coordinate 115,080 of NZ_DOTK01000045.1, forward strand.
ATCATGACGTGTACGAAGTCAGGCTTTACATAGTTCAGCAAACGTTGGTAGTGAGTGATGATCAAGAAACCGCGGTCAGCGGAACGCATTTCGTTTACACCATTGGCTACGATTTTCAGCGCGTCGATGTCCAGGCCGGAGTCAATCTCATCGAGGATACAGATGCTTGGCTCCAGGAGCATCATTTGCAAAATTTCATTGCGCTTTTTCTCCCCGCCGGAGAAACCTTCGTTCAGGTAGCGGTGAGCAAAAGAATCGTCCATTTCCAGCGTGTTCATTTTTTTGTCCATCTCGCGGATGAATTTCATCAGGGAGATTTCGTTGCCTTCGCCGCGACGCGCATTGATTGCGGAACGCAGGAAGTCAGAGTTCGTTACGCCACTGATTTCGGACGGGTATTGCATAGCCAGGAACAGACCTGCGCGTGCGCGCTCGTCTACTTCCATTTCCAAAAGGTCATCGCCATTGATCAGCACTTCGCCATCTGTTACCTCATATTTCGGGTGACCCATCAGCGTAGATGCCAGTGTCGATTTACCGGTACCATTCGGTCCCATGATCGCGTGCACTTCTCCGCCCTTGATTTCCAAATTCAGACCCTTGAGGATCTCTTTTTCTTCGATCTTGGCGCGAAGGTTTTTTATTTGCAAATGCGGTACTGCTGTCATCTGAATTCCCTCCATACACGTCAAAAGTGAGTTGGTAAATTCTCAATCCATTCTCAATAACTATCTTATAATAAGAATAATTATAAATCAAGGAATGAAACATATCTGTATTTTTTATATCATTATATATAGAAAGTACGCTTTTGCTTCCTATTTCCTTTCCAAATAGGGCACCCACCCAAGCATTTTTTCCCAGTTCGCTTCTTCCAATACCCTTTTCCAAATTCCTGAAAAAGTTTCTTGTCCTCAGTTGCCCGAGATTGTTCCCGAAATGGAAAAAGCCACACCCGATGGCTCGTGTAAAAGCCTGCCATTGGAAGCTTACCCGAGTGAATATCGCGCGTCAAATGGAAAAGCTGTGCCTGCCATAAAAAAACCCGTCAGCGGCAAACTGACGGGTTTCGCAATCAAGCTATAGGTATAGGTGCGCTTACGCTTTTGGACCTGCCGTAGCGATATCCGTTGCGTTCGGGAATTTCTTCTGGAAGTTCTCGATGAAACGTGCAGCCAAGTCAGCTGCCTGTTTGTCGTAGTCTTCCTTGTTTGCCCATGTGTTGCGCGGTTGCAGCACTTCTGCCGGCACGTTCGGGCAAGAAGTCGGCACGTGTACGCCAAAGATTGCATCTTGCACGTACTCTACTTTTTCCAGCTCGCCGTTCAAAGCTGCGGTAACCATTGCACGCGTGTAGGAAAGCTTCATGCGCTGTCCGACACCTACAGGGCCGCCAGTCCAGCCAGTGTTTACGAGGTAAACCTGAACATCGCGCTCATCGATCTTTTTACCGAGCATTTCGGCATAAACAACCGGATGCAGCGGCAGGAAAGGAGATCCAAAGCATGTAGAGAACTCGGTTTGCGGAGCCGTTACGCCGCGCTCTGTACCTGCCATTTTGCTTGTATAGCCGGACAGGAAGTGATACATCGCTTGCTCTTTGTTCAGCTTGGAGATTGGAGGCAGAACGCCAAACGAATCGGCAGTCAGGAAAATGATGACGTTTGGCTGGCCGCCCACTCCAGGAATCACTGCGCCGGAGATTGCCTCTACCGGGTAAGCTGCGCGCGTATTTTCCGTATATTTGGTGCTGTCGTAATCTGCTGCGTGAGTAACAGGGTCTACGTCTACGTTTTCCAGAACCGTGCCGAATTTGATGGCGTTCCAGATTTGCGGTTCGCCTTCTTCGGACAGCTTGACGCATTTTGCGTAGCATCCGCCCTCGATGTTGAATACGCCATTGTCGGACCAGCCGTGCTCGTCGTCACCGATCAAGAAGCGGTTCGGGTCAGCGGACAAAGTCGTTTTGCCTGTACCGGACAATCCGAAGAACAACGCTACGTCGCCGTCTTTGCCTACGTTTGCCGAGCAGTGCATGGACAGTACGTTGCGCTCAGGCAAGAGCATGTTCATGACGCTGAAAATCGATTTTTTCATCTCGCCCGCATACTCGGTGCCACCGATCAATACGGTTTTTTGCTCAAAGCTCATCACGATGAAAGTTTCGGAGTTGGTTCCGTGAACCGCCGGATTTGCTTTGAAGTTCGGCACGTAGATGACAGTAAACTCTGCTTCGTGCGCTGCCAGTTCGTCCGCAGAAGGACGGATGAACAGCTGATGCGCAAACAGGTTGTGCCAAGCGTATTCGTTTACGACGCGGATTGGCAGACGGTAAGTCGTGTCTGCACCAGCAAAACCGTCAAACACAAACAGCTCGTTTTTCGTTTGCAAGTAGTGAAGTACGTCCTGCTGGAGTACCTGGAATTTTTCCGGGGAAATCGGCTGGTTAACCGGCCCCCAGTTAATCTTATCGTGTACGGAAGCTTCGTCCACCACAAATTTGTCCTTTGGCGAACGGCCGGTAAACTTGCCTGTTAGCGCATTGAGCGCCCCCTTGTCGGTCAAAATCCCTTCGCCACGCTTTACTGCCATCTCAACGAGTCCAGCTACAGGCAGGTTGCGATGTACCTGAGTAGCTCCCAGAATGTCAGAAAGCTTGTGAACCGTATTGGTCTCCATGTGTGAACGATCTCCTTCCCAAAATGTATATCCAGTTAAGTTAACTTTTTCATTGTCGTTCGATTTGTAATTAGTATATCACATTTAATCAAATAAGCCACATAATTTTATAATCTGTTGTGGAGAATGTGTGAATAACCTCCCTTGTAGTTTTCCCATCCTACAGTATTTCAGTTCTTCCTCTTCATGTCCACCCCCTAGTGAAAGAATGGATGCAAAAAACCCGCTGCATCAGCGGGTTAGACAGTGCATTTTTTAGCCCAAAGTCTTGGCAGCAGCGTGCTCAAACGTGCGAACGATGACGCGGCTGAGGATTCCGACACCGTCTTTTAGAGCCGACTGCTCGAATTTCATCTGCGGGTGATGCAATCCGGGCTGCAAGTCGCAACCGAGAGCGAGCATGGTCGCTTTGATTCGCGGCCGCTCCACTGTGTAATAATGGAAGTCTTCCGCTCCCGGGCTGACTGGCGCAGGCTTCAGGTTGTCCGCTCCGAGCACGTCGACGATCGCCTGTTCCATCAATCCTTTCGCTTCCTCATCCACTTCCGCGGCAACCATTCGCGAGCCTTGTTCCAGCTTGATTTGCGCTTGATAAGACGCAGCAATTCCTTCTATCATCTGGCGGACGCGGGCAATCAGCTCGTCCATCGCCTGATTCGTTTGCGCGCGCAAATCGAGGGCGAATCTCGCTTTGTCGGGAATGATGTTGTAGCTCTCTCCTCCCGCTTGCAGCATCGTCATTTTGACAGTGGCCGGGACCATCGGATTCAAATGGATTTGACCGATTCCCGAGATGATCGCTCCTGCCACTTCGATCGCATTCACCCCGAGGTGAGGTCTGGCTCCATGCGCTGACACTCCCGTGATCTCTCCGTACAAAAACATCGCCCCGCCGTTGTAAATGGCTGGCCCTGCTGTGCCATTCGCCATTTCCTGAATCGGACGGAGATGGACGCCGTACAAATAGTCGATGTCGTCCACGACACCTTTTTCCACCAGCTTCAAAGCGCCTGTGCCTTTTTCTTCTGCCGGCTGGAACAAGATTTTCAGCTTTCCGGGCGGCTGGTAGCCGGATGCAATCAACGCCTCCACGGTTTCGACAATCATGGTCATGTGCGCATCGTGCCCGCAGGAATGATTGGCGCGCCACTCCCCGTCCACTTCTTGCCACAGTGCATCAATATCGGTTCGAAGTCCTACGACAGGCTTGCCTTCTCCCCATTCGGCGACAAGTCCCGTACAATCAGCAAAAGTGGTCACCTTAAGCCCAAGCGCCTGCATCCTTTCGACCAGATAGCGTGTCGTCTCGACCTCCTGCCAGCTGATTTCCGGATTCGCATGCAAATAACTGAATGTTTCGTCAATCGTTTGCCCACGCGAAACAATCGTCTCTTTCAACGCCAAGCTATTAGACATGATTGCGCCTCCCCCAATCGTTTCTTCCTCATTATACCACATTTTCGCTATTTATTCGGAATCGTTCGAAAGTGGGGGCGGCTGGCCGGCTACTTGCACGTCAGCCGCAAAATCGCATCGAGCTTCAACTGATCGCGCAGCGTGCCGACTATTTTCACCTGCTGCTTGGCTAGTGCATATACAAGCTCATCCCCGCCAAACAGCATCTCCATCTGATGTTCGCCTCCCCTGACGATCAGGTCGGCGGATTGCTCCTCCTCCCAAATGCCTGCCGAAACGCCGCCTTTTGATATCGTCAACTGCCAACGCGATGCCGTATCATCGATCACGATCCCGATCCGTTTTTCCCAGCCAGTCGTTACAAACCGCAGGTGCGTCTTCTTTTGCAGCCGTTCGCCAACCTCGTCAAGCAATTTGCCGATCCCGATCATAGGTACGCCCCCTCTCTTTTCCAATGGGTTCGTTTTTTGCTCCGTCGAATCCTTTGGCGAGGAATAAGAACCGTTGTCGGGTCTTGTCACGGCGGCTGCCTTTTTCTCGACACTGTTTTTTTCGCCTGTCGAAATCATAAAAAAAGCACCTGCGATTGCCGCAGATGCCTGTTTGCCTTTACCTGTTATTCATCAAATTCGTCCTTGTCCAGTCGAACCTCCAGATGATGGCCATCTGGCGTCTCAAAGTACAAGTTAAAACTCGTAGGCTGCGTGATCGGACCTCGGTAGCAAATGTTTTCTGCTTCCAGCTTGTCGACCAGATAGTCCAGCTCAGCACGGCTCGTTACGGAAAAGGCGAGGTGATCTACCTGCCCTACGCCACCCTTGCCTTCCGCCCCGCCATGCGGATGGAGACCGATCCGTGTGTATGTGCCAATTTGAAAGTAGACAGGTGCTCCTTCCACCATATTCTCTTCCGGGATGGGGACTTCCAAAATGTCCTTAAAAAACCGAGCTACCTTCACGACATCGCTGCAATTCAACGCGATGTGGTGAACGCCTTTCAAATGAAACATTCACACTGCCTCCCACGTCAACTAAAGGTCATGCGCTTTTTTGCGACACTTGCTTGCGTTTATTGTACTGCTTCAGTCGTTCGCTTAACCGTTTCAAGCGATTCATAAGGGCTTCGCGCCACTCGTCATCCTGCAACTCCTTCGCGACTCCGAGCAAATCCAAGGAAATATCGATCTGCTGCTTCAAAACTTCTGCGAAGCTTGCAGCTTCATCCGTCATGGTACAATTCTCAAACAACTCGGATGTATTGTCAACATTGACAAAATCAGCGAAATCGACTTCCGGCGCCTGATCTCCCTGAGCATATTCTACTAAAATTTCGTACTCTCCCTCAATAGCGGGATGAACCTCAATTCTGTCACATACAGGACAAAACATGATGGGGACATTGTGTACAAGCGTTTTATAATGACGGACTGAGCCTACGGAACCTACCATTCCAGCACCACAACAAAAACTCATAAATAGTCTCCCTCCTTGTTCTCCAGACTTCAGAACAACTGCGTCTGGCCGAAACTATCTGTCTGTATCCGCATTGTAACCCGTAATCCCATGAATGCTCTACCCGCAAAAAGATACCAATCGGTTTATGGTAAAACAATTAGTTATCCCATTGTACTCGATTTGCCACTGTTTGAACACCGTTTTCTGATTAATTTGAAACTTTTCCCGCATTCACCTAAATTTCATACAGATTTCATACAGAGAAGTTTGAATCAAACCGATATAGGGAATAGTTATTCAGCTAGTAAACGAAAAAGGAGAGCGGATGTATGTTTCGTTTTAAAAGCCTACGAGCCAGGACTCTTACCATTACCCTTCCTGTCATTGTCATTACCTTGGCACTTCTCATGGGCATGGCCTTTATGTTCTCCTACACGCTGTTGAACAAGGAACTGACGGACAAAATGAACTATCAGTTGGACGTGCTTAGCGGCAAAGTGGAGAAAGAACTGGAGACACACAGCAAAGTCACAGAGCACATGGCACGGACAATTGAAATGACTCCTCTTACGTATTCGCTGGAGCAACTAGATTCCCTGCTGAACAAAACAGTTCCCGTGAACCAGACCTCGGTCGGGATGGGAATTTTCATGGAGCCGTATGCCTTCGATCCGAGCAAACAGTTCGTTTCGACTTATGGCGCAAAAAAAGACGGCAAGGTGGACATTACGTATGAATACAGTACACCCGCCTACAACTACCCTAGTCAAGAATGGTACAAAATCGGAAAAGCAACATCAAAGGTGACCGATTACACGCCGCCTTACTATGATGAGGTTTCCAAAATTTCCATGATGACTGTGGTGGCTCCGTTTTACTCCCCCGACAAAAAGCTTTTGGGTGTAGCCACAGACGACATTACGCTCACAGACATTCAAACGATGGTTTCCGGCACGCAAGTAGGCAAGACTGGCTGGGCTTTCATGCTTGATCAGGACGGCAAATTCCTGTCTCATCCGCAAACGGACAAGCTGATGGTGCAATCCGTGCAAAGCGACAGCAACACGTCGCTTGCCGAAATTGGTCCGGCCATGCTTTCAGAAAAGGAAGGCGCGAAAACTTTTACCGATGAGAACGGGATCAATCGCTTGTACTTCCAAAAAATCGCTGGCACAAACTGGACAATTGCTCTCGTCATGCCGGAAAATGAATTTTTCGAGCCTTTGAGCATGCTGTTTTATCAGCTTTTGGCAGTCAGCCTGTTTGGGCTTTTGATTCTCATCGCCGTCATTTATTTCTTCAGCAAGTATTTGACCGGACAAATCAACAAGGCAAACCAGCTCTCGCAAGCATTGTCCGCTGGCGATTTCACCGCTTCGATGGATGTGAAAACGGCCGATGAGATGGGCGTCATGGCCAGCCGCTTCAATACGATGACCGCCAATCTGCGCGACACGCTTGGGCAGGTCAGCTATAACGCACAGCAGGTCGCCGCTACTTCCGAACAACTGATGGCTAGCGCCGAGCAGACGAGCAAAGCGACAGAGCAGATCGCCCAGTCTGTCCAGGAAATCGCCTACGGGACAGAACTGCAAGTGGACGCGACCAATCAGGGCAGCGATGTGATCAACGAAATTGCCCAACATATTTCTTTGATGGAAAAAGGAATCGAAGAAGTCAGCTCCTCCACTCGCGATGCAAACCGTCAGGCGACAGAAGGCAACCAGATGGCCGCCAAAACGGTAGAGCACATGACCGTGATTCACGACCAAATGAAGCAAACGGCAACGACTGTCAACGCACTGGGTCAACGCTCTCAGGAAATTGGACAGATGATCTCGCTCATCACTTCGATTGCCAACCAGACCAACCTGCTTGCCCTGAACGCCGCCATCGAAGCTGCCAGAGCAGGCGAACAAGGTCGCGGCTTCGCCGTAGTAGCCGACGAGGTGCGCAAACTGGCTGAACAGTCCAGCTCGGCGGCTGAACAAGTAAGCAACATCGTCGCCGACATTCAGCGCGATACGGAATCCGCCATCGCTGCCATGAGTCACGGCTCCGTCATCCTCGGAGAAGGCATGTCTTTGGTGAACTCGACGGGAACGGCATTCGAGCAAATTACTGACTCCACCTCGCTCCTGCTTACCCGCACAGACGAGGTATCGGCTGAAATGAGAAAAATCAGCCAGGAAATGCAAGCGATCGTCTCAGCCATCGACCACATTTCGCAAATCGCGATGCAATCCGCGGGCAATTCCCAAACCGTCGCAGCCGCAGCGGAAGAACAAAACGCTTCCATGGAAGAAATCTCGGCAGCAGCGACCATGCTGGCCAAAATGGCCGAAGAGTTGAACGACAACGTGCGTTCGTTCAAGCTCAGTTAGTTGGTTTACGGCTTCCGTTTTCGCAATAAAAGACTTCGCCACGTTTTGGTGGGCGAAGTCTTTTTGTTTTGGTGGTGAAGGCAATTGGGGAGTGACGCTTTGTAGATTACGTCATCGGCGCTTCAGGCGTGGCGAGGAAAGAGACGAATCGTTGGCCGAGGAAACAGGAGAAACAAGCGGCAGGGCTTTCGGACCTCCTACCAAGCCGGAGGCGAAAAAGGAAAATACGCCTTTAAGCGGCAACGTGATTCCACTTCTTCGAGCACACTGCTTTTGCCGCGGTTTTCCTTTTTCACCGCAGGCGGCCAGTCTCCGCTTCCCCGCAAGTGGCAAGGTGCCCTGCAGCGGTTTCTCCTGTTTCCTCCCTCCACCGAAGCCCCGAGCAGCAGCCATTTTCAAATGAAAAAAGCCAGAGCATGCGCCCCGGCTTTTTGTGTTTGCGACTATTCTTTTACCATTGCCTCGTATTTGTCGGCATCCATCAGCTTGTCAAGCTCAGCTTCGTCGGACAGCTCGACAGCGATCATCCAGGCTTGCTCGTATGGCGAGGAGTTAACCAGTTCAGGAGCATCTTCCAATTCGCCGTTTACTTCTACTACTTTTCCGGTTACAGGAGCGTACAGCTCGGAAACGGTTTTTACGGACTCAACGCTGCCAAATGGCTCATCTTGCTGGATTGTCGCGCCTACTTCTGGCAGCTCGACAAACACGATGTCACCCAGCTCTGATTGAGCAAAAGCGGTGATTCCGATGTACGCTTTGTTACCTTCTACTCGCACCCACTCATGCTCTTCACTGTAACGTAGATTTTTCGGGAATTCCATCGTTTACATATCCTCCTATCAGGTACAATCCATTACACATACATAATTAGACGAACATTCTAGGATTCCTCTTCGATCCCCAAAATTCTGAACAGACGTTTTTTTACCAGGTTGAGACCCTTCTCGCCAGCCTGGAAGTGACGCAGCTGGAGGTTCTCGTCAAACAGGTAAAAAGCAGGAACGTACTCGTTCTGGAAAGCATCAACCGTCTTCATGTCGTTGTCGATCGCAATCGGATGCGTCAGGTTGTGCTCGGCAATCGTCTGTTTGATCACTTCAATATCTGTATCTTTTTCCGAACGCGGCATATGAATACCTATGACTTTCAGGCCATTGGCAGCGTACTTGTCGCGCCATTCGTTAATGTTCGGCATTGACTCTTTACACATGTAGCAACTAACCGACCAAAAATGCACCAAAACAGGGCTGCCTGCCAGATCCGCTTTGCTTACTTGTCCGTTCACCCATTCGGTAATTCCTGGGAAATCCGGCAATTCTTCGCGCAAACGCATGGAAACTCATCCCCTTTTTACTCAGCTTCGTCTATCTAAAGTGGATTATATGCTAAAAAAAGGGTCTAACAGCAAGAAGTTAGACCCTTTTACAGCCTGTTCGTTCAGGCAAAAATTATTTCGCAGACAGTTGAGCTTGACCTGGGCGCCAGTTAGCTGGGCACAGACCGCCAGATTGCAGTGCTTGCAGCACGCGCAGTGTTTCGTCAACGGAACGACCTACGTTCAGGTCAGTTACTACTTGATATTTCAGGATGCCTTCTGGATCGATGATGAACAGGCCGCGGTGAGCTTGGCCGCCTTCTTCATCCAGTACGCCGTAGTCACGAGCTGTTGTTTTCAGGAAGTCAGCAGCCAGCGGGTAGTTCAAGCCACCCAGACCGTTTTGGTCGCGAGGAGTGTTGATCCAAGCGCGGTGGGAGTGAACGGAGTCTACGGATACACCGAGAATTTCTGCATCGAGGTCTTTGAAGTCTTCGATAGCATCGCTCATGGAGATGATTTCAGTTGGGCAAACGAATGTGAAATCGAGTGGATAGAAGAACAGTACCAGCCATTTTCCACGGTAGTCAGACAAGGAAACCTTGCCAAAATCTTTTCCGTTACCCAAAGCTGTTTCCAATGTAAAGTCAGGAGCCGGGAGTCCAATCAAACGTTGAGCCATTATGTAAAACCTCCTTAGGAATGTGTTCTTGCCTACCTATTTCATGATAACAAACGAGCCACTTTATAGTCAATACAATGTAGGAATGATTTCAACCTGTAATTGTTTTTCATTTATAGCTGTAACTTTTCCATGCCCAAAAACTAGATTAACCGTTTGACCTGCCGCTTATTCGCCCGCTTTTCTGCTCAAAATGCCTGAGTCGGCCACAGAGCGCGCAGCCTGGCGCAAAATTTCCGGTTCTTGTACAAGCGCGATCCTGACGTAGCCCTCGCCTTCGTCGCCAAAAGCACCGCCCGGGATCACGACCACGCCTGCCTCTTCCAGCAAGGCAATCGCAAACTCGCGTGATGTCCAGCCTGCAGGGACAGGAGCCCAGACGAACATGGTCGCTTTCGGCGGAGTGATGTTCCAGCCCGCTTCTGCCAGGGCAGCCAGCAGGACATCGCGGCGTTCCTCGTAAATCGGTCCGACTTGATTGGCGCCGCCTGACTCCCGATCCATCCGCAGCGCTTCCACCGCCATTTGCTGGACAGGCAAAAAGACGCCGTAGTCGACATTGGACTTGACGATCGCAAGCGGCTTGATGATCTCGCTGTTTCCGACTACATAAGCAACCCGGCAGCCTGCCATGTTGAAGCTTTTGGAAAACGAGTTGAACTCGATCCCGACCTCTTTGGCCCCCGCCGCCTGCAAAAAGCTCGGCGGCCGATAGCCGTCAAAAGCCATTTCCGAGTACGCCAAATCATGCACGACGATGATGTCGTGACGCTTGGCAAAGGCTACCACCTCTTCGAAAAAAGCGATCGTGGCGACAGCCGATACCGGATTGTTCGGATAGTTCAAAATCATGAACTTCGCCCTTGCCGCGATCTCCTCCGGGATATCGTCAAGCTTGGGCAAAAAGCCGTTTTCTGCGCGCAGCGGCATCCGGTACGGGATCGCCCCAGCCAAATGCACGCTTCCTTCGTAAATCGGATAGCCAGGGTCGGGCACGAGCACGATGTCGCCCGGATCGGTCCAGGCCAGAGCAAAGTGCGCCAGCCCATCCTGCGAGCCCATCAAGGAATGAATCTCTCCGTCCGGCGACAGCTCGACGCCGAAGCGGAATCGGTACCAGCGGGCCACCTCTTCGCGAAAAGCAGCTGTTCCTTCGCTCAAAGCGTAGCCAAACGCGCCCGGCTGCCGCGCAGCATCGAGAAGCGTATGCAGCAGCTGGTCCTCCGGCGCTTGGTCAGGACTGCCGATGCTCAAATCGTACACGGTCCGTTTTCGGGCAACTTCCTTTTTACGGGCAGCCATCTCCGAAAAAATAGCGGCAGACAACTTTTCCAGTCTCTTCGACGGTTGGCGCATTTCTTATTTGCCTCCCCAAGCCTTTTGCAACTCGTCTTCCTTGAAGCCCAATGTAACGGTGTTGTCGCTCGCGATCAGCGGGCGCTTGATCAGCTTGCCGTTTGAAGCCAGCAATTCAAGCATTTCCTCGTCCGTCATCGTCGGCAGCTTGTCCTTCAAGCCAAGCTCGCGGTATTGCACGCCGCTGACATTGAAAAACTTGCGCAGATCAAGCCCGCTCGTTTGCCAAATCTGGCGCAGCTCTTCTTTCGATGGCGGCGAGTCGACAATAGGCACTTCCTCGAAACTGACATTTTGCTCGGTGAGCCATTTTTTCGCTTTGCGGCATGTATCACATTTGCTGTACAAATAAGCTTTCGTCGTCATGGGCGTCTTCCTCGCTTTTCATTCATAATCGTCTTCCTATTTATTGTAAGAGAATACCAACAAAGAACACAACGTTTGCAAGCAACACCACCGATTAAATATGATTTTGCCATCAAATAAAATCAATGCTATAGTGAAGAGAAACTGTTAATTGTTAGGAAATGGGGTTTTGGCAGAATATGATGAAACTTATTAATCGCTAAATAAAATTCCAATGAATTTTATACGAAAAAGGTCAAATGAAGGGCATGCCCTCCGTTTCTTTTGTATTCCCTTTTTCCAACAGCGATTAAGAAGACATCTAATCTGATCAAGACCAGATTCCAGCGTTGTTCATCCGCCCTATTGTTTACTTTGGAGCAGGCGTTTGAAGTATACCTATATCTGGAAACGGGACCACGAGGAGATTTTTCTTCTTGTGGTCTTTTTTATGCAGCACTTGCTCTGGTGAAAGGAGGCGATGGCTACAAAACAGGGCTTGAGACAAAAAGGAGGACTGCAAAATGCGTGAGTATCAACTGATCAGTGACTACAAGCACAATCAAACCTATAAAGAAAGCTTTAACGAGCTGGCAAAGCAAGTATTCGAGCTTGATTTTCACGAATGGTACACGAGAGGCTGCTGGAATGACGATTACATCTGCTATTCCTACGTGGACGGAGAAAAAGTCATCGCGAATGTTTCCGTCAATAAAATGATCGTGACTTCCAACGGCAGAACTTATCAGGCACTGCAACTAGGGACGGTGATGACGCATCCCGATTACCGTCAGCAAGGGCTGGCAGCAAAGCTGACGAACCACGTCATTACCAAGTACGAACAGGACTATGATTTTCTGTACTTGTTCGCCAATCCGTCCGTGCTCGACTTTTATCCCAAGTTCGGTTTTCAAAAGGTTCAGGAAAGCCGGTTCAGCTTGCTGGCATCCCGCGTAAAAGCGACTGTCCCTTCCAAATCCGCTCTGCGCAAGCTTGATGTCGACAGTGCAGATGATTTTGCCTTAATGAAGGAATTTGCGGTCAGCCGCGTTCCGGTATCGACGCGCTGGGGTGTGCAAGCAAGCGAGCATTTGTCCCTGTTTTATTTTTTGCTCGTCTTTCCCGATTCGCTCTATTACATCGAGCAGGAAGACGTCATTGTCTTGTTCGAGCGCGAAGACGACCAGTTGCATGTCTTTGACATCGTAAGCAAAAGAGCAGTCGATCCAGAGCAGATCATCGGGCATTTGCTGACTAATGAAACGAACGTCATTCAGTTTCACTTCATGCCTGAGAGTGACAATGAACACATCCAGGCTGAGCTGATCACCGAGACGGATGACACCTTGTTCGTCCGACCATCGCTTCCAGAGCTACCGGAGCATTTCTTGTTCCCGCTGACATCGCATGCCTGAGCCTCCGTTTCGGGAGCAGATGCAAACAAACCTCCAACTCCACACGAGCTCGTGGGCTGGAGGCTTGTTTTTTGTTCATGAATAAGCATCTTCGCTCTCTTCATTTTCCACCGCTTCATTCCCGGGGTTTACCTGCCACATGTTGGCAAGCGGCGAATAAGGAACCCCCAGCTGCTTTGCATTCTGCGTTTCCACCGCTTCAGCCAACGTTCCGGTCAGCGGCTGCGTATACTCGATTTTCTGTTCCATGCCCGCTTCCTCCTCGCTCATCGGCTTGCTTTTTCAGTGTGAGGAGTTTGCGCGAACTTATGCAGAATGAGCCGTTTTGATTTCCACCTGATAGCCGGCGTGCTTTCTCACCTGGAACACGCCGTTTTCGAAAATCAGGTACTGCGCTTTAACGCCAATCAGTCGTCCGCCGAGCTGTTCTTCTTTGTCCAACGTTTTCGAGTTGATTTTGTCCAGCGATTCCAAAATCGGGTATGTAATGTCCACCCATTCGTCTTCTCTATATTGGAAAGCTTTGAACGGTTCGGGAAAATGGCTGTACACTTCATCGCGCATCGCAATCAGGTCGATTTCCTTGACGTCGCCCTTGAGCATTTTTCGCCAGTTGGTCTTGTCCGGCAAAAATTGGCTCAAGTGATACTCCAGCTCGCCTGCCATCCGGCGTGTCGGCACTTCCGCAATCGGAATCGCCCGAATCGCTCCCTGATCCACCCAACGCTTGAGCTGATTGTGCTTGCGCGTCAGCCCGACCTTGATGTCGCTGGAAACTGCCAGATAGACGTAGTGCGGGATCATGCAATACTGTTCGCCGAAGCTTTCATCCCGGCACGTTCCCTGGTCAAAATGACATTCGTGCGGCTTGACGATGCACAAGTCATTTTCCGGCAGTTTGGTAAAACAGGGGTAGCAGTACCCGCTGTTGAATGTTTTGTTCGTCTTCCGCCCACAGGCGATGCAATTTTTTTGCCCCAAAAAAGCAATGGACAGTTCACTGCCCAGCCATTCGTTCAAGGGCATGCGTTCTTCCCCGATGTTCAAATAATAGTCGACAGGCTTGTCTTTTCCATGATAGTCATGGGTCAGCCCATGCAGGATACCGCGGAGTTCCACTTCATTCTCTCCTCTCCCCATTACAGTTCTTTCATTTTACCATATTGTCTGTCCGCGCCGGGCGCTGTTTTCTTTTGGCAGCATGTTTTCTCCAGCATGGGTGAACCTAGAAGCATCTTCAGTAAAAAGGAGGCATCCGCCATGAGCCGCGGCTCGCTCGTTGCATTGCTGATCGTCTGCCTGCTCGGCTTCGGGAGCACTCCTGCTTTTGCGAAGGAACTGCTCCCTTCCTATGAGCCGATTCACCGCATCGACACGAACAAAAAGGTAGTCGCCCTGACCTTTGATGACGGCCCGGACGCTACCTATACTCCGAAAATTTTGGAAGTGCTCCACAAAAACGGGGTGCAAGCTACCTTTTTCGTCCTCGGCTCCCAGGTAGACAAGCATCCGAAAGTGCTCCAATGGATTTACAAAGCCGGACACGAAATCGGCAACCACGGCTATCATCATTTTGACCTGAATAAACTGACGGAGCACGAGGTGTACGAGGATCTCAAGCACGCTGAACGCTCCATCCTGAAAACTACTGGCATTCTCGCCCAATATTATCGTCCGGCTGGCGGCGTCATGACCCACGACGTCATGAACGCGGTTCAGGCAAGCGGCTACGACATCATCCACTGGTCTGTCGATCCCAGAGACTGGTCACTGGCCAGAACTGCCTCGGTCATTGCCAAAAGCGTGAAAAGCAACGTTTCGTCCGGCGATATCATTTTGTTTCACGATGGTGGCCTGAACCAAAAGCAGACGGTGGCTGCCCTGCAAGAATTGATCAGTGATCTGCGCGCGCAAGGCTATCGCTTTGTCACGGTCTCTCAGCTGCTCGACGCGTCCAAGTAAAAGGCACCGTCGCGATCGCTTGCGGCGATGCAGCAGGTGCTGTTTCTTTTAAGCAAGCACTTTTCCCAGGAAAGAACGCAGGCGTTCATGGCTGGTGTTGTCAAAAAACTCTTTGGGACTTCCTTCAGCCATGATAATGCCTTGATCCATGAAAATGATGCGGTCGCCCACTTCTTTGGCAAATCCCATTTCATGCGTGACCACCACCATGGTCATTCCTTCCTTGGCCAAGCTTTTCATCACGGCCAGCACTTCTCCTACCAGCTCCGGGTCAAGCGCGGAAGTCGGCTCGTCAAACAGCATCACTTTTGGATTCATCGCAAGCGCTCTGGCGATGGCGACCCGCTGCATCTGCCCCCCTGACAGCCGCTCCGGATAAACGTCTGCCTTGTCCTGCAGCCCCACCTTTTCCAACAATGCCAGCCCTTGCTTGCGAGCTTCCTCATGCGCGAGCTTTCTGACCTTGATCGGAGCGAGCATGACATTTTCCAAAACCGTTTTATGCGGAAACAGGTTAAAGCGCTGAAAAACCATGCCTACTTCTTCCCTGACTTTGTTGATGTCTGTCTTGGGGTCCGACAAGTCGTGACCGTTGATGACGACTCTTCCGCTGGTCAATGGCTCCAGCTGGTTCAGACAGCGCAAAAAGGTGCTTTTGCCCGACCCGGACGGCCCGATGATGCACACGACCTCCTTTTCCGCCACCTGTGTCGTAATTCCTTTCAAAACCTGAAGCTCTCCGTAGCTTTTGGTCAAATCAGTCACTTGTATGATCATTGTCATCCCCCTATTGCAGTTGCTGCGTTCGCTGTATTCCACAATCATATTGTACCGCAATATAGAAGCAATTGCATGAATACTCTTACTTCTTTTTGGTATTCCCGGCAATCCGCATTTTTCCAACGCCCGTCCCAGCGTAATGATTCCCTTCGCTGCTCATCCTAAAGGGGAGGTGGTTTTCATGCATCGTAAAAAATGGGTCGCCCTCCTGATCGTGCTGGTTGTCTTTTTCGCAGGCATTACCGTGGAAGGCTTGGCTGGAGGGTATGAAGAGCTGGCCGACAATCCCGGATTTGCCTGGGAAGAAAATATTGTGTACGGCTCAGGCAGCAGCAAGATCGTGCAGTTGTTCGTAAACGGCGTCATTTCCGGGGAGCCAAACGCAACCGGGATGCCCTCCATGGCGGAGCTGCTCGCCGAACAGTTGCGGAGAGTCGAGGAAGATGAGCTGGTCAAGGCGTTGGTGCTCAGGATCGACAGTCCCGGCGGCGAGGTTGTCGCTACCGATGAGCTGCACACCCGTCTTTTGCGGCTCAAACAGCTCCGCGATATTCCGATTGTCGTCAGCATGGGCTCCACGGCCGCGTCAGGCGGGTATTATTTGGCGACGGCTGGAGATTCGATTTTCGCCAATCCGAATACATTGACCGGAAGTCTAGGCGTCATCTTCTCGCTGGTGAACTACAGCGAAGCGGCTGCCAAGCTGGGAGTCAAGCAGTTTGCGATCAAAAGCGGGCGGTACAAGGATATCGGCAGTCCGGCGCGTCCTTTGACCGAGCCTGAGCGGCAAATTTTTCAGTCGCTGGTGAATGAAAGCTACGGCAAGTTCGTCGACGTGATTGCAAAAGGCCGCAATCTCTCGCGCCAACGCGTGCTGGAAATTGCCGATGGACGGGTGTATTCCGGCGAGCAAGCCAAAAAGCTCGGGCTGATCGATGAGTTCGGCGATTTGGAAGAAGCGACCCGGCACGCGCTCTCCCTCTCCGGGGAGCAAGACGCCATGGTCGTGCGCTACAGTGATCAGCTCTCCATCAGCAAGCTGCTGTTCAGCTTGAAGCAGCATTGGTCCAATCCAGACCCGCTTGGAATCGGGAACATTTTGCAGCGCCAAAGCTCTCCCCGACTGTTGTACCAATTTATCCCTTCGTTTTGATAAAGGAGTGAAACGAATGAGCGATCCAGATGCCATTCAAGCTTTGGAAAACAGTCAGGAGCCGCCGCGCGAGCATCAGTTTGCAGGCTTTTGGATTCGGGTAGCTGCTACTCTCTTGGACTCGCTGTTTTTGGTTGGCGTGAGCATGCTGTTTTTCAATCCGCTTCGCCGCAATCTCGGCGTATCCGGCGACTTTCTTTCGCTGATCGATCTGTTGGAAGCGCTGTTCGGTCTGCTTTATTTAGTTCTTTTGACATGGTGGACAGGTCAGACGCTGGGCAAGCAAATTATCGGCATCCGCGTCATCAGCGCCAGGCACGCTCGCGGCAGGCTGACTGGCGGACAAGTCATTTTGCGCGAGGTGCTTGGCAAGCTGCTTTCCTCGCTCGTCTTTTGCATCGGCTACATGTGGGTGGGCTGGAATCCGCAAAAGCAGGGCTGGCACGACTTGCTCGCCAAAACGTACGTCATATGGGATCGCAAATGACAAGCCTCCACTCTTGCAGTGGGGCTTGTTCCTTTTTTCGACATAAATTGCATCCTTAGCCTCTGTTTTTCGCCTGTGCATACACCGATACTTGTATCAACCAAAGCTTTTCCATCCGAGGAGGTAGACAGATGAACAAGAAAAAAGTAGCCAGCATCCTCGCCTTTGGCCTTTCCCTGGCGCTGTTGGGTCAGCTGCAGCCCACTTTTGTGACAGCGGCTTCCCCTGTCTCCACCCAGCAAGCTGCCGTCAAATCCGTGTCGACCTACGGGATTGCGCTCGGAATGACTGCCGCGCAAGTCGAGCAAAAGCTGGGCAAGCCAGCACGCAAAGACCCGAGCCACACAGGAGTGGAATGGTGGATTTACAATCGGGATTTGAACCATTACATACAAGTAGGCATCCAGAATGGCAAAGCCGTCACGCTGTTTTCCAACGGAGCGAATGTAAACGTCGGGGGAGTGACCATCGGTTCGACCACGAAAGCTTTGCAAGATGCGTGGGGAGCGCCGAAAAGCACTTTGCCGATCACGTCTGGCTTGCGCATTCAGGAAAATACGCTTAGCCATCCGACCTATATGCAAAACAATCAGGTATTCACCTTTTCCATCGACCAATTGGGCGGAAACAAGGTCGCAGGTGTCCGCATCTCTACGCCCGAGCACTTTGCCACTATTGCCATGGGCTTGATGTATCCGATTGTGTACACGGAATTGCCCGCTGCACCCAAGCTGACGGATGCGCAAATCAAGCAAGTGGCAATCGCCTATGAGAAAGAAAATTTTGACTTGCTGAACGTAGCGCGGCAGCGTGCCAAGCTGCCTGTCCTGACGTGGGACGAGCAGGTAGCAGTCGTCGCCCGTGCGCACAGCAACGACATGGCGCAGCATAATTATTTCAGCCACAATTCGCCGACGACCGGAAGCCCGTTTGACCGCCTGAAAAAAGCGGGCATTCGCTACAGCTATGCGGGAGAGAATATCGCCTACGGCCAGTTGGACGGCATTGAAGTCCACATGGGCTGGATGAACTCCTCCGGGCATCGCCAAAATCTTTTGAATCAAAACTACAAGCAATTGGGCGTCGGTGTCGTGATCAAAGCCGGTCAGCCGTTCTACACGCAAAACTTCGTCACCAAATAAACGCTATAGCCAAGAAAAACACGCCAAGGACTGACCTGGCGTGTTTTTTGTGGGCAAAACGTCGCGACGTCCTGCCCCAAAGTTCATGTAACCGAGCGTGTCTACAAGCATAGTCGCAGCTGTCTTTGCTGCACCAAATCGTTCCCCGCCATTACGGCTGGGCAGCAGCGTTCGCAGCAGGAGGATTCGCGGGCGGTGTCTGGCCCTCGTCAGAAAAGAACGGGATAACGACCAGACTGAGAACGAAAAACAAAATCCAGACGAGTCCCCGCTTGAATATGCACGGAGTCAGCATCGGGTCAACCCCTTCCACAAGCATTTCTACTTTATTCATACGCTTCCCTCCCCTGCGCCCGTTTATGCTTTTTTTCCGCAGAAAAAAACCATCCCTCGAACAAACACGAGAGATGGCGATCTGGCGTGCCCCCTGTCACCCTTGTTTTTGCAAAGGCAACGAGCATTGTGTATCTTGCGACTTGCTGTTTTTCGCAAACAGGCAGGCTGCGGCAAAAACAACCAGCAGCGCCCCCATTACCCAAAACATCGTCCACGGCTCCCACCACTCCATGAGCACGCCGTTGACATTCGGCGCGAGAATGCTCGCCACGCCGAAATTGATTCCGGCAATGATCCCTGCGGTTGGCACCATCGCCGCAGGCAAAATATCGGCGGAATAGGCCAAACCGAGCGAATAAAATGAACCGACTGCTGCTCCGGCAATCGCCAGCAAAAGCATCATCAGCCAAACGTTTTCCCCGGCGAGCGGGAACAGGAAAAAAGCAACTCCGCCGACGATGGCGCAAGCGAGCATAACTTGCCTGCGGCCGATCCGATCGCTCAAAGTGCCAAGCGGCATTTGCAAAATGATGCTGCCTACCACAAACGCCGGGAGAATAAGCGATACCCATTCAATCGACAGCCCGGTGCGCAGCGCGTAGACCGGGAAGCTGCCGTTCAAAGAAGTCTCCATGAATCCGTACAAGAAAGACGGAATCAGGGACAGCCAACCGATGCGCAAAACCGTAGCGTACTTGTTCTGTTTCTTTTCCGCCTGCACAATCGCTTCGGGAAACTCGTTTTGAATCCGCAAGATGAGCAAAAAAGCGATGGCGTACAAAAACAGCAGCACGCCAAAAGGCACCCACAGCCCCAGCGGCAACAAATTCAAGCCCAGCGGCCCGATACTGAAGCCCACTCCGTACGCCAAACCGTACAGGGACAAGTCGCGCCCGCGCGTCTGCGGCGAGGCGATCTTCGTTACCCACATTTGACTCGAATAGTGCAAGCTGGTATCCCCGATCCCCATCAGCATCCTGAGCACGAACCACACGGCCAGATGGCTGAACAGCGGAATCAGCCCTGTCGCGACGGTAAGCAGCAGCATCCCCCACAAAATCGTGGATCGGTAACCAATCCGCCGGAGCGGAATTTCCAGCAAGGGCGAAACCAATACCATCCCGATGTACAGGGCGGCGGCGTTCAGTCCGTTCATGACAGATGACACGCCCTGCTTTTCCAACAGCACAGCCAACAACGGAATGCTCAACCCTTGGCTCAGTCCCGCTATGGCTACCACCAAAATCAACACCCAGAAGGTGTAGCGCGATGAAGACATGGTGTTGAAGCTCCTTTCTCTCCAAAAAACCTCTATCCACCCAGTTTAACAGAAACACTGCCCTGTTGAAGCTGGTACATTTTTTGATACAGTCCATCCTGCGCCATCAGTTCCTCGTGATTGCCCCGCTCCACAATTTCTCCCCGGGAGAGGACGAGAATCTGGTCGGCATGCTGAATCGTCGAAAGCCGATGGGCAATGATAAACGTCGTACGTCCACGCGACAGGACGTGCAAAGCTTCCTGGATCGCCAGCTCTGTTTCGCTGTCGATACTGGCGGTCGCCTCGTCGAGAATCAGAATGGCCGGATCGGCAGCCAGCGCGCGGGCAAAAGAGATGAGTTGCCGCTGACCAGCTGACAGCGTCATCCCGCGCTCCACGACTGGTTCCTCGTAGCCGTTCGGCAGGCGGGTAATAAATTCGTCAGCCCGCACCGCCTTGGCTGCCTGCACGACATCTTCATCCGAGATCGTGTCGTCGTACATGCGAATATTGAAACCGATCGTACCCGTAAACAAAAACGGATCTTGCAGCACAAGCCCTACATGACTGCGCAACGAATGCGTATCGATCTCGCGCATGTTTTGCCCGTCAATCAAAATGCTTCCTTTTGTCACCGGATAAAAACCGAGCAGCAGGTTCATCAGCGAGCTTTTTCCCGATCCGGTATGACCGACTAGCGCAATCGTCTGACCAGGCTTTGCCGTGAACGAGACGTTTTTGAGCACGTAGTCATCCTCGTTGTAAGCGAAGGATACTTGGTCGAAAACGACTTCCCCGCGCGGCCGCTCGATTTGCTTGCCGGCCTGCTCCGTTTCCGGCGCCGTATCCAAAATATCGAACACGCGAGCCGCGGCGATCGTTGCCTGCTGCATTTGCGACAGACGATTCATGATCATGTTGATCGGCTCGAAAAAACGTCCCATGTAATCGACAAAGGCGAACAGCGCCCCAAACGAGATGACACTGTGAAAAGACGCGGAACCGTAATACCAGATGATCACCGTCAGGGCGATTTTCCAGATCAAGTCGACAGCAGGCCGCAGCAAAAGAGATTCCAGGTTGATCTCCTTCATCCGCATCTTGAAGTAGCTCTCATTCACCTGCGCGAACTCTTCCTGCACGCCTTTTTCGCGGCGAAACGCCTGGACAATCGTCATGTTTTGAATCATTTCATTAATAGTGGCATTCATGTCGCCCAGCTTCGCCCGAATCACCGCATAGTAGCGCGAGCTGTACTTTTGGTATACATAAATCAAAGCGACGAGCAGCGGAACCGTCAAACAGCAAAACAAAGCGAGCTGCGGCTGGAGCACGAACAGCGCGATCAAAATCCCGACCAAATAAATGCCGTTCTGGACAAAAGTAGCCAGCACACTCACGTAAAGCTCGCGGATCGCTTCGGTATCGTTGCTGACGCGGGAGACGAGCGAGCCGACAGGTGTCTTGTCAAAAAAGGACACCGGGAGCTTTTGCAAATGAACGAACAACTTCATCCGCATGCGCTGAATGATGCGCTGGGCGGTCGTCTGCAACCACAAAATCTGGATGTAGTTGAAACACGCCGACAGCAAAATCAGCGCCCCGTACCCGACTGACAGCCAGATGATCGGCTGCACGTCGTTTTGATACAGCGCCAGCACTTCGTCGGCTGTCAGCTTGATGCCCGTCAACGTCGTTTCCGTTCCGTCAGCAGTTTCCGTCGTTACCGCAAAGCGCTCCCGGCCATTTTCCGGCTCGACTGGCGCAAACTTCTTTTCCGTATTTTGGGCATTCTCACTGAGCTTGCCCTCCATTAAATAGTACGTAGCTCCTTCGGAAAGCACGGTCATTTCTGCGCCTCGGACGCTTTCCCGAGTCAACCCCGCCTCCTGGAGCGCATCTTCGCGCATATAATACCGATCCTGGATGGCGACCGCTTTTTCGGCTGACGCTTGCGGCCGTTCTTCCAGCTGATACCACGGCTTCTGGATCGCCAAAATGTGATTGTCGATCATCACCTTGGCGAGAAAAGGGCCTGCCAGCTCCGCGCTGGTTCCAAGTAAAAGCAGGAACAGCGCTCCCCATATTTGTTTCTGAAACGGCCGGGCAAATTCAACCAGCCGCTTCCAGCTTTTTTCTTTACTCACGAAACGCTCTCCCTCCCTCTATGCCGATTTATCCAGCAACGTCTTGCTCCATCTGCTGCCTGCGATACTGCTCGGCGTACCAGCCGTTTTGCTGCATCAGCTCAGCATGTGTTCCCCGCTCGACAATTCGCCCCTCATCGAGCACGAGAATCAGTTCGGCATGCTGGACGGCAGACAGGCGATGCGCCGTAATGATCGTCGTCTTGTTGGCACGCTCCTGGCGCAGATGGCGCAAAATCGCCTCCTCCGTGCGTGCGTCAACCGCCGACAAGGAATCGTCCAAGACGAGGATGCCCGCATCGAGCAGCAGGGCGCGGGCAATCGAGATTCGTTGCTTTTGTCCCCCGGAGAGCGTCACGCCTTTTTCCCCGACCATCGTTTTCAATCCTTCGCGGAATTGCATCAGGTCGCTCTCCATTTCCGCCAGCCGCATCGCGTGCAGCACTTCCGCCTCGCTCGCCCCCGGCTTGCCGAACGAGACGTTTTCCGCAATCGTGCGGGAGAACAGCAAGTGCTCCTGGGGCACATACGCGATCTTTTGCCGCAACGTATCAAAAGACAGCTCCTCAATCGGCACGCCTCCGACGAACAGCGTCTGACTTTTCATTTCATACTGGTGCAAAAGAGCGCGGCACAAGGTCGATTTCCCGCTCCCTGTCCGGCCGACAATGCCCAGCGTCTCCCCTTCGCCCAAAGAAAACGTAATGTCGGACAGCGCCAGCTTGTCACTGCCCGGGTAGGCAAACGAAAAGTGGCGAGCTTCTACTGTATGGGGTGTCTCTGCCGCAATCGGATGGTCAACCTCGTGCACATCGGGCTGCTCCACAAGCAGCTCGGACAGACGCTTGTGGGACGCGCCGCCACGCTGCAACACATTGACTAGCCAGCCAAAAGCGAACATCGGCCAGATCAACAGCCCGAGGTACAGGTTGAAGGCGACCAGTTCCCCCAAAGAAATCGCGCTCGTAAAGACAAGGTATGTTCCATAGCCAAGCCCGATCAAAAAGCTGAAACCTATAATGATGGCAATTGTCGGCTCGAACAGGGCGTCGATCCGCGACACGCTGACGTTTCGCTCCAGCGTTTTCTCGCTGACTCTTCTGTAGGCTTCAATATCTTCCTTTTCCTGCACAAACGCCCGCAGTACCCGCACGCCGGAAATCGACTGCTGGACGTGATCGTTCATCTCGCCGAACGCTTCCTGCGCCAAGTAAAAGCGCTCATGCAGCAAGCGGCCGTAATAGGCAGTCGACCAGGCCAGAAAAGGCATCGGAATCAAAGCGGCGAGCGTCAGCTTCCAGTCGATCGCGGTCACCATGACTCCGAGCGTCAAAAGCGTCATGAACAACGAATCGACCAGCGTGAGCACTCCGGTACTCGCCGTCTGCTCGATGGCGGGAATGTCGTTGGTTGCCACAGCCATCAAATCACCGCTACGCTTGCGATGGTAAAAAGACGGCGTCATCCGGGTCAAATGCCCGAAAAGCCGCTCTCGCAAAGTTCGCTCCAAAATCAACGCGCCGCCGTTCAGCAAATACCTCCAGGCAAAGCGCATCGCGTACAGCCCGACCCCAAGCGCGAGCAAAATCGTGACTGTCCGCGTCAAGTCTTGGGCAGTCAAAGAGCTGTTGCGCATCGCGTCGACAGTCTCGCCGATCAGCCGCGGCGGCCAGAGCATCAAAATGTCGATGAAAAACAAAAAGGCTATGCCGATCGTGTACCGCTTCCAGTGGGCACGAAAAAACCAGGATAGCTCCTTGAGTGTCTTCAAGCTAATCACCTCTTTTTATCGAGCAAAAAAGGGCGTGCGAATCGCGCAGCCCCTTTTTGCTTCCTTCATCGTAATTGACTGAATTTTCTTTGTCAATCTACCTTTTTTGTCTGGCTCTTTCCTGCCATTCTTCCTTCAACATGCTGTACACGGCATGGTCGACAAAATGGTCATACAAAAACTCATTGCGCCGCAGGATTCCCTCCAGTTGAAAGCCGAGTCTCTCGGGGATCGCTCTGCTTTTCGAATTGCCTGTCGCCGCCTGAATCGTGATTTTCTCCAAGTTCCATGAACCGAAAACAAGGTGATCCATATACGCCGCCACTGCTTTGGTCATCAGCCCCTTGCCCTGAAAGCCGGCGCCAAGCCAATAGCCCAGTGATGTCTTCTTGTTGATCCAGTCCAGATTGTGCACACCGAGAGTCCCGGCCATCCGACCGTTATACCAGATTCCGTAGTGAATCCCTTGATTGTCGTCATACTGTTGAATCGTTCTTTGGATGAAATAGCTCGTGTCATCCTCGCACTTCGTGTAATTCAGCCAAGGCAGCCACTCTTTGAGGTAGGATCGGTTCGTATCGGTGAGCCAAAACATTTCGCTGGCATCCGACAACTCCAACTGTTTGAGAAATGCTTCTTCGGAAATCGGGATCGTTCTCATGATAACCGCTCCTCCTTCTCATTCGCTTTCAACGGGCAAGCAACTTCTTACGCTCGATTATGC
This sequence comes from Brevibacillus sp., assembly GCF_003521185.1. NCBI lineage: Bacteria > Bacillati > Bacillota > Bacilli > Caryophanales > Paenibacillaceae > Brevibacillus > Brevibacillus sp. The sequence continues at coordinate 139,892 of NZ_DOTK01000045.1, forward strand.
GGCTGGTTCCATAATTTAGCAAGAATCAGACGATCTATTCCTGAAAAAAAGCGCCCGCCATAAAAAGGCAGACGCTCCTGATACGACGGACTATTGTTTGCTTTTCGCGATCTCTTCCGGCTTGAAAATGCCCGTCTCTGTCACAATTGCGGTAATGTACTGGGCTGGCGTCACGTCAAACGCCGGATTGTACACCTTGATATCATCCGGTGCTACCTGTTTGCCCAAGCCGTGTGTGATCTCTTCTGCCGGACGTTCCTCAATCGGAATTTCCGCACCTGTCGCCGTCGCCAGATCGACAGAGGACAGCGGCGCCGCTACATAGAAAGGAATGCCATGCGCTTTTGCCAAAACGGCTACTCCATACGTGCCGATTTTGTTGGCGACGTCGCCGTTGGCCGCTACACGGTCTGTTCCCACGACAACGGCCTGCACTTTGCCTTGCGACATGACCATAGCTGCCATGTTGTCGCAAATCAAGGTGACGTCAATCCCAGCCTGCTGCAATTCATAGGCGGTCAGGCGAGCGCCTTGCAATACGGGGCGCGTCTCGTCGGCGTATACTTTCAAATCCCACCCGCGTTCTTTTGCCAAATAGAAAGGAGCGGTAGCCGTACCGTATGCAGCAGTAGCCAGCGCACCCGGATTACAGTGTGTAAGCACGCCCATGCCGTCTTGCAACAGCGTCAGCAAATGTTCGCCGATCGTGCGACATACTTCTGCGTCTTCTTTTTGAATCGCCAGTGCTTCGTCGAGCACAGCTTTTTTCAGCTCGTCAACGGGCAAGGCGGAGTTTTGTTGCACGCGTGCTTTGATCCGGTCAAGCGCCCAGAACAGATTCACAGCAGTTGGCCGGGACGTTCCCAAATAGTCTGCCTGGCTGTTCAGCTCTTGCCAAAACTGTTCATACGTTTGCGCTTCGCTGCCGCGGATTCCCAAATACAGTCCGTAGGCGGCGGCCATGCCGATTGCCGGTGCTCCGCGCACTTCCAGGCGGCGAATCGAGCCCCATACTTGTTCGGCGGTCGTCAGCTGCAAATAAATCGTTTCTACTGGCAAACGCGTCTGATCAAGCAAGACGAGTACGTCGTCTTCCCACTTGACTGGCGTTGTTTGTGTACTGGTTGTCATACTGTCGTTGCCTCCTGATAGTAGCGTGCGGTTACGTTGCGGACGATGTCCGTGATGTCTGTCGATTCCTCAATGTCGTTGCGTCCGAGAATCAGCGCTTCCCCGATCGCCAGCGCCAGTCGTTCTGCTTCGGCGCGTTTTTCGGCGTCTGCGATGGCATTCAGATCAGCCACTCCTGCCAGGCCGATCACACGGCGCAAAATTTTGCATCCGGCATAGCCTGCCGTATCCTGAATCAGTCGTTTCACGTAGCTTTGCCACAAGCCCTCGACATGAGCGCTGCGTTCTTTAGCCTGCTTGTGCCAGAGCTGGACAAACTGGGAAACAAATTCGTTCCAGACATCTTCAACCGTTTCCAGTAAGTATTCGCGGTAGGAGTCGCGTTCTCCTTGGTCATTTTGCAAGCCGTGCTGACCAGCGTAGTTGAGCAGCAGATTGGCGATAACGGCACCGATGTCAAAACCGATCGGCCCGTAGTAGGCAAATTCGGGGTCGATCGCTTTCAGGCTGCTCTCGGTGATGAAGATGCTGCCTGTGTGCAAATCGCCGTGCAAAAGTGCTTCTGCGCGAGTCAGGAAATCGAATTTCAGCTTGGCGATTTCCAGCTTGAGCGGCTTGTTGTTCCAGATGGCCTCTACTTCTTTGCGGATCAGCGGGTTAAAGTCGTTGGTCGGCGCATTTTCATACGGGTCGGTAAAGACGAGATCTTCTGTGATTTTGCATAATTCCGGATTTATGAATGTTCCGACTAGCGCTTTTTTGTCGTACGGATGCGCCCCCAAATCGGATGTGTAGAACAAGGTTTGCGCGAGAAAACGTCCGATCTGCTTCGGAAAAAGCGGGTAGCGCTTGCCCTCAATCAAGCCTTTGCGCATGATGACGTGGTCGCCTACGTTCTCCATCACCGTCAGCGCCAGCTCCTGATCGAAGTGGTATACTTCCGGCACCAGGTCAGGCACGTATTTGTGCTGGATGCGGAGCGCTTCACTCTCGATGCGGGCACGGTCAATCGTCAGCGGCCATGATTCTCCCACGACTCTCGCAAACGGCAACGCTTGCTTCACGATGACTTTTTTTCCGGTAGCCGGCTCCTGGATATCGAACACGAGGTTCAGATTCCCGTCACCGATTTCGCGGCTGGTCAGCTCTGCTCCTTCTGTAAACAGACCCGGCAAGCCTTTTACGTACTCTACTGCTTCCTGCTCAGTCAATGCGCGGTATGCCATGATTGATTACTCCCCTCACAAATCGTTTTTTTCTCTATTTCGAACGGAATGACAAAATGGTCAGGAATCCGTGTCCAAACGCACAAAAAAGACCTCTTTCCCGAAGAAAAGAGGTCGCTGTCGCCACGTATAATAAACGTGTCATGTCCCCCTTATCTTCCAGACCACTTTTGTTTCTGCAGGAATTAGCACCGTGCACGTCGCTTTTTGTTTCAGCCGCTGCTCGCGTTGAAATAGCGTCGTGTCGGTTGCCGGGTATCATCGGGCCAGTCCCTCCACCTTCTCTGGATAAGGTATCCAAACGTATGCGGTTTTGATTTAGTTTGAATCATACAACCTGCCGTTCCACGATGTCAACACCCTTTTTTCGCAAACCGCGCTTCTCTCCTACCAGACGTGCTGAGTGCCGGAAGCAGCCGGGCGATCCCAGTTCCACCAGTCAATTTGGCCGACAAAGGCAGCGGTAATCGACTTCTCATCCTTGAGTTTGAGCAGTTCCTTCGTCGGTCCGGTCAGGACTGCTCCGTAGAGGCGAACGCCTTTTTCCTGCAAGTAGCGATAGCGCTCCTCGACTTGCGGATCGCTTCGCGAGACCAAATATTGTCCCATGTCGCGCGCGAGGCTTTTTTGCTCGACAAGGTAGGCCATTTCCCCCAAAAAGGCTGCCATCCGTCGGCTTCCTTCTCCGTTGACCTGAATCGGAGCCGCTCCGTAATTCAGCTCGTGCTCCGCAAATCCCCATGCTTCTCCCGGCCCCAAGAGCAGGTAGCCGTCTTTTTGGTCTTCGTGCCTGGCTTCCACTCCGGTGTCCACTGCCAACCAGACCGTATCCTGGTTGGCGGAGCTGATGTAGCGGGAGATTCGCTCATAATACTGCTCGTACGTCAAAAAATCAGCAAAAGAGACAGCCAACTGGGCAACGGTTCCTTCGGGGAGCTTCTCCAAAGTCGTCCAGGCTGGCGTGCGCCAATGCGCCAGTTCGTCTGCGTCCGGTTTTTGCCCGCTTTGAAGCGGATAGCGGAAAAACAGCTTTTGCTCCCTCACTCCGTTGGTCCATTGCGGCTTGGCGTTGACGTTCCACAACACGTTGGTGCTTTCAAAGCGGCCTGCGTTTTTGATGTCCGCCCCTACTCGCTCGCGAAGCTCCATCTGGATGCTGCCGTACAGCAGTCCCACCTGCGCGCCGCTGCTGCCCACGCTGACACCCGGCTGCGTAAAATTGACCATGTCCTTCGCTACCCGGTGCAGATCATCGTGCATCGACGACCCTACCCATCCGTTGACGCCCAGAAATACCACGCCAATTACAAACGGGATGGCAAAAGCGTACACGGAACTGAGCAAGCGATTTTTCCATTTTCCCCGCCGGACAATCGCCCTCTGCTTCGCTTCGGAAAGCTGGCTGTGCCCGCCCTCGTCCAGCGCGTCGAGTTCCCGTGGTTGCTGCTCTCCTTCTTCGCCCAGCAAAAGCCGCTCCAGCCGCTCTGCGCATGCCTCATCGGCTGCCAGCTCCTCGCCAAGCCGCTTTGCTTCTTCCCCTGTCAGTTCCCCTCTCAAATAAGCGAGCAGCTTTTGCTCGCGATCATGACCGTTTTGGTGCGTCATGGCCCTTCCTCCTTCCACAGCTTCCGCATCTTTTGCCGACCGCGAAACAGCGAGCGTTTGACGTCCGCCAGTTCGATCTCCAACACCTCTGCCATTTCCGCGTAGGAAAATTGCATGGCTGACAGCAAAATGACCTGTCGTTGCTTGGGCGGCAATTGCTCCAGATGCGCATATGCCTCTTTCCACAATTCCTGAGCGACCAACAGTTCCGCCGGGTCGTTCGCGGATGCGTCCGGTCGTTCCGGCATCTTTTCCATGTAGTCGACCGGGCGGCGCTTTTGCTTGCGGTGCCAATCGATAAAAGCGTGGTAAGCGACCTTGAACAGCCATGGCCTGACCTTTTCGCCGCGGTAGTCTTCCAGAGAGGCATACGCCCGGAAAAAAACCTCCTGCGTCAAGTCCTCCGCATGCCTGGTATCGCGTGTCAGCCGGAAAAGGTAGCGGTATATGTCGTTTACGTGCATCTGGTACACATACTCCAAGCCTACTTTCCCAATGCCTCCACATCCCTTCTTTACGTACCACGCCCTCTAGCGAAAAAAGTTTCACTTCCGGCCGCTTTTTCCCTCTCTACAGAGAGCACATTCCGGCAAAAAACAAAGATTGACTACGGACAACAGAAGTCATATCATGGGTGTAGCACACACGGCTGACTGGCCTGTGAACCACATAACTCTTATCGCGAGCTGGCTGAGGGACTGGCCCTATGATGCCCGGCAACCGGCGCTATTTTTTTCTTGAATAGCGAAACGGTGCTAATTCCAACGGATAAGAGTCGGTACGAGAAGCGGCATTGTTGCGTCTTCTTTCCCGACTACTGACCCGAGAGATGAGAGGAGACGAGACGTTTTTATAGTCGACAACCGCCTCCCCGCTCTGGGGAGGCTTTTTTACATGCCCGAAAGCTTCACGAAACTTTTCAAGCTGCCCAAGGAGGACTAGCATGAGTGATCAACGCATCCTCGTCACTTATTTGACGCAAGCCAAAGACTTACACAAAAAAGCAGCCGCCATCGCCGTTGGCATGACGGTCGGCTCCTGGACGGATTTGCCCGCAGCGAAGCAAGCTGAGCTGGCCCCTTATCTCGGGGAAGCCGTGAGCGCTACGCCGCTTGAGACATTGGAAAACGGCGAGACGCGCGGACTGATCACCGTCAGTTACCCGACGCGCAATTTTACGCACGACATTCCTTCGCTTTTGACCGGAATCTTCGGGAAACTGTCCATGGACGGAAAAATCAAGCTGGTGGACATCACTTTCCCTGAGTCGTTTCTACAAGCTTTTCCCGGACCAAAGTTCGGCATTGACGGACTGCGCGGACGTTTGGATGCACAAAACCGCCCGCTGTTGATGAGCATTTTCAAATCTTGCCTCGGTCTTCCGTTCGAAGATTTGAAGACGCAATTCCGGGCACAGGCGCTCGGTGGCGTCGATCTGGTCAAAGATGACGAAATCTTCTTCGCAGACGATCGCGCGCCGTTTTTGGAGCGTATCCGCGCCTTCAAGGAGATCGCGCAGGAGACAGAAGCGCAAACTGGCAAGCCTGTCCTCTACGCGGCCAACCTGACTGGCCCGATCAACGAGCTGAACGAAAAAGCAAAGCGTGCCGTGGAAGCTGGCGCAGATTGCCTGCTGTTCAACGTCCTCGCTTTTGGCTTCGATGCCTTGCACCGCCTGGCAGCCGATCCGGACGTCAACATCCCGATCATGGCCCACCCCGCTCTCGCTGGCGCTTACTATCCGTCGCCTGATTACGGGATCGCCACTCCGCTTTTGCTCGGCACCCTGATGCGAATTGCCGGAGCAGACCTGGTGCTGTTCCCGTCGCCATACGGCAACGTCGCCCTGGACAAAACAGAAGCGCTGCAACTGGCGACCAACTTGACCACTCCGCTGGAAGGCGTGCGCCGCTCGTTCCCGGTTCCATCAGCCGGCATCCATCCGGGACTCGTCCCGCAGCTTTATGCGGATTTCGGTCTGGACCAAATCGTCAATGCTGGCGGCGGCATTCACGGACATCCGGGCGGCGCTACCGCAGGAGCCAAAGCGTTCGTCGATGCAATCGCAGCAGTCACGGCTGGACACACCCTGGAAGAAGCGGCGAACCAATCGCCTGAACTGGCGGCAGCCCTGGAGAAATGGGGTGGCGCACGATGAGCAAAAAGCTCGTGCTGTTCTGCGATTTTGACGGAACCATTACGGAAAAAGACAACATCGTCGCGATTGTAAAAAAATTCGCTCCCCCTGAGTGGGAAGCTCTTACCGAACAAATTTTGTCGCAAAAAATCAGCGTACAGGAAGGCGTCGGCAAGCTGTTTCAGCTCTTGCCCTCCTCCCTGCGCCAGAACATTGTGGACTACATCGTGAACGAAGCGACCATTCGCCCCGGCTTTGCCGATTTTGTCCGCTTTTGCCGCGAGGAAGGCATCGAGCTGCTGATCACGAGCGGCGGCATCGACTTTTTCGTAAAGCCGATCCTCGCCCCGTTTGATTTGGATCATGTCCCGATTTACTGCAACGGCAGCGACTTCTCCGGAGAGAACATCACGATTACGTGGCCGCATTCCTGCGACGAGCATTGCACAAACGGCTGTGGCATGTGCAAGACAACCATTATTCGCCGCTACGATCCCGCCACTCACTATCGTGTCGTCATTGGTGATTCCATCACTGACCTGGCTGGCGCCAAAATTGCCGATTTCGTGATCGCCCGCTCCTTCCTCGCGCAAAAAGCCAAGGAGCTACAGTTGTCACACAGCACTTTCGCCACCTTCCACGACGTGATCGCCACACTTACGCAACTGAAACAGGAGGTTGTCTGACACATGACCGCAACACTCGAACAGCGTCTGGACGCGTTTCGTCGTCTCGATGACGCCAAGCTGACATTTGCCCGCCGGGACTGGTTTCCCGGCACAAGCGGCAATCTCTCCATCAAGATTCAAGACGAGCCGCTGCAATTTGCCGTGACGGCAAGCGGCAAGGACAAGACGAAGCTGTCGCCGGAAGACTATCTGGTGGTCGATCAAGACTCCCGTCCCGTGGAAGCAACCTCGCTCAAGCCGTCCGCCGAAACGTTGATCCACGCAGTCGTCTATCAAAAGTTTGCCAAAGCAGGTGCCTGCTTCCACGTCCATACGGTCTGGAACAATCTCATCTCCGAGCTGTACTTCGGCCAACGGGCTTTCACCATTCAAGGCCAGGAGCTGATCAAGGGCCTTGGGATTTGGGAGGAAAATGCGCGGATCACTGTTCCGATTGTTGAGAACTTTGCCGATATTCCGACCCTCGCAGCCGCGATCGAAAAAGTCATCACCCCAGAAATTCCGGGTGTTCTGATCCGTAACCACGGCATTTACGCCTGGGGCGGCAACGACTTTGAAGCGAAGCGCCACCTGGAAGCATTTGAATTTCTGTTTGAGTACCACGCCCGCTGGCTGCAACTGCGCCAAGCTGTCGTGTCCACTACATCCAACTAATCAAGGGAGGCAAGCATCATGGCACAAATTCGTTTCCACGACAACAACGAGTACATTTCCGCTCCGGAGGAAGTCATTTCCTTCCTGGACACCCAAGAAATCATTTATGAAAAATGGGATGTAGCTCGCCTCGATCCGAAGCACCGCGACAACTACAGCCCGACAGACGAAGAAAAGCAAGAAATTCTCGACACCTTCAAGCCGGAAATCGATGCGATCAGCCAACGCCGCGGCTACTTGACTGCCGATATTATCGTCCTCTCCGACAAAACGCCGAACCTCGACGAGCTGTTGGTAAAATTCAAAGGCGAGCATCACCACACAGATGATGAGTGCCGCTTCTGCGTAGACGGGCACGGCATTTTCGCGATCAAAGGAAAAGACGGACGTTACTTCGACGTTGAGCTTTCCCCTGGCGATCTGATTTCGGTACCGCCGAACTTCCGCCACTACTTCACGCTGATGGATGACCGCAAAATCAAAGCGATCCGCCTGTTTGTCACACCTGCTGGCTGGGAAGCTATCTACTAATACAAAGTGCGGAATGCGAAACACCCTGGAGCGAATGCTGCACCAGGGTGTTCTTGTTTCTTTTAACGTATTTTAGCGAATGACGCCGTTGCCCTTGATCGACAGCTCCGGCACGAACTTCACTTCCGCCTGGGCAAAAGCTTTGGGCCAATTATCTTGCACCTTTTTCCACTCCTGATACGCATGCGCTCGCGCGTACAACCCGAATCCGAATGGATCGACTTCATTTTGCTGGCACTTCACGACCAGTTTCCCAAATTCTTTGCGCAGCTCCGCATTAACCATCTGCTCCATGTCCTTATAATCCTTTTCCATGTCAAAAGGGAACAATCTCTCCGAAATACCGCCGCCGAACTTCATCTTTACTTCAAAATGAAACTTGCCGTCCCGAAAGGTCGTCTTCACTTTTTTGGATGCTTGCTTTGCGATGAGGCTGACTCTGTGCTTGATCATCTTTTTGCTGTCATTGGGCGCAGGGATCGGCACCGTAAAGGTCACTTCGCCCTCTTTTCCGTGCAGAAACAACTGGAGCAGCATCGTTTCCTGACTTTGCAGCAGCTCGACATACGTGCCCTCCTTGCTCAGCACCGCTGTTCCCAAAATCTTGATCGCTTTTTCTTTGCCCACAGCCGTGATGGTTGGATTAATCCCTTTTTCAAACATTTGCCGATGAAAATCTTGCGCCCTCGTCCGCACGGTCAAATTCCGCTGATTAGCGGTATCGATCAGCTTGGTCAGATGCAGGGACAGCCTCGGCTTGTCTGGCGGTTGAAAGTGAAACAAGTCACCTACCTCGCCGTCAAAATAGACCATCCGGGCGTTGACCGTAAAGCGCGCATCGCGGAAAATGACGTCGAGAATCTTGAACCAGTCAGGGTGCTCCAAAAGTCGCTTTCCCAGCACGATCGCCTGGATTTTCCCTGAAAGAGTAAGCCCCGTCACCATCTCGTCCAATCGTGCCCGCGCCTGTCGGAAAGACTCCGCTTTTACGCCAAATTCTTCGCTTTTTTTCTTCGCTTCTCGGCTGAAAACCGGACTGGACAAATAAAACAGCAGCTCATCCTTCTCATTCACGTCAACTCCGGCCATCAGCGTAATCGTCGCATCTTCCAAATCGATTCGATCCATGCAGCCCGACAAAAAGAAAAACAGCGCCGAGATCAACAGCAGCTTTCCGGCTTTGCTCATCCCTTTTGTCCCCCTTTTCCGCGCCGAAACAACTGGATCGCCAGCCACCAGATCACGGGGATGATGTATCCGCCAACCATTCCAGTCATGCTCCACACCTCGCTCCACTTTTTCAGATCGATGAACGTGGGCGTATACAGCCAGGCTCCCACGACGATCAGGATCATCAGAATGAACAAGTGCTTGCGATGATCGGCTGACCCGACCATTTGGCTCGTCGTGAACACCGTAAAATACATGTACGGCAGCGTGGTCGTCGACAAAAAGAACAAGTAGAACGCAAGAAAAATGATGTCGATTCGCTCCAGAAAGCGATACTCGATTACTTTCCACAAATTGAGTGTCGGCCACGTATATTGCGTGATTTCATCCGGACTAAAAAAGGAAAAGCTGAACACAGTAATATGCATAAAAATCAGCATGGACAATGTGTTTGCCACCACAATTCCCAGCGAGGCATACTGTTTTCGCTGCAAAAACGGGTACAGAAAAAACGCCAGCTCAAACCCGAGAAAGGACAAAATCGTCGATTTGGTTGCGGAGAAAACCGGCATCCACCCGTCTTTTAGCACAGGCAGCAAGTGAAGCCAATTGGAATACGGCAAGATGGAAAAGACAACGATCGGCATCCACAGCGTCAAGTAAAAAATCAACTCGGCATACCGTCCCAGCACCCGCAGCCCGCCCTGCACAACCATATAGGTAGGGATCACCGTCAATATCGCCAAAACGTATCCTGGCGTCTGGGACAAAATCCACACGTTCACAATCCCGATCCCGTTGGCGATTACCGTCATGGCGGCAAGGGCGCAATAACAGGCGACAAGCGCGGAAACGACCATTCCCAGCCATTTGCCAAAAAAGACGGGAATCAAATCGACGATCGTTTTGCCCGGATAGCGCTTCATGATGTTCACAATGAGGAGGCTTGCCACAGTAGCGCATACCCAGCCAATGAGAATGGAAATCCATCCGTCCGTTCCCGCTTCCTCGGCCAACTCTCGCGGCATGGACAAGACTCCGATCCCCACTTGTGTTCCATGAATAAAAAATACGTACTGGAGGACAGTCAGCTCGTTAAATGCGTATTTTTTCATTCGCCATCCCCCCGAGGACGGTTATCCCCCTGACGCTTGGACTGGACGACGCGGGCGCTGGCCGGACGATTTTTCATGCTCCACAACGGCAAGCGCAGAAACAAGTCCTTCCAGTCTGAAAATCGTACGGGTGCCAGCGGACTTCCGTAAGGCACGCCCAAAGATTCCAGCGAGATCAAATGACCGATCAGCCCCATCATCCCGATCACAATGCCAATAATCCCGAACATCGCAGCCAGTCCCATCATCAAAAACCGCAGCAGCCGCACTGCTGACGCCATGTCGTAGTTCGGGATGATAAAGGAAGAGATCGCGGTAAAAGCGACTACAATCACCATGATGTTGCTGACGATCCCGGCCTGTACAACCGCCTGTCCGATAACGATACCGCCGACGATGCCCACCGTCTGTCCGATCGGCGCAGGCAGCCTCACCCCGGCTTCCCGCAACATTTCCAGCGTCAGTTCCATGATCATCGCTTCCAGCAAGGGAGGAAACGGCACTCTCTCCCGCGACTCTCCCACTGACAAAATCAAGTCGAGCGGAATGACCTCGTAGTTAAAAGAGATCACCGCGATGTAGACGGCTGGCAAAAAGGTAGCCACCAGAAACGCCATAAAGCGCAACAGCCGGATAAAAGTGGCGACCAGCCAGCGGGTACTGTAGTCGTCCACATTTTGAAAAAACGAGGCAAAAGTCGCAGGGCCGATCAAAACGCTGGGAGAGCGATCGACGACAACGGCAACCTTTCCCTGCAAAATGTGCGAAGCAACCGAGTCCGGCCGTTCTGTCATCATGAATTGCGGAAAAGGCGAGTACGGGTTGTCCTCCACCAACTCCTCCAGCTCTCCCGTGTTCAAAATCGAATCGATCCGAATCAGCTTGATTCGATCCTCAAACTCTTGCAGCACCTCGGGATGAACCACATCTGCCAAAAACAGCAGCGACACTCTTGTCGGCGCCCTGTCCCCCACCCAATACTCCTTGATCTTCATCTCCCGATTGGGAAGATAGCGGCGGATCAAGGCGATGTTTTGCATCCCTGTCTCGACGAAGCCTTGATGCGCTCCCTTCAAGGACGCTTCAAGCTGAGGGTCCTCGATGGCGCGCTGCGGCCAGCCATGTGTCTCGACAGCGAGCGCTTCTTTGCGCCCCTCGATAAACAGCAAGCTGCTGCCATCGAGAATCTGCCTTTCGACCTCGTGAAAATCGTATATATTAAACACTTTTCCTACGGACAAAAGATCGTAGATGCTGGCAGGCCCTTCGCTTTGCTGGGAAAGAAGCGGCCGAAGCACATTGTTGTTCACCGAGCTTTTGTCTACCAAACCCGTCAAATAGACCAGCGCGACGCTTCCCTCGACAAACTTGCTCTCGAACGTACGGATTACTAGATCGGGCGTCAGGGTAAACATCGTGCGCAACTCTGTGATGTTATCGCTTAAACTGTCACTGATCTCACGCGCAGGCACCGGGACAGAAGAGTGACTGAATCTGTCTTTTGCCGATGCCCTTCTTCGTCTCAGCCATCCTCTCATCCCCATCTGTTTTGGTTCCCATCCTCTGCGTAGTTTGTTGTATTAGCGTTCGTGACTGATTCCAAAAATATGCATTCAACTTCTCACAAGCGAACGCGAAAATCGCATAAATCCAAACGACCTGCAAATACTGACAGGAGAACTGGAACAGTTTGGCGGGAGACTCATGAAAAATGGACTAGCCTTTACCCAAATCGTAGTGATGCTGATGCTGACAAATGGACTGATGAATCACGTTCTGGTCATCCCCATGATGTTGGACTCGGCCAAAAGAGATTCCTGGATATCCGTCCTGTTTGCAGGCGTCTTATACCTTATCTGGACGGCTCTGCTCTATTTCATTTACCGCAAAACAGGCAGCGAGCCGCTCCTGCAATGGATGAAGCAGCGCTATGGCCCGGCTGTCGCTTACTTTCTGGCCATCTTGATCTCGCTCTATTGCTTTGTCATCGCCACGACCACCTTGACGGATACGGTCACGTGGATCAATTTATCTTTTGCCCCGCAAACCCCGCTCTCTGTCCATGCAGGTCTGTTCGCCCTGCTTTGCCTGGGAAATGCTTTGCTCGGCATCCGGTCGATTGCCGTGACTTCGACCGTTTTATTGCCCTTTGTCGTAGTGCTCGGATTTTTCGTGATGGCGACCAATTTCCAAAACAAAGACTACAGTCTGCTGCTCCCGATCATGGAAGATGGCCTGGCGCCTGTAGCCAAAGGCATGGTGTACGCAGGGGCAGGCTTTACCGAGATGATCTTGTTTTTGCTAATCAAACATCACTTGCGAGCTCCAATGCCTTACTATCAAATTTTTTTGCTTGCTGTCATCTTCATCGGTTTGACCATCGGACCGACCATTGGCGCCATCGTGGAGTTCGGGCCGCTGGAGGCGACCAAGCTGCGCTATCCGGCTTACGAGGAATGGCGGCTGGCCAACATTGGCCTGTACATTGAGCATCTGGACTTTTTAAGCATCTACCAGTGGTTTAGCGGAGCGTTCACACGCGTCTCCCTATCCCTGCTCCTCATTGTCGATGTATTTTTAATTCCAAAAGGACGCTCGCGCTTCTGGTGGCTGCTCGGACTTTGTTTCCTCGCGACCGTGCTTTCGCTCTATCCGATCAGTACGATTGAATTTTACAGTTTACTGTCCAAGCTGATTCTGCCTGCCATGCTCGTCCTGGCTGTATCGCTTTCCCTTTTGCTAGCGCTCCTGACAGCCTTTGCCCCAAGGAGGAAGCCACATGAAAAATCGTAGGTTTGCCAAGGTGAAGCAGGTACTGGAACACTCTACTGCCACAGCGGACCATGTAGAGCTTTCCTCCCTTAGCATGCGGTCTTTTCATGAGCTGTTTACGGACTGCAATGACGTTTGCATCGAGGAACATACATTGATCCCTGGCCCCGAGCCCTGCTATGTCTCCTTCGTATACTCCGACTGCATTTGTGACCTGGACCGGATCAGCGAATATTTGATGCCGCAGCTGACCCGGCTGTTTTCCGACGAGGAGATCAGGAGCGCAGATGATTTGCGCGAGAAAAAGCTGTTTTTCATGAACGAGTTGACGTACCCGACCGATATTGACTGGATTTGCAGGCACGTCTTTAGCGGAAACCTGCTCATGGTGTTCGAGGAGTTTCAAATCGCTTTTTACGTCGAGACAGGCAATCCGCCCAAGCGCGATCCCGAAGAGTCCAATACCGATGTGTCCATCCGCGGACCTCGGGATGGGTTCACGGAGGAGATCAGTACGAATCTGGCTTTGATTCGCAAAAGAATGCGGACACACCAGTTGAAGTATCTCCCATACATCCTGGGCAGCCACACCCACACACGAGTCGGTCTCTTGTACCTGAAAGACCAGATCGCGCCGGAGCTGGAACGCGAGATATGCTCGCGCCTGGATAAGTTGGGCAGCAAGGGCATCATCAGCGGGTTGCAAGTAGAAGAGAATTTGTCCCACACCCCACTGACACTGCTCCCGGAGTACCAATACTCGGGAAGACCTGACTACGTGACCAACGCTTTGTTAAAAGGACGTTTTGCCATTTTAGTTGACGGTTCCCCGACCGCCTTGATCGGCCCTGTCAACTTTTCCATGCTGCTGAACGCCGCAGAAGATGCCAGCTCCTCTGTCTTCTCGATCGCCTTTGTCCGGTTTCTGCGGATTTTCTGCGTGCTGATCGCCCTGTTTTTGCCCGGCTTTTGGGTCGCCCTGATCACTTATCATCAGGAACAGCTGCCCTACACATTGATCGCCACCATCGTAAAATCTCGGCAAGGAGTGCCGTTGCCTGCTGCCCTCGAAGTGTTGCTCATGGTGCTGCTGTTTGAGCTGTTCAAGGAGGCTGGCCTGCGTCTGCCCATGGCGATCGGCCAAACGCTTTCGGTCGTCGGCGGATTGATCGTCGGACAAGCTGCGATTTCAGCCGGACTGACCTCTACAGGCAGCCTTGTAATTGTGGCGCTTTCTGTCATGGCAACGTTCACCCTGACGAACCAGCACATTGTCGGAACGATCACCTTGCTCCGGCTTGGCATCAGCGTAGTCTGCTCGCTTTTGGGGATGTTCGGTTTTATGATCTCGGCTCTGGCGACGCTTTTGTACTTTGCCAACATGCGTTCCTTTGGCTTGTATTACTTGTCTCCGCTCGCACCGACTTTCTGGCCCGATTTGTACAAAACCGTGTTTCGCACGCCATGGCGCAAAGCCGAACGAAGTCCCGAGTTCCTGCACGACCCTTCGGAAAAGGGGGAGGGCCAACGATGATGCCCCACCTTCGAGCGATTGCGATCACACTCGTTTTCCCTGTTTTGCTCTGCGGTTGCTGGAACGCGCGGGAAATTGAAAATTTGCTTTACGTCAACGCCCTCGGCATCGATTACGTTAACGATGAGTTTGTCGTGTACGCGCAAATCTTGAGCTTTTCCAGCATCGCCAAAACAGAAGCTGGCGGCGCGCGCTCCACCAGTGGATCGGCTGTGGCCAAAGGAACTGGCAAAACGTTCGTAAACGCGCTGTTCAACATTTATCCCACCAGCCAAAAGCAAATGACCTGGAGCCATATCCGCTCCATCGTCTTTAGTGAAAGCGCCTTGGAAAAGAAACATATGGAGGAGATTTTGGACGAGCTGGACCGTTTTTACGAGTTTCGCTACACGCTCTGGACGTTTGCCACCAAAGACCCGATTATCGACATTTTCAATGCAAAGCAGGTGTTCGATTTGCCTGTGATTTACTCGCAACTGGCGAATCCATCCGATCTGTATGAGCAAAACTCTGTGCTGCGTCCGATGAAGCTGTTTCAATTCATCGCGAGAAGAGATGAACCGAACCTCGTTGTCTACGTCCCGATTCTTTCGATCAACCGAAACAGCTGGAGCGAAGACAAGAAAGCGTTGCCCAAATTAAAGATGATCGGCGCATGCCTGCTGCAAAACTTGGAGTCCCGAGGCTGCTGGCCGCGCTCAGACTTGCTGGGGCTGCGCTGGCTCGATGAACACACCGTCCGGACACTGCTAGGGATCAGCAAAGGAGGGCAACTGCTGGCGATGACCATCCTCGAAAAGCCCAAAGTGAAAATCGAGCCACGATTGCAAAACGGCACCGTAACCTTCGCCATCGACATTCACGCCACTGGCTATATCACGCAGGTAGTGACAGTCGGGCCGATCAATGAAATCGAAAAGGAAGCAGCGAAAAAAATCGAGGCGGAAGTACGGGCGCTTTTTGCAAAGGGCCGAAAACATAACATCGACACCTTGCAGCTGGGACACGCTCTCTATCGCAAATACCCGCAAGAGTGGAAACGATTGCAGAAAAACAACGCGCTCCCGCTTTCGCAAGAATCGCTGTCTGCCGTCAACGTTCAGGTGAAGCTAAACAACGGGGGCATCTCGAAAGTGAAGCAAGCCAACTGAGGCAATCCGTCGACTGCAAGCAAACATCTCCCGTATCAGAAAAGTCGGCGGGACATTTTTCGCACACAAAAAAGAGCAGAGATATGTCCCTGCTCTTTTTTCGTGCCTGTTTTAGCTTATACGACGTAGCCGCCTGCTTCGATCACGCGATCAGCAATAGCCCGCTTCAATCCAACGGTGTTGATCGGTGTGCGGCGAGTCAATTTTTTCAAAATGGAGAGACGCAGGCGCAGTTCATCGCCTTCTTCCATCGCAGCGAGCGCTTCTTTGGCCCACGCCTCAACGCGGTCAAACGCTTCATGCACATACACTGCTGTCAGCGCGAGCTTGTGCTGCTCGGCTTCCAGTCCGTTTGCGGCAACCGCTTTTTCCGTACGCTTCACGATGCTGTCCATCGCGTACAGCTCGATCAGCATGTCGGCAGCAAAAGCGAGCAGCTCCTGTTCTTTGGAGATCGCTTGCTGGTATTTCATCAGCGCAGAGCCTGCGACCATCAAAATGATTTTGCGAGTCATGCCGAGCAGATGCTTTTCGACAGCAAGCGGCGCATCCTCGATTTCCTCCGGGTAGTAGCTCATCAGCTCGGCTTGCAAGCTCGTCGCTGCTTGCATGAGAGGCAGTTCGCCTTTCATCGCCTTTTTCACCAGCGTATCCGGGATGAGCAAGCGGTTGATTTCATTCGTCCCTTCAAAAATCCGGTTGATCCGCGAGTCGCGGTACATGTTCTCAATCTCGTATTCCGACATGAAGCCGTAGCCGCCGTGGATTTGCACGCCCTCGTCCACGCAGTAGTCCAGCACTTCCGTAGCAAACACTTTGTTGATCGAGCATTCGATGGCGTAATCGGCAATCGCCTTCGCTACTTCCGCGCCGTCATCCGCTTTCTCGCCCAGGCGGCTAAGCGCGGTGTCGAACAAGCCAACCGTCCGGTAGACGGAGCTTTCTGCGGCGTACGCTTTGGTAGCCATGTTCGCCAGCTTGTTTTTGATCAGCGTGAAGTTGGCGATAGGTGTTTTAAACTGCTTGCGTTCCTTCGCGTAGTTCGTCGCCAGCTCCAATGCTTTTTTCGCCGAGCCGACCGCCCCAACAGCCAGCTTGTACCGGCCTACGTTCAAAATGTTGAAGGCGATGACGTGGCCTCTGCCCGGCTCGCCCAACAGATTGGCTACTGGAACAGGCACATCCTGCAAAATGACCGTACGAGTCGAGGAGCATTTGATGCCCATTTTCTTCTCTTCCGGGCCAAACGATACGCCAGGGAAGTCCCGCTCCACGATGAAAGCCGTGAACTTCTCGCCGTCAATTTTTGCGTACACAATGAACACGTCTGCAAAGCCTGCGTTGGTGATCCACTGTTTTTCCCCGTTGAGAATGTAATGGGTGCCGTCTGCGGAAAGAGTCGCTGTCGTCTTGGCGCCAAGCGCATCAGAGCCGGAGCCTGGTTCGGTCAGGCAGTACGCTGCGATCCGTTTTCCATACGCCAGATCGGGCAAGTAGCGCTGCTTCTGATCCTCGTTCCCGAAGTACACAATCGGCAAGGAACCGATTCCCACATGGGCGCCGTAGCTCAGCGCGAAGCCGCGTGCGAGCGAAAATTTCTCGGTGACGAGCGCGGTGCTGACTTTATCCAGACCAAGCCCATCGTATTTCTCCGGCACATCGCCAGCCAAAAGTCCCAATTCCCCTGCTTCCTTCAGCAACCGCACGGAAATGTCGAAGCTGTGCTTTTCCAGTTCCTCCAGATGCGGGCGAACTTCATTGACGACAAAATCTTCCGTCGTTTTCGCGATCATTTTTTGCTCGTCGCTGTACTCCTCCGGCACGAATACATCGTCAGCCGAACCAGCATCAATCAAAAAGCTTCCACCGCGGATCAATTCTTTTGTATCTGCCATACTATCCCTCTCCTTTTATGAAAATAGACGTACCTACTCTCCGACCATTTCAAAAACGCCAGCGGCCCCCATTCCTCCGCCAATACACATCGTAACCACTCCGTATTTGCCGCCCCTGCGCTTCATTTCGTTCAGAAGCGACACGGTCAGCTTGGCTCCGCTGCAACCGAGCGGATGGCCCAGTGCGATAGCGCCGCCGTTGACATTGACCTTTTCCGGGTCGAGACCAAGCTCGCGAATCACCGCGATCGACTGGGACGCAAACGCTTCGTTCAGCTCGAACAAATCCACATCTTCCAAGCCGATTCCTGCCAGCCTCAAAGCTTTAGGGATAGCGACAACCGGACCGATTCCCATCACATCCGGGTCGACCCCGCCTACCGTAAAGGAACGGAATTTGGCAATCGGCTGGACACCCAGCTCGGCTGCCTTTTCGGCTGACATCACCAATACTGCTGCCGCTCCATCGCTTGTTTGCGACGAGTTTCCGGCTGTTACGCTGCCCTGGACGTGAAAGACAGGCTTCAGCTTGGCGAGCGCTTCCAGGGACGTATCTGCACGAGCGCCTTCATCCTTGTCAAAAATAGCTTCACGAACATGCACCTTGCCCACGTCATCGACGGAGTAATTTTTCACAGTCAGCGGAACGATTTCGTCCTGGAACTTGCCTGACGTGATCGCTGCCGTCGCTCGTTGATGGCTGCGGAGGGCAAATGCATCCTGCTCTTCTCTCGTCACGTTGTATCGTCTTGCTACTTCCTCTGCCGTGTGCCCCATGCTCATGTACGCTTCCGGCTTCGTTTCGACCAGCGCCGGATTCAGCGCGACCTTGTGGCCGAGCATCGGCACCAGACTCATGCTCTCCACCCCGCCTGCCACCAGGACGTCAGAGCTGCCGACCATAATTTGCTGCGCTGCATAGGCAATAGTCTGCAAGCCCGAGGAGCAAAAACGGTTGATCGTAATTCCCGCTACATTCGTCGGCAACCCGGCGCGCAATCCGATCAGTCGCGCCATATTCATGCCTTGCTCCGCCTCCGGTACGGCTGTTCCCATAATGACGTCCTCGATGTCCGCCGGGTCCAGCTGCGGGACGCGCCGCAACAAATCGGAAACGACCGCCGCTCCCATATCGACTGGATGCACGTCCCTGAGGCTTCCTTTTTTCGCTCGGCCGACCGCTGTGCGGGCTCCTGCGACGATAACTGCTTCTCTCATCGTTATCCCTCACCCTCCCCTAGTTGCGCAAAGGCTTGTTTTTCGTCAGCATATGCTGCATTCTTTGCTGGGTTTTCGGCGTCTTGATCAGGGCAAGGAACGCTTGCTTCTCCAGCTCCAAAATGTAGCTTTCTGTCACTTCCGTACCCGCCGGCACATTTCCGCCGGACATGACATAGGCGATTTTGCTTGCGATCAGCTCATCGTGCTCGGAAATGTAGCCGCTCTTTCTCATCGCGTAAATGTTTTGGCGCAAATTGGCGTAGCCCGTCTCCCCGATCACGCGGATTTTGCGCGGCGCAGGCGGCGTGTAGCCTTCTTGGTCCATCGCAAGCACAAGCTGTTTCGCATCGTACAAAAGGTGGTCCGCATTGACACTGATCCGGTCGGTCGGCCGCAAATAACCGAGATTGATTGCCTCCTGTCCGCTGGTCGACACTTTTGCCATCGCAATCGTTTCAAAAGCTCTTGCGACGAACGGGAACGGATCAACTGGCATGCTGCCTCCTTCCGGCACGTTTTCCATCGCCCTAAACAGCATTTCCTTCGTTCCCCCGCCGCCTGGCAACAGCCCGACACCGACCTCGACGAGTCCGAGGTACGTTTCTGCCGCTACTTGTACACGGTCAGCGAGATAGGTCACCTCGACGCCGCCACCGAGCGTCATGCCGAAAGGTGCTGCGACGACTGGACGGTGCATGTAGCGAATCGCGCGAGCGGCTTTGTGGAAGTTGCTGACGAGCATGTCTAGCTCCAGCCAGTTTTCATCCTGCGCCTCCATCAAGGCCATCGCGAGATTCATCCCGACGCAGAAGTTTTTGCCCTGATTGCCGATGACCAGACCCGCGAAGTTTTTTTGCACCTCTTCCGCAGCCTGGTTCGCCATTTGCAGCACATCCAGACCGAGCGCGTTATGGGGAGAGGTAAATTCCAGACACGCAACGCCGTCGCCAAGATCGATCAACGCCGCGCCTGCATTTTTCTTGATCAGCTTGCCTTGTTCTTTGAGGGCAGCGAGATTGATATTTTTCTTGTCTTCCTCTATCGCTTTATACTTGCCGCCGATCGAAAAGGCTTCGCGCCGTCCTTCCGCTTTCTGATAGAACGTCGTTTTTCCACTTGCCAAAAGCTCCTCGACCAGCGCCGGAATCTGTTCGTTCTCCGCGCGCATTTTGGCGACTGATTTTTCCACGCCGATCGCATCCCACGTCTCGAACGGACCAAGCTCCCAGCCGAAGCCCCATTTCATCGCCTGATCGACTGCGACGATGTCATCCGCGATTTCGTAAGCTTTTTCAGCGGAATACAGCAAGACTTTCTTGAAGACGCTCCAGACAAACTCGCTGCCCTTGTCCTTGCCGTATGCGAGCGCGCGCAGTTTTTCCGGCAACGTTTTTGCCGTCTTCGCAGCATCTAGGGAAGGGTACTTCGGCTTCACGCTCGGGCGATACTCCAAGGTGTTGATATCGAGCGCCAAAATTTCTTTTCCTTGCGCCGACTTGACCTGCTTGAAAAATCCTTGCCCGGCCTTTTGACCGATCCAGCGCTTCTCCACCATCTGCAAAACAAACTCCGGCACCGCAAAAACAGCCCGTTCCGCTTCATCCGTGCTCTTGTTGCGGACGTTCCCCGCCACGTGCACATAAGTGTCCAGACCGACGACATCCAGCGTGCGGAACGTGGCGCTTTTCGGCCTGCCGATGACCGGACCAGTCAGCGCATCGACTTCATCCACTCCCAGGCCGAGGCGCACCATCTCGTGGATCGAGACTTGCAGCCCGTATGTACCGATGCGATTGGCGATGAAGTTCGGCGTGTCCTTGCAGACAACCATGCCTTTTCCGAGCACATGCTCCCCGAATTGCTTCATGAACGAGACGATTTCCGGGTCGGTATCATGCCCCGGGATCAGCTCCAAAAGCTTCAGATAGCGCGGCGGGTTGAAAAAGTGCGTGCCGAGAAAATGCTTGCGAAAATCGTCCGAGCGCCCTTCTGCCATCTCGTTGATCGACACACCGGATGTATTCGAAGTGACGATCGTCCCTTGCTTGCGATGGGCTTCTACCTGGGCGAAGACGCTTTTCTTCACATCGAGATTTTCCACGACTACTTCGATGATCCAGTCGACTTCTGCGAGGAGTGGCAGATGATCCTCGAAGTTGCCTACCGTGATCAGTTCCATGTTCTTTTTATCGTAAAGCGGTGCCGGCTTTTCTTTCAAAAGCCTGTCTTTGCCCGCTTGTGCAATCCGGTTTTTGACGACAGAATCAGCCAGTGTCAGTCCCTTTTTGCTCTCGTCCGCCGTCAATTCCCGTGGCACGATGTCAAGCAAATAGGTAGGAATCCCGACGTTTGCCAGATGAGCTGCAATTCCCGCACCCATGACACCGGAACCGAGAACCGCCGCTTTGCGAATTTTGCGTTCCATCTCCAAATCCTCCTTTAGAAATCCTCTGTCGAGGCTACTCACGGTTGTTGCCATAATCCCATAATTTTCTGACTACTAGATCATTTTATTTACTTCTACCATTCTTAAAGATATTCCTGTATGCAAAAGCTCATGTCTTAGTTGAATGAATACTCATTCAGTAGATGGGCCAAAAAATACATCTCGCATATTGGCTAAAGTTCCCGCCTTGAGATGTCAGATCCGGCTGCCACTTACTGAGTCACCGTTCAGTTTTATTGTAATCGAAAATTCTGTCATTTGCAATCGTCACTTGTCGGTGCGGCATTTAAAAAAATCAGGGCATCCATCGCGAATGCCCTGATTGCTTTGTCTATTTTTCGCTGTAGATTACCGCAGTAATTTTGCGTCCAAATGCATTGGCGTCTGCCTGCTCCAGCTTGTATTCGATTTGAAAATCTCCTTTTACCGGATCGGGATAAAAACCGATCAGCCAGAGAATTTTCGGATCGTTGATGTCTACTTTGCTCGTGATCGTTACCGGGCCGTTGTACTTGGGAACTTGTGGGAGCGCGGCCATGCTTTTCAATGCGTCAGGACTAAATACGACGGACAAACGGGCCTGATCTTTTTTCTCCCAGGCCAAATTGGCTGAACGCAAATACAACTGAGCGATTTTTTGCTGCTGATTGATCGCGGCACGAAATTGGGCCAGCGTGTCTATGCGATAATAATCAAGCAAACGCTTCATGACTACAGCGTATTCTGCCCGCGTCATGACCTTGTCAGGCGAAAATGTCTTTTCCGTCAAAAACAGCTGAAACTCTCGAATAGCCAATGGGTAAGGCGAGTATGTATCGCGGTAATACCGATCCTGCTTCCACTCATAGAAGCTGTCGAAGTACGTAGCCGCGTCCTGTGGTTTTAGATTGGCTGTTCTGAATTTTTGCGGTGCAAGCACATGGAAGAGCAACAGGCTGGCCTCTTCTCTAGACAGCGACTGCTGCAAAGCTGCACTGGACAGCCACCATTTCGGATTTTCTTTCTGTTGCTTTTTGATCAACTGACCGCTTTCAGCGAGATACAAGTAATAGAGCATCCTGTCGCCAGGATCGTACGTCGACAGGGCATTTGTCTCGACTTGCCAAACCGTTTTCATATTGACCAGCAGCTGTTCTACTTCCCCCCGGAGCAGAAAGTTGTAGTCAAGATTTTCCTTCCGCTGCGGAAGATCGAGCGAACCGTATACTTTCTCAACAACGCGATTGAGCAGCGCCAAAGCTTCGCCGCGTGAAATCGGCTTGTTGGGATAAAACAAGTGTTTGCCGTTCGACTTGATAATCCCCAGGCTCGCCAGTTCATTAATTTGTTGCTCTGCCCAGTGTCCATCGATGTCGTCAAAACCAGCGGCGGCATTCGCTCCGTTCGTCCACACAGCCTGAACAAGCAGCCATGCCATCAAAAAACAGAGAGCAAAACGCTTCATCATGTTTGCAGTTACTCCTTTCTCCTTTGCCAGAGTCTTTATTCCCTTTTCCCTTGCGAGCGTCGCCCCGGAACCGACTATAGTCCCGAATGCAAAACGATCTCCCTTACATGTATCGGGCGGTATCACGCACTTCTTTATACCCTCTTTTCGCAAAATGTGCTCGGTAAAACGTCATAAGCAAAAAAAGCCGCGCTCCATCAAGGGGAGAACGGCTTTTGCAAGCATCCTAGCGTATCCTCACTCTTCGATCTTTTCCAGCCATCCTGGTCCTTTGGCAACAAGCAGTCTGTAAATCAAAAAATCGAGGAGTACAAAAAGCACAAAAAGTCCCAAAGCCGTGACCCAAAGCGAAGCCCCGATCAGGAAGTTAGCCACAACGACCAACCCTCCCGCCACCAAGCCGATCATAAACAGCAGCAACGTATTCATGTTTTGCTTTACTGCTTCCTGTTCTGAACCCCATCCAAGCTTGGGATGAAGCAGATCAATCGCGATGCCTGCCAGGTTGATGAACAGCACGGACGGAATCACGCACAAGGCAGCGAACAAGAGGAACTCGCCAGGCAGCGCCAGCAGCCAGGCAGCTTCGGCCAGCAGCACAAGAACACTGATGCCACTGAGGAGCAATCCCGGCAGCACTTTTGCCAATATCAGCTGCCCAGGCCCGATCGGCAATGTTTTATTGTAAAAAAACCCTTGCCCATCTCTGGAGATGGCTGTTACCGATGTACTATTCATGCTGCCCAGTATCAAAAACGCCCCGAACACGATCGCCAGGCCGATCCCGCCTGCCTGCTCGCCTTGCATGAGGCTCTGCAAATGCGCAATCAGCTTTTCGCTATCCTCGCGTGCCAAAAGCGGCAGCAAAACAAGGAGCGGAACGAGGATGCTGGATAACGTACAATTCAGCAAAAACGCGGGCGTTCGCCAAAGTATTTTCCATTCTTTTAAAAAGTAAGACGCAAGCCTGGAGCGCTCACGGATCAGCTTTTGAAAAGCGGCCGCACCGACCATTTTTCGCTTGGCCACCGCTTCGCTGATTCCCATTACCCCGGCAAAGTAAAAACGGTTTCCAATCACCAGAAACACGCCGAAGCTCGCCAGTGCCACCAGCAGGAAACTGGCGAGAAAGCCCCAGGAGAGCAACGTTCCGCTGTTTTGCAGGGCGAGGGCTGCCAGCTTGCTTGCCGGAAAGAACTGGGTAATCATGTTCAGCAGTCCGTTTTCCTGGCTGACGATCATCTGTTGCAACTGTTCAATGCTGTCCGCCTTGCTGCTGACCTGACGCTGCACAAACATCTGGAAGCCGAGCGCGACACCAATCGCCAGCAAACCGCTGATCAAGCGGAAGCGTTCCTTGCTTTTGCCTACGTTTGTGAAGCGCATGAACAGCATGACGACGAGAGCCGCCATCACGAGCGGCAAGATCGGCACCAACAAAAAAATGAACAGGGCAAACAAATAGTAAAAAAAGCCCCCTCCGCTCTTCACTCCGTATGTTATCAGAAGCGGCCCCAGCAAGACCAGTGCCGTAAGATACTCATAGACCAGTGCAACCAGGAATTTGGCACTGAGAATGTGCCCAGGCGACAGAGGCAAAGGCAATAGCTGCTCCACATCCTGCGAGTAGTAAAAAACGCTCAGAACGTACAAAATTCCGAACATAAAAATCGCCAGGGAAGCCACTGTCACCCCGAGTCCGAGCAATGCGGCCTGCTGCCCGATCAGTTCCAGCCCGTCATATAGCGCGGAAAGAAAGACGACAGCCCCGAGAATCATCGGGATCATTCCCATGGCAATCGCAATCATAATCAGGACCGTCTTCCAGGCGCTGGCTTTTTGCTTCGTCCCTCCTGCATTTTTGAGCAGCACTTTTGTCAAACCCACTACTTTATTCATGCTTGGTCAACTCCAGGAACAAGCTTTCCAGCGACACGTCCGACTGAAAATGCTGCTGCATCTCTTTAAAGGTGCCGCAAAACAAAATTTTCCCCTTGTTGATGATCGCGACCCGATCACACAGCTTTTCGGCCACCTCAAGCACGTGGGTGGAGAAAAACACGGTCCGTCCACTGTCTGCATGCTCCCGCATCATTTCTTTCAACGTAAACGACGATTTCGGATCAAGTCCTGTGAGCGGTTCATCGAGAATCCACACTTCCGGATTGTGCACGAGCACGCCCATGATCATGATCTTTTGCCGCATGCCGTGCGAATAGCTCTGAATGGAATCGCCCAGTGCGCTCGTCATGTCGAATCTTCTGGCCAGCTCCATGATTCTCTGCCCCCGCACTTCTTTTGGCACCTGGTACATATCGGCCATGAAGTTGACGTACTCCAGCCCCTTGAGCCGCAAAAACTGATCGGGACTATCGGGCACATAGCCAAACTGCTGTTTGGCTTCAAGCGGGGTCGTGCCAATATTTTTTCCGTTAATCGTGATCTCGCCCTGGTCGGGGCGAATCACTCCTGTCACCATCTTGATCGTCGTTGTTTTTCCGGCGCCGTTTGGGCCTAGAAACCCGAATATCTCGCCTTTTGGCACGGTCAGCGTCAACTGGTCGACTGCTTTTGTCGCACCGTTGTAGCTTTTTGTCACATTCACCAGTTCAATCATGTTTGTCCCTCCTAGCCCGCGCTCTTTCCCAGCCTGTTTCCAGCAGCTTCCACCTTATGTATACGAACGGTCTTGCCCAAAAGTTGCGAATACGCAAAAGAGCCGTCGGTTTCTCCCACGGCCCCTGATGTATTCTGCCCGGCACGAGCCAGCAGATACCTTACGTTTTTTCGTTTTAGTTTTGCGGCACAAAGCTGCCGTCGCGCAGCATAGTCAACTCGCCCATGATAAAAGCCAAATCCTCGGATTCTCCCATCGCTCCGCTCTCATCCAACGCTTCCAGACGGCGCAGCAGCATATTGGCGAAGTCAGGAATTTGAATAGGATGTGCTTCCATGTCAGCATCGTCGAGCACGTCATAGCTGGTCAGCGCTTCCAGATGGGTAACGATCCGGAATCCGCCGATTTCCCCCAAAAACTCTTGCTGGTTAATTTTCGATTTTTCCAGTTTTTGCAGCATAGACAGTACATCATTTGCTACTACGCTCGGAAAAGCTACCTGGTAAAAATTACGGTTTTTGGCATCGACCGTTTTGATGATCAAAATATCAATACCGTCCGGTTTTTTTGCCTTTTTTCCAAATCCAAACATTTATTTTCCACCTCAATTGTTCGATCTGCACAACTCTCTTCATGATAGACATAATCCGTGTGTCAGACAACCCCTATCCTGTTTCCTTTTTCCGCGCAAACCTCATTCTTTGGCAACTGGCAGCTTTTCTCTTGGTTATTGATCTCTTTTCCCACACACGCTAACAGGAAACTACCGTTTTTTCAAAAGAGGTGCGCCATGAAAAACAACTGGAAAAACTGGGTGATTTTTCTTTCTCTTTCCTTGCCTCTGTTCTCTGTCGGCTGCACGATGCCCGCCCAAGAGGAGAGCAAAAGCAAGACGAAAGCCCAAAACAAGCCTGTGAAGCTGTCCGCTATTCAGAAGCTCGGCGACAACAAAATGGACGTTGTGCTGTTTTTGAACCGCGCAGAGCATGTACTGGAAGAAGTGTATTTCGCGGCGCTCGACAACGCGAAAGGCAAAACCGTCTACGAAGATGGGCTGGTCTTCCGGGAGCTGCCGAAGCAATTTGAGAGCAAAGACAAAATCGTCGGCTACTTCGGTCGTTATTGGAGCATGCCGCTTGCTCTGTCCATGTACGACAAGCTGACTACCAAGCTGATCAAGGACAAAGTATTTGTCGCCATTCCGCGCGTGGACTATCCAGTTCTCATCTCCGTGCGCAATACGACAGTAGCCAAAAGCAACGGCGAGTTGGATGTCACGGTGCAGGACGCAACCGATTCGTCTTTTGCCTCCGACCGCACGCTGCGCTACCGTCTCGTCCGCGATCAGAAGACGAAGCGCTTCGAGATCAAGGCCAGGTCGGGAGCATATGGCAGCGAACAATTTCAATAACCCTCTTGACATTTCTTGTGGGCCTACAGAATAATAGTGAATTAATAAGCGCATAGTGATCGGCAATGACGGGGAACAGTAAAACCGCCCTTCAGGTCCAGAGAGCGAAATCCAGCGGCTGAGAGGTTTCGCCCATGAATCGGTTCGAACCCACCCCAGAGCATCCAGGGAAGACCTGGACAGGTTTCTTTCACCTGTTATCAAAGAAAGAGAGCCGGATGTTTGCGACTGGACTTCCCTGTCCGCAAACGTCAAATAAGGTGGTACCGCGTAAGGCTAAACATGCCCTTTCGTCCTTAATCAAAGAGACGATTGGGCTTTTTTTATTGTCCTAGCTAGGAGGTTAAAGCATGAAGAAGGGAAAATTGCGTCTCGTTGTCAAAGTGGGCAGCAGCTCGATTGCCGCTGTGGGCGGTGGA
This sequence comes from Brevibacillus sp., assembly GCF_003521185.1. NCBI lineage: Bacteria > Bacillati > Bacillota > Bacilli > Caryophanales > Paenibacillaceae > Brevibacillus > Brevibacillus sp. The sequence continues at coordinate 167,063 of NZ_DOTK01000045.1, forward strand.
GTTGATCCCGCGAAAATGTCGCTGCTCGTCGCAGCCATCAGCAAGCTCCGCGCGGCCGGGCATCAGGTTGTACTCGTTTCTTCGGGAGCAGTCGCAAGCGGTTATCAAAGTCTCGGCTATCAGCAGCGCCCCCGCTCGTTGGCAGCAAAGCAGGCTGCCGCAGCCATCGGCCAAAGTTTGTTGATGCAAACGTACACGCAAATGTTCGCTGCCCACCACTTCAGCGTGGCGCAAATTTTGCTGACGCGGGGAGACTTCTCGCACCGGGAGCGGTATCAGCACGCTTTTCAGACGCTGTCGCTTTTGCTCGACAAAAACATTTTGCCGATCATCAACGAAAACGACACCGTATCGGTCGCAGAGCTGACCTTTGGCGACAACGACATGCTCGGCGCACTGGTCGCAGGCTTGGTACACGCCGATTTGTACATGATTCTCACCGATACGAACGGACTGTATGACAAAGACCCTCGCCATCATCCTGACGCCCAGCGGATCAGCTCGCTTGCAGAAGTCACGGACGAAATCGAGGCACTGGCAAAAGGGGCGTCGCAGCTAGGTACTGGCGGGATGCGCTCCAAACTGATTGCAGCGCGAACGGCGCAAGGTCTGGGGATTCCAAGCTTTATCGGAAAATTGGCGCAACCAGCAGATCTCGTGCAAGCGCTGGCAGGCAACGGCGATGGCACTTATGTCGGCTATCACCCGGAAGCTCCTTCCTCCTCCGGCGTTTCCACCCGCAAACAATGGATTGCGCTGCACTCCCCTGTTCGCGGCACGATCACGGTCGACAGCGGAGCGGCAGAAGCGATTTTAGAGAAAAGCCGCAGCCTGCTTCTGGCGGGGGTACGCGAAGTCTCAGGGAAGTTCGCGGAAGGCGAAGTCATTGAAGTGTATTGCGACGGTTCCCTGATCGGACGGGGCGTCAGCAGATATGGCGCTGACCAGTTGCTCGCTTCTCTTTCTCCTTCCAACTTGACGCGACGCAGCGGCACAGTCATACATCGCGATGAATGGACACCGACACGGTAAGCGTTTTTTAGCGCCTTTTTATAGACAAAGAGACAAAGAACAAGGAGTTGGGGAGAAAATGAAAAGCTTGAAGGAAAACGTGCTGGCACAACTCTCACTGGCAAAGCAGGCTTCGCGGCAGATGGCTCTGCTTGGCCGAGCGGAAAAAGACAAAGCTCTCACGGAAATCGGGAAAAAGCTGCTGGCAGACACTAAGATCATTTTGGCAGCCAACGAACAAGATATCGCCAAGGCGGAAGCTGACGGGCAACCCGCTTCCTATCTCGATCGCTTGCGTCTGACGCCTGCGCGGATGACAGATTTGGCAGACAGCCTGACTTCGCTGGCGGCTCTTGACGATCCCGTCGGGCAGCAAATCGACTCATGGACCCGGCCCAACGGTCTTGTCATCGAGCAAGTTCGCGTTCCGCTTGGCGTCATCGGCATGGTGTACGAAGCCCGGCCGAATGTCACGGTAGATGCGGCAGCGATCGCGCTCAAAACCGGGAATGCCATCGTCCTGCGCGGCAGCCACAGCGCGGTTCACAGCAATCTGGCGCTCGTCCGCTCGATTCGCGAAGCGCTGGCGGTCGCTGGCCTTCCGCAAGAAGCTGTCCAATATTTGCCTTTTGCCGAACATGAATCTGTCGACGTTTTATGCACCGCCAACGGACTCGTGGACGTCATCATTCCTCGCGGCGGCGCCGGGTTGATTCAGCGGGTGCTAAAGCTGGCAAGCGTGCCTGTGTTGGAGACAGGGGTGGGCAATTGTCACATCTACGTGGATCAAGCCGCCCGCTACGACATGGCGGAAGCAATCGCGGTCAACGCCAAAACAAGCCGGCCTGCCGTTTGCAACGCTGCGGAAACGCTGTTGATCCATGCAAGCTGGGCGCACGATTCCCAGCGCTCCCTTTTGCAGAAGCTGCTGGCAGCCGGGGTCGAGTTGCGCGTCTGCGAAAAGACGCGAGCAGTTCACCACGATCTCGCCGACTTGTTGGTCAGCGCTGAGCCGACTGACTGGGATACGGAATACTCCGATCTCGTCCTGGCTGTCCGCACGGTGGACAGTCTGGCAGAAGCGATTGAGCACATCGCCACACATACCACAGGGCATTCCGAAGCAATCGTGACGGAGGACTTGGAGGCAGCCCGGCACTTTTTGGCTTCCGTCGATGCTACTGCCGTCTATCACAATGCGTCTACCCGCTTCACCGATGGCGGCGAATTTGGCTTCGGGGCCGAGATCGGCATCAGTACGCAAAAATTGCACGCTCGCGGGCCGATGGGACTGCCTGCTCTCACCTCTTACAAATACGTCGTGCGCGGCACGGGACAAATCCGCTAGTCCAAAAGGAGGATAACAGCTATGAGCAACCAAGCAACCGCCATCACAAACGGACGAATCGGCTTTCTCGGAGCCGGCTCCATCGTCGAAGCGATGCTCTCGGGAATTTTGAAAAAAGGCTTGATTCAGGCTGAGCGAATGACGGTGACAAACCGGAACAACCTCGAACGGCTGGAGGAGCTGGCTACTGCCTACGGCGTAAGCACCTCGACGGACAAATTCGATGTAGCCCGCACATCCGATATTTTGATTTTGGCAATCAAGCCAAAAGATGCGGGGGAAGCGCTGATGGAGCTTCGCGGAAAGGTGTCTCCCCATCAATTGATCATTTCCGTAGTCGCTGGCGTCTCCACCAGTTTGATCGGGGAATGGCTGGGCGTTGACTGCCCAATCATTCGCACGATGCCCAACACTTCTTCTGCTGTCGGGCTGTCCGCAACCGGGATGAGCGCCAACGCTTTTGTTCAGCCAGAACAGCTTACTCTCGCTACGCGCCTGTTCGAAGCGATTGGCACCGTGTACGAAGTCGCGGAAGAAGAGCTGGATATTATCACGGGTCTGTCCGGCAGCGGTCCCGCCTACATTTACTACCTGGTCGAAGCCATGATGGGCGCAGGTGCGACAGCGGGACTGGATCGGGAAATGGCCCGCCAACTGACGCTTCAAACCGTAATCGGAGCCGCTACGATGCTGCTGGAAACAAGAGCGGAGCCAGCCTTGCTGCGCAAGCAAGTGACCAGTCCGGGAGGAACGACGCAGGCTGGGCTTGCCGTGTTGGAATCGTATCAATTTCAGGAGGCCGTCACCGCCGCGATTTTGCGGGCGACAGAACGGTCCAGAGAAATGGGTGCCGAGTACCGCTGAGCTTTTGTCCCTCTTCTGCTTCTTGTATAATAGAAAAAAACAGTCGAAGGAGGGATTCCATGGAAATCTACGCCCTGTACGGAACCAGTGGCACAGGAAAAAGCTCCAGCGCACTAGAACTCGCCCATCGCATGAACATCGACGCCATTATTGACGATGGCATCCTGATCTACCAGGGGCGCAAGGTGGCCGGAACCTCCGCCAAATACGAAAAGACGAAAATCCAGGCTGTCAAACGGGCGATTTTTCATTACGAGGAGCACGCCGAGGAAGTGCGGCGCAGTCTCGAACAGCATCAACCGGGACGGCTGCTGATTCTCGGCACGTCCCAGCGCATGATCACCCGGATTGTAGAGGCGCTGCATTTGCCCGCTTCCATCGAATACATTCCCATCGAATCGATCAAACCGCCGCAGGAAATCGAGGCTGCCCGCTATGTACGGGAAACGATGGGCAGACACGTCATTCCGATTCCGCGCGTCGAAGTGGAAAAAGACTTTTTGCAACGGCTGATCTCCTCCGCCACCCAAATATTCAGTTCGAAAAAAGAGGTCATCGGAGAATCGACCGTCGTGCATCCGCCTTTTTCCGGCGGACGGATCGTCATTCACCCGCAAGTTTTGCGCAAAATCGCTCAGGCTACATGCAGCCGCTACGAGGAAGTCAGCCAGGTCGTCAAAGTGCTGTTCTCGTTTGAAGATTTGCCGCGGCTTCAAATTACATTGGCGCTCAAGCTGCCTTATTTGACGGATATAACCAAGCTCGTCCGCGACATTCAGGAGGATTTGCACAAAGAAGCAAGCTTTTGCCTGAACATCGCTCCTGCCAGCATCGACATCCAGGTCGCCTCGCTGGAGCTGTCTCATTCGTAATATATGGAACCGATCCTGCGCTGATCGGTTCTTTATTTTTTGCCGGAAACAGGCAGGGTTACTTGCTTCGGAGTTGTCCATCCTATACATGTATCTCAACATGAAAGGAGCAATCAGATGCCATCCATCATGTCTTCCCTGCCTTTTACGCAAGCGCCGATTCCCGAGCCGCCCAAAGTCATCTCGACAAAAGACTTGAGCTATATAAAGGACGCGCTCTCCTGGGAGCTGCTTGCCTTTAAGAAGCTACATTTCTTTGCCCAGCAAGCGACTGACCCGGATGTAAAACAATGTCTGGAGAAAACCGGACGCATGCACCAACAGCATTACCAGAAGCTGCTCTCCCATCTCCAGAACAACAACACAGCGATCATGGCTACCTTGCCGCAGACGCAATCCCAACAACAGCAGCAACAAATGCAGTAAGGGAGGGAAAATGACGATGCCAAACCAAAATCAGATCGCCAATCCGCAATCCGGTCAGCTGCCACAAGTCAAAGGTCCGCAAATGAACGACCGCGACTTTATCAACGACTGCCTGGCAACATGCAAATACGTGACCGACGGCTTGAACGTCGCTGTTCGTGAAGCGAGCCACCAACAGCTGCACGCCGATATGATGCAGATGCTGGATGAAACGCACCAATCAGCGCGGGAAGCGTACAACTTGATGTTCCAAAAAGGCTGGTACAAGCTCGAAGCGGCAGAACAGCAAAAGCTGGAGCAAGCGTACCAGCAGTTCTCCGGGTATTCCACCCAGTTCCCTTATCATTAAGCCTGCTCACGCAGCATCCGTCTTGGACAGCCACGGCCCGTTCTGTTTTGCGGGTCGTGGCTGTTTTGCGCTGACAATCTGGCGCAATTCATTTTCATTGATCGCTTTTCACTCGCTTGCCCTCAATAGCTTGGCGACAGTGTGTAGCGCCCGCTCCATTTCTGCCTCATCTGCATACGCATAAGACAAGCGCAAATGCTGGCTGTCCGTCTGGTCGTACACATAGCCAGGATTGAGCAAAATGCCTTCCGCCAAAGCTTGGGTAAACAGCTTGCGCATCGACACAGCCTGGCGCAAGCGGAGCCAGACGTAAAATCCTCCTTGGGGAACATGCCAGTCGGCCAAATCGCCAAACCAGCGGGCAAGCAGCTCGCACATGCGATCTCTTCGCACACGCAAGGACTGGCGAATGTGCCTCAGATGACGCTCGTAGCGTCCTGACGTCAGCCACTCGGTTGCGGCCCATTGCGAGAGGGCGCTGGAGCCGTAATCAATCTGCATTTTCACATCAGCCAGCCGTTCGATGACCGGCTGCGGCCCGACAATCCAGCCGATACGCAAGCCAGGACTTAGCGTCTTGGACAAGCTGCCCATGTAAAGCACCAGCCCGCTTCGATCACTCGCTTTCAGCGGAGCAGGTCCCGGCGCGTCCAGCCATAGCTCCCCGTACACATCGTCTTCCAAAATCGGCAATTGCGCTTTTTCGCATGTCGCCATGATCTGGCGTCTGCGCTGTTCGCTCATCAAAATGCTGGTCGGATTGTGAAAGGCGGGAATCGTATACAACAGCGCCCCGTTGTGGAGCTGCTTTTGCCGTGTGAGGGCTTGTGGCGATATTCCTTGTTCATCCATCGGAACACCTGCCAGTCTCATTCCCGAAGACTGAAACAGCGGCAGCGAAAACAAGTAGGATGGCTGCTCAAGCAAAATCGTCGAGCCTTTGTGCAAAATGCCGAGAGAAATCAGCTGCAACGCTTGCAAGGCTCCCGATACAACCAAAATCGATGCTGGCGAGGCTGCGATTCCTTGCTTGAGCAACTGCGCGCTGATGGCTTCGCGCAACGGAAGCAGCCCTTTTGGTTCCGGGTAGCCAAGCTGCGTCATTTTTCCCCGCAAATCAGCGAGAACATCCTCCATCTCCGCTGTCGGAATCAACCGTGGCGACAGCTCTCCCGTTCCCATCCGGATGTAGCGCGGATCTGGCTCGTAGCGATTAATGTCTTGAATCGTCGGCAAATTGGGCAAATGCGTGCCCGACTGCACGTACCCGAGCCAATCAGGAGGCGGCGTAGTGGCCAAGAGCGACCACGAGTTATTGCAGACGACCGAACCGCTGCCGACCGTCGCTTCAATCAGTCCTTCCGCTTTCAGCTCCTCCAAGGCGGTCACAACCGTGCTGCGGTTCACTCCGAAAGCTGCGGCCAAAGCGCGCTGCGCAGGCAGCTTGCTGTTGATCGGCCATTCGCCCCCGGCAATCTTCCCTTTTATATAGGCGACAATCTGGGCATACACAGGCATGTCTCCCGCTTTGTCCGGCTTCCAGTCAATCGTCAGCATCCGTTCTCTCCTCCTCTTACGTCCATTGTACAAATTGGTTGGGATGCGAGCAAACCAATTGGCTGGAGACATTCCGCCCTTCCTCCGCCATAATGTCGGTAACGCAATCACTCATGTGCTTATGGGAAAAAGGAGGAAGAAATCGTGGCCGAAGCCATTTTGCACGGTTTTGTGCTCGCCTTTGGGCTGATTTTGCCGCTTGGAGCGCAAAACGTGTTTGTATTCAATCAAGGAGCTTCGCAGCCTACGTTGTGGCGAGCCGCACCTGTCATTGTTACGGCTGCCGTATGCGATGCCATCCTGATTTTGCTCGCTGTTCTCGGCGTATCCTTGATCGTGTTGACTGTGACCTGGCTGAAAACGGTCTTGTACATAATCGGCGTCTGCTTTTTGCTGTACATGGGCTACTTGACCTGGCGCAGCCGTCCCGATCCGGAAAACAGAGAGAAGGAAAGCTTTTCCGCGAAAAAGCAAATGATGTTTGCCGCTTCGGTGTCGCTGCTCAATCCGCATGCGATCCTCGATACGATCGGGGTAATCGGGACCAGCTCGCTCAGCTATGCAGGCACGGAAAAGTGGGGCTTTACGCTCGCCTGCATTCTCGTCTCCTGCCTCTGGTTTTTCGGCTTGGCGCTGGCAGGCAGAATCACGGGCAAGCTGGATCGCTCCGGCAGCTTGCTGCGCACATTGAACATCGTTTCGGCGCTGATCATGTGGGGTGTCGCCGTTTACATGGCAAGCCAGCTCCTTTCGCTCTAGATTTGCGAAAAGTGAATAACGAAACCCGCCTCCACTCACACTATGTCTAGTCGACTTACGATGTGGAGGTCTTTTTATGCTTTTTACCAAATCGGATGCCCTTTTGGACGACTTGTACGAAATCGCCAAAAACGTGCATGATTCCGCTGTGTATTTCAACCAATATAAAATCAATTCGCTGGACACCTTAAAAAGCTTTGCCGAGGAAATGAAAGTGTTCGAGTCAAAGGGCGACAAGCTGATCCACGAAATCATTGTGCGCATCAACAAGACGTTCATCACGGCAATCGAGCGTGAAGACGTGATGAACCTGGCGATCAAGCTGGACGATGTGCTGGACGGTCTGGAAGGGTGTGCGGCTCGCCTTTACATGTACGACATCATGGAGCCGGATGAAACAATGGTGCGGTTCGGCCAGCTGATCGAGGATTCTACCCAGCAAATTTTGCTCGCCATCGAGCTGTTGCAAAAGCAAAAGCTGCCAGGCATGAAGGAGTACATTATTCGGATCAACGATTTGGAAAGTACCGGGGATGAGCTTGAGCGGGAAAGTATTCGCCGGCTGTTCAAAGCGTCGAGCGATCCGATTCACATTATGCAGTTCAAGGAGATTTACGAGGTACTGGAGGACATCATGGATCATTGCGAGGATGTCGCTGACGCGATGGAGACTGTAATCATGGGCAATACATAAACCAAGGAGGCTACTCTCATGCATACAAGCCTGCCTCTTGTTGTGGCTGTTATTGTGCTGGCTGTTTCTTTTGACTTTATCAACGGCTTCCACGATACGGCCAACGCGATCGCCACCACCGTCTCGACAAAAGCATTGCCGCCGAAAACGGCTATTGCGCTGGCTGCCGTGATGAATTTTGTCGGCGCTCTCGCCTTTACCGGAGTCGCGAAAACGATCGGAGGAAAAATCGCCGATCCCGCCAAGCTGGAATTTGGCGTATTGATCGTGCTGGCTGCGCTGTTGGCCGCGATCTTCTGGAACTTGGTTACGTGGTGGTACGGCATTCCCAGCAGTTCTTCCCACGCATTGATCGGCTCAGTCGTGGGAGCGGTTCTCACTTCGGCCGGCGTGCAGCAAATTAACTGGAACGGCTTCGTCGAAATTTTCGAGGCGTTGATTTTGTCGCCGATCATCGCGCTCGTCGCCGCTTTTGTGTTGATGAAGCTCGTTTACGCCGTGTTTCGCAGCATCCACATCCCGCCCGCCAAAGTGAACCGGGGCTTTCGTTACTTTCAGATCGTCACCGCCGCCCTGCAATCTTTTACACACGGAACGAACGATGCACAAAAAGCGATGGGCATTATCGTCTTTGCTCTGGTAGCTGCTGGCTTGCATACTGATACGGCGACCATTCCGTTTTGGGTCCAGCTGATTTGCGCGATATCGATGGGGCTTGGCACCTCTGTCGGCGGCTGGAAAATTATCAAGACCGTCGGCGGCAAAATTACGAAAATCGAGCCGATCAACGGCGCTACCGCCGATTTAAGCTCCTCCACGATCATTTTTACCTTTACACAGCTGGGGCTTCCGGTCAGCTCCACCCATGTGATTTCGTCGGGAATTATGGGCGTCGGGGCGGCAAAACGGCTGAAAGGGGTCAACTGGGGCGTCGCCAAGCGAATCATCATTACGTGGTTTATCACCCTCCCCATCTCCGCGCTGCTTGCTGCTTTCTTTTACTACGTGTTAAGCCTGTTTTTTTAATGGGGGGTGCTGTATTCAAAGCCGCCTTCGCGAATGTGATCGCCAGTACGCCATCTGAATCAGCTTGATGTACAATGGGGAAAAGACATTCGGAGGAATAGATCATGCCGATTCGTGCAGAAAAACCGAGCGATTATCTCGCAACCGAGCAAGTAGTACAAGCCGCCTTTGCCGATGAGCCTTTCAGTGATCACAGCGAGCATCTTTTGGTTTCGCGCTTGCGAGCATCCGACGCATTCATCCCTGCCCTGTCACTCGTCTATGAAGAGCACGACAGCATCATCGGACATTTGTTGCTGAGCAAAATCGAGATCGTTCACGCTGGCGGCTCTTGCCATCAGGCGCTCGCCCTGGCTCCCGTCTCCGTCCTCCCCTCCCAGCAAGGAAAAGGAATCGGGACTGCGCTGATCAACAAGTCGATCGAGATCGCCAAAGAGCTTGGGTATACAGCGATCGTCGTGCTCGGACATGCGAAATACTACCCCAAGTTCGGCTTCCGTCCCGCTTCGCAATGGGATATCCGCGCTCCTTTTGAAGTGCCGGACGAAGCATTCATGGCGCTGGAGCTTGTTCCTGGCGGTCTGGATGGCGTCCATGGAACGGTTCGCTATTCTCCAGCGTTTTTTGCCTAAGGCAAGCGCAAGCGGCCCTCAAGCCTGCTCCCGGCCAAACAGAAAAAGCAAGCCTTCCCCTGCTTGCCGGGAGACGGGACTGACCCCCAAACAGAAGACTTCTTGCTTTTCCTACCTCTACTGCCGCTTTTCTCGCAGCAACTTCACACTCTCTGCCAAAAACGCCTCGTCTCTCCACTTCTCCTGCACTTCGGACCGCCACTTGTCTGTCGTCAACAGCGACTCCAAATCGTCTCCAAACGCTTTTTGAATGTCGGCGCGGGCAATCGTCAGCGTCTCGTCCACGAACTGGTACTCGATGATTTGCAAATTGTCAATCAGGGCAAAAGCCGCAACAGAATTGTACAGCAGAGCTTGCCTGATCTTTTTCTCGTCGGAACGCAACTCGCTGGCTTCGTACTTGACCTCAATCGCAAATTGCTCGGGACGCAGCTGAAACGAGCGCCGCTCATTGCTCAACGGCAAATGGTTGAACAAATTCAGGTTGGAAACCGCCCCCATGTATTTGTGCTTGTACGGCAAAATCGTTTGCAAATCGTGTGTCAGCGGATTTTGCTGGTCTTCCAAATACTGTTTGGCAGCAAGCTCTCTGTCAGGAATGATGACGCCCTGAATCAAGGCAAACATGCCCAAACCGATTACCGCGAGCAAAACAATCAGCTTCGTTCTCATCTCAATCTTCCTCCCTCGCTTCGCACTGCATCATCACATCTGGGACGACGTGCAACAACAGCGGCACGATGATAGAGACGAGGGGCAACACATACTCTACGGCGACCGTGGCGAACTGATACGGCCCGGACAGGCTGATCTCCCTGGCGAACCAAATATCGCTGCCAAAATGCAGCGCTGTCGTATACGCAACCGATACAGCCATGTACAATCCCCACAGCAACCAGGCCGTTTTTCGCAAGGTAAAAGCAGAGCGAAGGCTCAGCTCGACAGCTTTTCGCTTGCCAGTCTTCCGATTTATCCCGAGCAAAACAGCAAACACAGCTCCTTCCAGCAAACAAAGGGCAAGCAAACTGTGATTCAGCAAAATGCCCATTCCCCATATCCGCAGCGGCATCGTCAGCACCCAGGCGACCAAGGTGTACAAAAGCGCGCGCTGTACCAGCTCCTGCAAAAAGATCGCGGCGTATACCTTGCGCTTTTCCCCGACGAGCTGATCCGCCGAGGGAAGCTGCTCGATGGCGACACGCATCGCTTCTTCCAGCTCCATCCCGTCTGCGACCAAATCCGCGACTCGCGCTTCCAGATTGCTCAGCACTTCCCACTTCAACTCTTCTATCTGGCTGCTCTTTTTGTATTTGTAAAACAGCTTTTCCACATGAGCTTGCAGATGTTCCATCACGCTTCCTCCTGTCTGGCGATCAGCTTGTCTATCAACCGTTTGGCGACCTGCCACGAAGCGAGCGCGCTTGCATATGCCGCCCTGCCTTCTGCGGTGATCTGATAATATTTGCGCCTGCCGCCCTGACTTTCATCGCCCCAATATGACGAAATGAGCTTTTGCCCCTCCAATCTTTTCAGACTGGTGTACAGGGAAGGCTCCTTCAATTCATATTGCTGCTCGCTGTTTTGAAAAATCGTTTTGATGATCTCATATCCGTAACTGTCTTTTTCACACAAAACCCGCAGAATGATCGTATCGATGTGTCCGCGGATCAAATCGCTGCTAATGCCTTTGTCACTCATCCGGCTCACCTCGCAAGTACAGCATAGCACATATTACTATGTGTGACAAAGTAATATGCGTGAGATAGATTGAATCGCTCTGTTCCGCAAAAAGAAAAAGCCCTCTTTTTCAAGAGAGCTTTTCACTATTCACTCCTGCAAGACACAGACCATTCGCCCGCGATGGCAGCATTTCGCCTTGCGTCGGGGGCTGAGGAAAAATGTGTTTATTGGGCAATGACTGAGGACAGGATAATAGTACAATCTACAACCACCATGTTATTGCCGCAAAGGAGCTGAATGCAAAATGTCTCGTCAATGGTTCCGGCAGCTTCGCTATCCACTCCTCGCACTTGCCGTGACATTAACGCTGCTTTGGACGCATCATCATCAACACATGCTTACTTCCTACGCCGCCACAACGCGGACGCACACCGTCACGATTTCCGGCGCCGGCTTTCTCCCCAGCCAGCTGTCTGCCAAAGAAGGCGAGCGAGTCTCCCTCATGATCGTCAACACAGACACCCGGCCGCACAATCTGTCCATACGCGAGCTGAACCTGGCTTCCATGGAGCTGAAGCCTACCCAGTCGACCATGTTGCAGTTTTCCGCCGCTAAAAAAGGGCGGTTCTTCTTCGTTTCGGATGCACCTGGCTATCCGGAAAGCGGCTATCAGGGCATGCTCATTATTGAGTAACCTCCGCGTCCTCGTCGAACGAACGCTGCTTCCACGGCCCGAATTTGATCATCACCAACGGAATGATCCCGATTACCGTGATGATCCCGAAAAATAAATAAATGCCTAGCGTGGAATAGGAATCTTTGATCCAGCCAGCCGCCAGATTGCACAGCATCGTTCCCAGCCCGCCTCCCACGGAAAAGAAGATGGCCAGCGCCGTCACCTGGAGGGAAGCGGGCGTATTTTCGCGCACAAATTGGGCGGATGTCGCCAAGTAAAATCCGACCGAAATTCCTTGGACGAAAAACATGGCGATGACTAGCGTCGTGCTTGGAGCCGAGCTGTACCAAAGCCAGCGTGCCGCTCCGAATACAGCGGCGAGCAAAAGCGTCAGCTCCAGCCCCCACCTCCGCACGATCATGCCTGCCAGCTTCATGAACGGCGCTTCACTGCCTGCGAACAACAGAAAAGCCAGCCCTACTCCCGCCACAGTGCCGCCAATCTCCTGATAAAACAGCGAAAACCAGATGTTGTTCGCGTTCACAGCTCCGAGCACGCAAAACGACGCCAAAAGAAACAACAAATAGCGCGGCATCCGCAGCAGATCGCGCATGCCAGTCAGCATGCCAACCCGAAAGCGCGGCGTCTCCTGCGACTCATCCGGTACGCGCAACACAAGCAGCACGGCGATCAACAGCGCGAAACAGTAAGAATAAAAGAGCACGGACGGCCCCAGCTTCTCAACCAGCAGCCCTGTGACCAATGCCGCAAGCGCAAACCCTACCGCTCCCCATAAGCGGATGTCGCCGAATTGCAGCCCGTTTTTTTTCGCATATCCCAACGCCAGACTGTCGGAGACCGGGATAATCGCGCTTTGAAAAAACGACAGGATCAGGTAAAGCAAAAAGACAAAAGCAAAGGCAGACGTCCCGATGAAAAACAATCCTACCAATCCCGAGACAACAAGTGTCAGAATCAACACAGTTTTGCGAATTTGAAAGCGGTCACAAAAAAGGCCCCACATCGGCTGAGCGATAATCGAAACGACTGGGGCTACGGCACTGATCAATCCAATCTGGGTGCCTGTGAGCGAAATGGAATTGTAATACTGGGTAATGAGCGGAGAAAATGCCCCAAACCCGTAATAAATAAAAAGGTAAAGGGCGCTGAGACTGAAGTATCTCCCGCCAGCGCCCGATAATCCGATACCGACCTGTGATCCTGGCATATGGCTCTCCTATTTCACCCTCGGCAAAATTTTCGTCATGTCGACAGTCCGTTTCTTTTCCCATGTAGCCGGGTTGAACTCATCAAATTGCTCCAGGAACGAAATGACTTCCTTGGTCAAAGGAGTTGGCGTAGACGCCCCGGACGTAACCGCCACGTTTTTCTTTCCGCGCAGCCATTCGATGTCCAGCTCGGACAAATCGGCAATCCGATAGGACGGCACATTCGCGATCTCCTCCGACACTTGGGCCAATCGGTTCGAGTTGTTGCTTCGCGGATCGCCCACGACGAGACACAGATCGGCTTCTCCTGCCTGGCCAGCCACCGCTTCTTGACGAACTTGCGTTGCCAGACAAATCTCGTTGTGCACTTCCACCCCCGGGAAGCGCTCCAGAATGGCGTCCATCAAATGCTTGACATCCCACTGGCTCATCGTCGTCTGATTGGTCACGATGAGTTTGTCAGTCGGTACGTCGAGCTGCTCCAGCTCTTCGATTTTTTGCACGAGATGCACGCGATCCGGCGCAATGCCGACAGCGCCCTCCGGCTCTGGATGCCCCTTTTTCCCGATGTAAATCACATGATAGCCGTCCGCGATTTTTTCACGGATCAGATCGTGTGTCTTGGTCACGTCCGGGCAGGTCGCATCGACTACTGTCAGCCCTTTGTCCCTTGCTTTTTTCCGCACCTCGGGAGAGACGCCGTGCGCGGTGAAGATGACGGTTCCTTCGTCGATCTGATCCAAGAGAGCCATCCGGTCTTCTCCGTCCAACGTTTTGACGCCTTGTTTTTCAAACGCCTCAACGATGTGGGCATTGTGTACGATCATGCCCAATATGTGAATCGGGCGGGGAAAGTCGAGATTGTTGGCTGTACGCGCTGCCAAGACCATGGCCTCGACAACACCATAGCAATATCCGCGGGGGGAAATCTTGATGACTTCCATCTATAACCCCTCCTAAATTTCTAATGATGTTCGCCCACTATTATACCTTATTTGCCTTCTTCCCGCTTCAGTTCGTAAACCTTCAGATTATTGTAGACAACTTTCAAAAGCGGAGTGGACAAGCCGCTTTGCTCGGCTCGCTCCAAAAGGTAGCCTTGCAGATGGTCGGCTTCGACCGGAAGCCCTTTTTCCATATCGCGGAGCATGGAGGACTTCGTCTGCGGGCGCTGGTTTTGGAAAGTCTCCATTTGCTTTTCGACGATGTCCGGCTTGATCGGTGCTTCCAGAGCTTGCATGACCGAAACGATTTCCTCAGCCAGCTGTCTTGTCAGCTCTACACCGTACGCCGCTTCGCGAATCGGACCGACAGCAGAGTTCATGAGCGTAGTGATCCCGGAGAACGTCGCAATGAACAAGTATTTGTGCCAAGCCTCTCGCTGGATGTTGTTACTGGCCCGCATCGTTCCGTTAATATTGGCAAAAGCTTGCTCGATCTTCTCGACACGCTCGCTTTTTCCGCCCTCCCATTCCCCGAACACCGCATCGTGGATCGGGCTGGTTTGCACGACATCGCCCTCTGCATTCAGCGTTGTTTCAATAAAACAAAGCCCTCCCAGCACACGCTCGCGCCCGAAGCGATCCCACAGCAGCTCCATGTGAGCGATTCCGTTCAGCAACGGGATGACGACCGTATGTTCACTGACGTAGGGAGCAATCGCGTCGATGCTTTCTGTTAGCGTGTACGCTTTGTTGGACAACAATACGACGTCAAAAGGCCCCGCAGCTTCCCCCGCCTGAATCATCTGCGGCTGTTCCAGATGCAAGTCGCCGTGAATGCTTTGCACCCGCAATCCCCGCTCTTGCATTTGCTTGTATCTACGTTCGCGCACCAGAAACGTTACATCCACCCCTGACTCCGCCAATCTGCCGCCAAAGTAACCGCCAATTCCGCCCGCTCCCAGTACCAATACTTTCATCGCCGTTCGCCTCCATTTATTCGTAATAGTTCGTCTATATTCTACAAAACCGGAACCAATTTCAAAACCCCGCAATATCATGTTAGAAAAACTAACATATAAAGTTAGAAAACCTCTTGACGAACATTGTTTGTTATCGCTATAATTCGAGATATAGAAATTCACGAAAACACGAACAATAATTTACCAAATACGAAAATATTTCGCGATTGGAGTGGGTTGTTTTGGATATGAAAACTGTTTTGTCCACCATTGATGCAGAGAAAGTGGAATATGTAGATTTCCGTATCGTCGATCTGCTTGGCCGTCAACACCACGTTACCGTTCCTGCTTACGCCGTAGATGAAGGCACCTTCCGCAATGGCGTTGCCTTCGATGGTTCCAGTCTCGTCGGCTACAAATCCATCGAGGAAAGCGACATGGTTGCCATGCCGGACCCGTCCACCGCTTTTATCGATCCTTTTGTAGAAGCAAAAACAATGAACATCGTCTGTAACATTGCCAATCCGGACAACACCACATACACTCGCGACCCGCGCGGCATCGCCCTCAAGGCAGAAGCGTACTTGCAACAAACTGGTCTGGCTACCGCAGCCTACTTCGGCCCGGAATCCGAGTTTTTCCTGTTCGACAGCGTGCGCTACGACTCCGGCCCATCCGGCTCCTACTTCCATATCGATTCCGAGGAAGCGTTCTGGAACACCGGAAAAGAAGGCCAAAACCTGGGATACAAAGTTCGCAACAAAGGCGGATACTTCCCTGTGCAGCCGACTGATTCCCAAATGGATATCCGCAACGAAATGTGCACCTTGATGACTCAGGCTGGACTTTACGTGGAGCGTCATCACCACGAAGTAGCTACTGCCGGTCAAGGCGAGATCAACTTCCGTTTCGACACCTTGACTCGCACTGCCGACAACTTGCTGCTGTTCAAATACATCGTGCGCAACGTAGCGGCAAAGCACGGCAAGACAGCGACTTTCATGCCGAAACCAATCGTCGGCGACAACGGCTCCGGCATGCACGTCCACCAAAGCTTGTTCGACGGCGACACTCCGCTGTTCTACGAGCAAGGCGGCTATGCAAACCTGAGCGAGACTGCACTCCACTACATCGGCGGCATTTTGCACCACGCGCCTGCCCTGATCGCCTTGACTAACCCGAGCACCAACTCGTTCAAACGTCTCGTTCCTGGCTACGAAGCGCCAGTCAATCTCGTATTCTCCAAAGGAAACCGCTCCGCCGCTGTACGGATTCCGGTAGCAGCCGTGACTCCGAAAGCGTCCCGGATCGAATTTCGCACGCCAGACTCTACCGCCAACCCATACCTGGCCTTCGCTGCCATGCTGATGGCTGGTCTGGACGGCATCAAGCGCAAAATCGACCCGCGCGAGCTTGGCTACGGCCCGCTGGACAAAAACATCTATGACTTGACCGACGCCGAAAAACACGAGATCAAGCGCGCCCCTGGCTCTTTGGAGGAAGCATTGACTGCTCTGGAGCAAGACCACGCTTTCCTGCTCGAAGGCGACGTGTTCACGAAGGAAGTCATCGAAAGCTGGATCGCCCTGAAACGCGCCGACATCCAACAAGTCGAGCGCACGGTGAATCCGAAAGAGTTTGAGTTGTATTACGATCTGTAAGATTTAAGGGGACAATTCACGGACAAATACTGCAAATAAAGAACACATGCTCCCGATTAATGATTAAGCCTTCCTGAATGGAAGGCTTTTTTTACATTGCTTCGCTTGAATGTTTGACCTTTTTGGGTCATGAAAAATCCCCTCCAAGTAGAGTGTGCCGTCCCTCGCTAAGCGGGTGGGCTTTTTACACTGTCTACTCAAAGGAGATACTGTCATACCGTCTATTTGCGATTCTTTTTTACATAAACGGAATCTCGAATGAATTCAAGGACGTTATTGAGCTCCATGTATCTCTCATCTTTGACTCTTAATGTTAACTTATCGTCCGCATCGTTCGCCTTCTTGTGCAAATGAAACGGGTCAAATTGTGCAACACTCGGGTCCGTTTCTTCTGGATGATAATGGGCATGGAACTTCAAAAACATCCTGTTCTGACTGTCTGCCCAGTCGTAATAATAGGCTTCGAGCTCCTGTCTGGCGTTTACAAATTCTACGCAGTACATCTTACTCATGTCATCTCGAAACACAATAACTTTTGATACAACGGAAATGACATTTGAATTGTAATAAGGCAAATCCTTTGCACTTCCAGGGCGAATTTCCTCAATGATATCCTTAAAGAGTAGATTCTCAATCAAGTGGAAGTTACTTTTACTAATCCCCAGCGACATCGCGTGTCCTTTCTAAAAAGAAAGCCCACATCGACTTGTCCGTATCTTCCTCGTCCGATAGTTGGTTCCATTCTTTTTTTCCTAGGGTGTCTGCGAACTTTCCGCCGTACTTATGTTCAAAGTGGTCCACATATCTTTGATAAAGCTCAGATTCAGAGACTTTTTCTCTAGAATCCCATTCTTCTTGCTCCCTTTTCCAGGACTCTACAGCATCTTTTACTTGAAAACGTACGCCTGATGCTGGATTATGGTACCAAGTATCTTCTGGAACCTTCACATGCTTGTTTTCTCCTGCACGTAATATGCCGTTAAAATGTCCAGCAGCAATCCATTTGTTAATCGTGGTTTGCGAAACACCAAAAAATGTAGCAAGTTCCCCAGTCGAATATTCCTTCGTCATCGACCTTCTGGATGAAATCGAAAGTACGGCATCATTACTTCTTGCGGTTCTTAGCGCTTTCATATAAATGGAATACAATACTTCGTTTGCTGCTGGATTATCTGAAAGGAATTGAAAATCGTCCCATTTTGCCCTGATCTCTTCGGTGTTCGGTAAAAGTTGAATAAGCATTTTGATAAACAAAGTGCGAAACTCCACATCATCAACCAAACTGCGTTTGTACCACTCAGATACATTCACATCTGGTGATTTCAGTTCTTCAAGTTTTGTCTCTATTCGCCTTTCATCCAACATTGTTAATGACACAAACATCACCTCTCACTCCCATTCTATCGAGAACTGAAACTAACTGCAACCAACTAAAATCATCTGTTACCATTATTATTGCTAAATTCACGATTAATACCTTTTGATAGTAGATAAGCTACAAATAGAATGCCCTTCCCAACAAAACAGGAAGGGCTTTTTGGCATTGACGAAAACAGACTCGATCCGCAAACGAGAGCAAGAACCCCCCACTTCCCCCTCAACCCCCACGCCATTTTTCCATTTCCGAGCACAGCATTCACAAGCACTTCCATATGGAAAATTTAGACAAAAAACCCACCTGCTTCTGCTACCTTTAAGTGCGGAAGGAGGTGATTTTCATGACCCAGCATCTGTACTTCATCGTCAACCTTCAGGATGCGTTGCAATTTAGCCACGGGCTTACGCGACTAGGATTCACCCACTATTATCTCGTGCCCCGCGGCAATCAGGTCGCATTTGTTTTCGAACGGACTTCGACCCACAACCGCATCATCCTGAGGCGTTTCTTCGGTGCAGATGGCGTGTCCCCTCACATCTAGACTAGCATCCGACTGCTGCTCTTTTATCAGGGCAGCAGTCCCTATTCGTCCACACACATCCGCCATTTTTCGGGCATAGGATGCCTTATCCTGACGCCTCGCCTCTCAAACAACGAAGAAAGGATTGTCTGCTGCTTTTCACACCGCGCCCCCATACAGGCGAGGACGAAAGAAGTAACGCAGCCCTCATCTGCCAACGGACCACCCAGCTTATCGCGGCAAAAAAAAATGGCGCCGACTATTCTGCACGATTAGTCGAACGCCTATCCCCAATTGCGAACTTATACTAGATGACATTATGTTTATCGGTTGCGCAAAAACTGGCGTTTATATATAAATAATGGAAAATACACAACGCAGCGGAAGTCCTTCCGCCTGATCCAAGAGAAACTTTTTGACGCTCGCTCCTCGCATTCGCCTTTTGCTCAGTTACTCTTCCCTGCTTTTTCCAAGCTTCCGACCCGTTTCTCCAGCTCAGCCAGCTTCTTGCGAAAACTAGACCAAACGGCAAAATAAGTAACAATTCCTACTGGCATCCCAATCAAAATCAAATCCAAGAAAAAAGATACCCAGTCAAAAGCGACAGCACCAAAGTCCAACATTCCCATTAACCTCCATGATCAAGCAAATCCCTTTTTCCACTGCTCCTTCAGTTCCCGATACGTCTCTCCATATTGGATGGCATGCTCGATATGCGAATATTTCAGCACCAGATCGTCGCCCTTGCTCTCACAGCACGCGAAAAACAAGCTTTCCATCAGGTTGTGGTTTTCAATGGAGTTGGTGATATGGATACACTCGTCCAGCGAATCGCTGTCGTCGCGCTTGTAAAACAGAAAAGTCCCTTCCTTGAACGGGCCTTTCTGGGTTGCGTCCTTCCAGATCAGCATGCCGAGCGTGATGAAATAGCCCTCCTTGAAGCGGATGACACCTGTAATCACAGAATCGATCGTGGTTGGAATGATCGCGATGGAGCTGCTCAACTGATGCACATATTCATACAAAGCTTTGTTCGTTTCCTTCAAGTCAAAGATGGAAACGTGGACAAGCTCTTTTTCTCTCAATTTCTCCACAAGCTGCTGAACACAGAGCGTCTTATTCAAAGCTGAAATCACAATCTCACCACTTCTCCCGTTTTAAGTAGGTCCATTCTCTTTTATTCGCTAAAAACAGACATTTCCCTACAAAATCCGGCCGACATTTCTCAAGATGGCAAAGTTGTGCGTATACCCATTTCCGTCCGAACGGCTCCGCATATGATACAAGGGACAGATAACCTATGGAAGAGAGGCTGAACCATGAAGCAGAACAGTGGTTTTTCTGCGGAAGACCTGGCGTTGATGGCGGCCGTTGTGGTTCTGCTGGGCGATTTCTTGGCCTTCTTGTCCATTTTGAAAGAACGGCAAGAAAAAGAAGACAAAGGGAACAACAACTGAGCAAAAAAGCCCCTCTCGTTCTTGTTAGCCGAGAAGGACCTTTCGGTAATGACTACGATTTTCCTGTCAAATATTCGTCTTTCGCTTTCTTTTCCTTTTCTTCGGTCGTCATTTCCTTTTCCAACACGTTGAACATGAGCTGATCTTTGACCTTCTCGGGAAACTCTTGTTGCTCCTCGCCAGCAAGCGAAGAACTCATCAACGAATCGTGCTCCATCAGGGATACCTCCAAAAGGAATTTTACGGATAGAATACCCTTGGATTGTTCTTGCCATGCGTCAAGAAATCGCGCACAACAAAAAACGGCCGCCAGCGCGACCGCTTCTCCGTCGCTAACGGACAGCAACCTGTCCAGTCAGCAGACGCTTTTTCAATTCCTCCAGCGAACAAGGGACGCGCTCTCCAGCTTCTTGTCGCCATTCCTGCGGCAAAGCTTCCCACACGTCAGCGATGAGCGGCATGCCGAGATGCAGGCTTTCCAGCAGCTCCCTTTGTGCCAATGCCTCTTGCGGCTCTCCGGCAAATACGAGTTTGCCCGCGTCCATCACGCAAATCCATTCCGCCCACTCAAACGCGATATCCATATCATGCGTCGCCATTAGCACCGTCGTCCCGTTTTGGTGAATCGCATCAAGCTCGCGCAAAAGATTTCGCGTCTGATAGCGGTCGAGATACGCCGTAGGCTCATCCAAAAGCAACAGCTCCGGTTCCAGCACCATGACCCCGGCCAAAGCCAGTCGACGCTTTTGCCCCAGGCTCAGGTGATGAATCGGCACGTCAGCAAGCTCAGTCATCCCGAACGCCTGAAGAATCGCCTGTACCTTTTGGCGAATCACGTCCGCCGGCAGGTTCCGGTTGCACAGCCCGTAGGATACATCCTCCGCTACGGTACTGGCGATCAGTTGGTGCTCCGGGTCCTGGAAGACAAGACCGACTTTTTGCGTCATCTCCTGCAAGGCAGCGCGTTTGTAGCTGAGCGGCGTCCCTTTCCAGCTCACTTGCCCTTGCTGCGGCTGGATGATCCCGTTCCCGTGCAAAAACAAAGTAGATTTGCCGCAACCGTTTCGTCCGAGCAGCGCGCATTTTTTCCCTTCTGGAATGCCCAGGGACAGTCCGCGCAGCACAGGGCCGCGGCCACCCGGATAGGCGTAGTGCACGTCAGCAAATTCCAACAGCCATGATGTCAAAGCATTATCCCCCTGTCCACCACTCCAGCAAAATCAGCAGAACACAGCCTGCTATCGACTCCCATTCATATCGTCTGGAGCGGGAATGACTATGCAAAGAAAGCACCTGCAAGCTTTCCCCGAAGCCTCTGGCTGCCATCCCTTTGTACAACGCATCGTATTTGCGCATCGCCCTGACGAACAGCTGGGCAGCCAGACCGCCGATGTCGCGCATCGTCGCGCGAAATCCCCGGTGCCCGCCACGCGAGCGCTGAGCAATCCACAACTGATGGGAGACGCCGAGCAACACGAAAATAAAGCGGTACATAATCATCAGCAAATCCGTAACGATGACCGGAAGCCGCAGCTTGCGCAACACCTGCAAAATCTCGGCAAACGGCACCGTAAACAAAATAAAGGAAAAGCAGGCAAGGCTGGCCATCGTTCGCCAAAACAGCACCCACACCTTGCTGATGGCGCTCGCTGGAACGTAAATCAAATAAGGGCCGACATGCCACGCCACTGCCATCTGAGTCACAGGAGCTGTCTCCGCCCTTGTCGCTTCCAACAGAAGTGCAGGCAAACCCAAAACAAAGAACGAGAGAGACAAAAGAAGAAATCCGAAATAGAAACGGACGGGAATACGGGCATATCCGATCACCCATACTCCCATCCAAATGCAAATCGCCATTTGCAACCACTCATGTCCTGTCAAAACGAGCAAAATCAACGCGCTCGCAAACAGAAGCTTGTGTTCCGGCGGCAAAAATCTCAGACGGTTTTGATACGAAAGAGAGTCAAGCTGCTGCCAGTTCATTTTTTGTTTTTATCCAGCCGACCTTTGTACAAGCCCATCGCATAGCCGACAATGCCCGCTCCCAATGCCGCTTGCACGGCAAACAGCAAGCTCTCCGTCTCGCCTCCTGGCGGTTCAAGCAGCGGCTGGAACCACGGCTCGTACGCAGGGGCAATCTCCTTGATCGCTTCCTCTGCCGCTCCGTCCGCTCCGCCGAACTCCGAGTCCTGCACCAAAAGCAACGGCACGATCGCAAGCACGACGACACCCAGGAGCAGCAGCCAGTTCATTCCTTTTTTCACAGCGATTCCTCCCGTTTCAGCAAGCGCAGCTCCGCCAGCTCTTTTGCATTGTAAGATTGAAGCCAGTTCCAGACGAGCACGGTCAGAAGCCCCTCGCTGATCGCCAACGTAATTTGTGTGATGGCAAAAATGCCAGCGAACTTGGCGAAAGAAGCCAATACCCCGCCAGACTCAGCCGGAAAAGCCAGCGCCAACTGAACAGATGTCACTACATAAGTCGCCAGGTCAGCAAGAGCTGCCGCAGCGAAGACAGCCAAACGTTGTCCTCCGTTGGCACGGACAATCAGGCGGTACACCCCGTAAGCCACCATCGGCCCGACAACCGCCATCGAAACGGCGTTGGCGCCAAGCGTGGTCAATCCGCCATGCGCCAACAGCAAGGCTTGGAACAACAGCACCAGACTGCCCAGCACAGACATCACCCACGGGCCGAACATGATCGCCCCAAGTCCTGTTCCGGTAGGATGGGAGCTGCTTCCCGTCACCGAAGGAATTTTCAAAGCAGACAGCACGAAAGCAAAGGCACCTGATACGCCAATAAGCAGCTTCATTTGCGGGTGTTCTTTGACGATTTTGTTTAACGAACGAATGCCAAGAATGAAGAACGGAATAAATACTACCCACCAGAACAACGCCCACGACAGCGGCAAATACCCTTCCATAATGTGCATCGCGTAAGAAGTTTGCGGTTCATTTACGAGAAAATAAAGAACAAAGCCCGCAATCAATAAACAGGTCGAGACAAAGCGTGATCGATTCAAGGCAACTTCTCCTCCTTTGCTGTTCTTTTTACCGTTTTTTCCAATCAAAAAAGCCCCATCCGATAGCAGACGAGGTATGCGCACAAAACAATAGACATGAACTTCTGTCCAATTGCTCCGTATTCACCGCTCCTTTCCGCGAAGGTCTCCAGGGTGTGGCAAGTAGGTAGGTCTCCTGGCTTTCAGATCGATGCGCTCTTTGTCCTTCCCCATATGAATATGAGTGGAACTTCATCAAAGAGAACTCCCTGATTACAGTGGCGGGACCGCTCGGGACTTTCACCCGATTCCCTGTTACCCTTCGTGCTTATGCACACAAAGGCACCTATTGCCGACAATATCCAATTGTTTGACAGTTCTTGCTTGTCCTACATTATTATACTCAATCGCCCAATCCAGCGTAAAGCTTATTATCAAAAGGCTCCTGCAACCGATGACCTTTTGGCGAATGTCATTGACTGCACGAGCCTTGTTTTTGGTTCTACGTTTTTGATTCTACGCTTTCGCGTCCACGCCAACCGCTTCGCTGATGTGGGAAAAGCCGTCCCGCTGCATCAGCTTGAGCAATTGCTTGTTGATCTGCTTCGAAATGCCAGGCCCTTGATAAATCATGCCAGTATAAACCTGAACCAGGCTGGCGCCCGCGCGTATTTTCTGATAGGCGTCTTCTCCGGTAAAAATGCCTCCGACACCGATAATCGGCACTTTGCCTCCGACTTCCTGATAAATCTCTTTCACCCACGCTGTCGATCGCTCTGTCAGCGGCTTTCCGCTCAAACCGCCCGCTTCCTCGGCGTACCGATGCCCTTGAACAGCTTCCCGCGACAGTGTCGTATTGGTGGCAATAATCCCGGAAATGCCTTCCGCCACAGCCCCTTGCACGACATCGCGCATATGCTCGTCAGACATGTCTGGAGCTACTTTGAGCAAAATCGGTTTTTTCTGAATGCCGCGCGCTTCCAGCTCAGCCGCTTTCTCGCGTATCGCCCGCACCAGCTGGCGCATGCTTTCTGTCTCCTGCAAGTCGCGCAAATTCGGCGTGTTCGGCGAGCTGATGTTAATGACGAAATAATGGCCGTACGCATAGAGCATGTCCAGACACTTGATATAGTCAGAAGCCGCTTCCTCATTAGGAGTGACTTTGTTTTTGCCAATATTGATCCCGATCGGAACATCGGAATAAGCGTAATCTACCAGATGCTGCGAAGCCAAATACGCACCGTGGTTGTTGAAGCCCATTCGGTTGATCACTGCTTCGTGTTCAGGCAAACGGAACAAGCGGGGCCTCGGATTGCCAGGCTGTCCCTGCGGCGTCAAAGTCCCGATTTCCACAAAGCCGAACCCGAGCGCACCGAGCGCATGATATACTTCGGCATTTTTGTCAAAACCGGCGGCGAGTCCTACCGGATTGGGAAAAGTCATTCCCCACAGCTTTGTCGCCAGACGCTCGTCCTTCAACTGGAACATCATTCTGAGCAAGCTTTTTCCCGGAGCAGAATCTTCCATCAGCTTCAAGGCACCAACCGTTTTTTCATGAATCTCTTCCGTATCCATCTGGAACAGATATTTTCTTATGAGCTTATACATCCCGGCTGCACTCCTTACTCCATTTTTACCTCATTGTAGAATACCACACTTTGTTTCTCGTGGGCTAACCTTTATACGCGATACATATTTCCAGTCGAGCAGACAAACTATAACAAAACCAGCGATTTAAAAGGGGACGTATGTTTCATGAAAGCAGACGGAAAAATCGGGATTGGCCAAGCGATCATGGTCATGATGCTCTCAATCGGAATAACCAACCATGTTACCCTTATTCCTCTGCTGCTCAGCAAAGCTGGGCGCGATGCCTGGCTGAGCGTCATTATTGGCGCCATCCCCTTTGCCGTTTGGGCATACGCCCTGTTTTTCATCAATAGACGGATCAGACAGATGTCGCTGTCCCAGTGGCTTCTTTTGCGATCAGGAAAAACCGTCCGGCATCTACTCCTCGCCCCGATCATCCTTTGCCTGTACTTGATGGCCCTCGTCAATTTAATCGATACGCAAACATGGACTACCGTCAACTATTTGCCGCAGACACCGGAATGGGTGACAGCGCTTGCCCTGATCATTTTGTGCGTGTTCGCCTCTTACGGCGGCATAGCTTCTGTCGGCATTACTTCCGGCATCCTGCTGCCTGCCGTTTCGTTATTGGGCATGTTCGTCGCGTTTGGCAACATTCCCAAAAAAGATTATACCCAGCTTTTGCCGCTGTTCCAGAACGGGCTTATGCCCACCCTGCACGCCATGGTGTTTGTAGGAGGAGGATTTACCGAGCTGTTCCTGTTGCTTTTGCTGCAACACCACATTCGCAAACCGCTTCGCGCCGTCCACTATATCATCATGATCGCGATCGTCCTGGTACTGACCCTCAGTCCGCTTACAGGAGCCATCGCCGAGTTCGGGCCTGTGGAATCGACGCGCCAGCGGTTTCCCGCCTTTGAGCAATGGCGGCTTTTGACGATCGGCAAAGACATCGAGAACATGGAGTTTTTCTCGATTTTCCAGTGGCTGTCCGGGTCGTTTATCCGCATTACGCTTTGCTTGCTGCTGCTCGGGGAGCTGCTCGTCCTGCGCACGAAAAAGCAAAGAAAATACGTCATGTTCGTCCTTGGCGCCAGCATGATCGCCCTGACCAGTCTTCCTTACAGCGACATGCAATTCGTGACGTTTCTCTCGAAGATTTACTATCCTTTTTACTTGCTGGTTATGGTAGTCGTCACACTCATCTTGTTCCTGCTGTCGCTGCGAAAACCAACCAGATTGGAGGATGTGAGCCATGACCCTTGAAGAGGAGCTGCGTGATAGATTTGCGCATTGTGCTGATGTCGTCTTCCTGCGGGCTGTCACCCCGAACGATCAGTCTGTGCTCATGCTGTACTGCGAAGGTTTGGCGGACGTACGGCATTTGCAGGAGACGGCTTTGCCTCAATTGGAGCACTGCGTAAATTCTGGCGATCTGCGCTCGCTTCCGCTCGTCCCTTTGTTCACCAATCCGGAGCTGTGGACTGAACGGCTCTTCGCGGGAGACTTGCTGATTTTTTTGGGGGATTCGCCGCCTTTTTCCTGGGACATTTCCAATCGGCCGCAACGGGGTACAGAAGAAGCCAACACGGAAATTTCCATCAAAGGCCCGCGAGACGGCTTCGTGGAGGATTTGTCGACCAATGTGGCCCTCATCCGCAAACGCATGCGAACGATCACACTCGCTTATGAGCCTTTTATTCTCGGCACCCGTTCCCGCAGCCGGATTGCCCTGTTGTATTTGACAGACACGGTCCCTCCCGACCTGCTTGAGATGATTCGCGATCGGCTGATTGCCTGCGAAAACAAAAAAATAATCAACAGTGCGCTGCTGGAAAAAATGCTGAGCGACAATCGCAATTCGTTGTTCCCGCTAGTCGACTATACAGGGCGTCCCGACTTTGCGATTTATTTGTTGCTGCAAGGAAAAGCGGTCATCATGGTGGACGGCTCTCCGCTCGCCCTGATCGCTCCCGTGTCGCTATTGGAGCTGATCAAGTCTCCGGAGGACGATCAGTATCCGATCACGTACGTCTGGCTGGAGCGCATGCTGCGTCTCGGCGGTTTTTGGATTGCCGCTTTTCTGCCCGGGTTCTGGATTGCCTTGTCTGCCTACAATGTCGAGCAGTTTCCGTTCCAGCTGCTCGCCACGATTACCCAAGGACGCAAAGGCTTGCCCTTTTCCGCCCCGATGGAGCTTTTCGTGATTTTGTTCATTTTTGAGTTTCTGCGGGAAGCGGGAGCACGTCTGCCGAAAAACGTCGGGCAAACGCTGGCGCTTGTCGGCGCGTTGATCATCGGAGACGCCTCCATTCGCGCCGGGTTGACTTCGCCCTCGATGCTGTTCGTAGGCTCGCTGACAGTCGTCGCTTCGTTCACTCTCGTCAACCAGGCGCTGAGCGGTGCTGTCACGGTCACCCGTTTTCTTGTCTTCCTCCTGTCGTCTACGATCGGCATGTACGGATTCGTCATCGGAATGATTGCCATCATTTACTACTTGTCCACTTTGACCTCGTTTGGCCGTCCCTACGTGTTGATGGGCTCGTCCAACGTGTTGTCCAATCTGTATCTGGTTCTGTTCCAGCCGCTGGTTTACTTTTTCCGCAAAAAGCCTGAAAAGGACGGGAACACCAAATGAAATACGCCCGCATCGCTTGCGCTTTGCTGCTGCTTGCCACAACGCTTTTGAGCGGCTGCTGGGATCAGAAATCCATTCAGGATTTGAGCTATTTGTCTGCTTTTGGCGTTGATTTTATCAACGATGAATACGTCCTCTACGCCCAGTCTGTCGACCTGTCCAGCGTCGCCAAACAGGAAACGGGAAGCCAACCGGAATCGCCTCCCGCTGCTATTTCAATCGGGAGAGGAAAGACGCTGATGTCCGCTTTTGACAACCTGCAAAAAAACTCGCAAGTGCCGCTGTTCCTCGGATTCGTCTCGTCTCTCGTATTTCACGAGCGCATCCTGCAAAAAGGCATAATCACGACGCATGACATCTTGAACCGCTACGGTTTGATCCGCTATACAAAATGGGTGTTCGCGACGAGGGAGCCGGTCGACAAAATTCTTGGCAATCACGCCCTGACTGGCTTCTCTCCGCTGACGTCCCTGTTGCATCAGCCAAAAGACGTGTATCAGCAGCGCTCCTTTATCGAGCCGACCCAGTTTTACCGCTTCATCAGCAACTTTTGGGACCCTTCGAATACCGTGCTGCTGCCCAATGTCACCATCTACACCCACTCGTGGAAGGAGAACAATCACTACACCTCGCGCCTGTCCATCGACGGGGTGCACGCGCTGCATCGCGGCAATTGGAAAGGCTATTTTCCCAGCCGCGATCTGATGGGCTTGCGCTGGATGAACAAAGACACCGAGTTTGCCGGACTGATCATCCGCGAAAACAACACGCCCAAAGCGACAATCCGCATCAAGCACGTAGGACTGCAAATCGTCCCGCTCACCACCGGGCCGATTCCCCGTTATAAATTGAAGGTGCATCTGCTAGGCTTTGTTCGCGAGCTAATGAGCCCAGTCAGTCCTGCGCACATTCAGAAAAACTCGGAAGAACAGGTCCGGGAGCAAATCAGGGACACCTTTTTAAAAGGATTGAAAAAGGGCACTGACTTGTACGGCCTGGAAAAAGAGTTGTTCAAAAAAGACTACCGGGCCTGGCGGGCGTATGAAAAAGAGCATCGTACGGCGCCTACCGCAGATTCGATTGCCTCGATTCATATACAGGTGCATTTGAGCGACTCAGGCAAAATGAAGATGAACTCCTCCAAATACCCCGACCCGCTCGGCCCTGAGTGAGTAAGGATTTGCCCAATCGAGTAGGAGGGGGCGAC
>NZ_DOTK01000058.1:0-50652 GCF_003521185.1 Brevibacillus sp.
AGCGTGATCATGCCAATCGTTGTTCCGTTGCGCTCGACCACGAAGAAGCCGAAGCGCTGCCCAGGCACCTCAGGCAGCGCGCGCTCAAGCTCGTCGCGCGGTCGGGAGCCGCCGACATAGGCTCCCACCTCTGGTGAGGCGAACAGGTCGATCAGCGCCGCCCGGTCCCTGGCCTCGGACTGGCGGAGCAGGAGCCGCTCGGTCTTGATCGGAGCAGGTGGCCAAGCGACGGGGTGCACGGTGATCTCATCTGGCATGGTGTAATCTCCCTTCTCTGTTAAAAGTTACATAATTTGCTTATTTTATAAAAGTCCTTCGGAGTTTTATGATTGCGTTCGTTACAGCTCCAATTATACCCTGAATTTGTTTGAATATAGAAACGAAAAGAGCATGCTGTTTTATTTGTTCATTTCAATTTTCTACTCCCATACGGAACCCGTTAAAAAGAAGTCTGCACGCCATTTTGCTGATTTCTTTTTATTTTTGTCATTTTGTAACAATCTAGTTCCACGAATGGATAAACATGGGAAGAAATCGGGAGGAATTTGTTGAATGGTGTCGAAAAGATAGGCAAGACAATACGGCATGAGTCCAGAAATGATATGGTTCAGGCAGCAAAGGAGTTTTGTGGAATGGAGCATTTCTCACACGACGATTTTTCCCGCATCTCTTTAGAGGGGAATCCAGAAGTTTTGGCGCAAATGAATATGATCAATTTGACGCAAAGGGACCTGGAGCTGATCGCAGGGCTGCGTCCTTTGGTCGTGGCACAAATTGAGCACATCACAGCTTCTTTTTATGAAGCGATCCTTCATGTCGATTCGCTCAAAGAAATCATCACCAGCCATACGACAGTGAACCGCCTTCGTCAAACGCTGTCCAACCATCTGATCGAGATGTTCGACGGCTACATTGATGAGGCGTTTATCGAAAAACGGATGCGGATTGCCATGGTTCACCAAAAAATCGGGCTGCCGCCGAAGTGGTATATGGGATCTTTTCAAAATCTGCTCAGTGCCTTGCTGCGAATCGTCGATGACTTGAAAGACACGCATCCCGACTGCCCCGCCCTCGCACAAGCGGTGACGAAGCTGCTCAGCTTTGAACAACAACTCGTGCTGGAAGCGTACGAGAAACAGACGCGCGAGGAAGAACAGCGGGCAAAAGTCATTATTGAATACCAGGCGCTCCATGACGATTTGACCGGATTGCCGAACCGGAGAATGCTGCACCAATCCCTCCAGGAAACAATCGACCAAAGTGCGGAGGCCGACTCCCGTTTTGCTGTTCTCGTGCTGGATATCGACCGCTTCAAAATGATCAATGACTCTCTCGGGCACACCTACGGAGACCGCTTTTTGCAAGAGGTGAGCAACCGGATTCGCAAAAGCACGGCAGGATTCGACGTTGTCATCGCACGGATGGGCGGAGACGAGTTCACCCTGATTTGCAAAAATGTGCAGTCTGATCAGGCGTTTGCCGAGTTGGCCACGCAAGTCGTCAAAGAGATCGAGATTCCGTATCGTCTGCAAAGCAATGATTACTACGTCTCAGCCAGCATCGGGATCGCCGTCTATCCCGATCACGGAACGGGCGTGGAGCAGCTATTGAAAAATGCCGACACCGCCATGTACGAGGTGAAGAAAAACGGCAAAAACGGCTTTCAGTTTTTCTCGAATGAACTGGACAACCAGTTGCTCTTGCGGATCGAGCTGGAAAGCGATTTGCGCAAAGCCGTCAAGCAAAATGAATTTATTTTGTACTACCAGCCGCAAGTACGTGCGTCGAGCAATGAAATTATCGGGGTAGAGGCGTTGGTTCGCTGGAATCACCCGACGAAGGGCATGCTGTCGCCAGGCATCTTCATTCCAGTGGCAGAAGAAACCGGACTGATTTACGATATCGGGACATGGACGCTCAGAGAAGCGTGCAAGCAAATGAAAAAGTGGCATTCCGCAGGAGGCCCGCTGATTCCCGTATCGGTCAATTTGTCCTCGCGCCAGTTCCATCAAGCGAATCTGGTGGAATACATCCGCGATATTTTGCAGGAAACCGGGCTGGAAGCGAAGTATTTGGAGCTGGAAATTACCGAGAGCATGATGATGGACGCGGATTTGTCCACGGAAATTCTCAACAAGCTGAACGACTTTGGCGTCAAGATCAGTCTGGACGACTTTGGAACGGGATACAGCTCCCTCAGCTATTTGAAATTGCTGCCGATTCACAAACTCAAGATCGATCGCTCGTTCATTACCGACA
The DNA here is from genome assembly GCF_003521185.1 of Brevibacillus sp. Lineage (NCBI taxonomy): Bacteria > Bacillati > Bacillota > Bacilli > Caryophanales > Paenibacillaceae > Brevibacillus > Brevibacillus sp. The sequence goes on from NZ_DOTK01000058.1 coordinate 2,260, forward strand.
TCACGCAAAATACGAGCGACCAGGCGATTGTCGCCACGATTATCTCGATGGCGAAGCATTTGAATATGGACGTCATCGCGGAAGGAATCGAAACCAAGGGCCAACTGGATTTTCTCACGGAAAATGCTTGCAAGGAAATCCAAGGCTATTACTTCAGCCGACCATTGCCGGCAACCGAAGTCGAGGAGACTTTTTTCGTCCCTTACAGACAAACGCTTTTGTAAAGACGACTTTCCACAGGATGCATGGAATGGAATCATCTTGCAATTCCTGATACAATAAACTTGAGTCCCTTCGGGGGCTATTTTTCTAAGGAGGTATTTTCCATGAGGGAGAACCAAGCGTTCATCAAACTCGTCTATGAAAAACAACTGGGGGGTGACATTTATTATGAACCCTAGTATTTTGCAAGGTACGAGAAAACATTTGATCAACCAGCTTGTTTTTTTCGATGAGCAATATTCGCTCTTTTTTGACCATTATGTGCGCGATTATGGAAAAGAAAAACAAACGGTAGACGAAATGATCCAGCGCTACAAGCAGACGCTGGAACAACTGCTCGCCAAAGACGACAGCGAGCTGTTCACGTCGCTGAAAGCTGTTACTTTGCTCGGCAGCAGCGTGAAAGTTTTATTTGAAGAGGATGACTTTGAGGAATCATTCACTGTGGTCTATCCCACAGATATTGATCCGGATAACAACAGAATCTCATTCTTGTCGCCCATTGGCAGGCAGCTGCTCATGGCTGCTCCGCGGGATTCCGTTGTTCTGGAGAGCCCGGTCGGCAAGCAGCAGGTGCATGTGCGGGAGATAAGCTTTACATATATGAGTGATTTTTCAGCACAGTAGACGGCGTGAAAACAGCTTGAAAAGTGAAGAGGAAAGGCGCTAACGTCTCGGTTAGTGTCTTTTCTTTTCTAATGAGGGAAGATCATTTTCGATGATGAGGGAGGAAAGGGATCAGATGACAACAGAAGCAAACAAAGAGGGCGTGCAAATTCCATGGCAACGCTTGACCACGCCTTACGGGAGAGGAACAGAGCTGCCTGCCTTGATCGAGCAGGGCGCTTACGGCGAAATCGGCCAGCTCATTGAGCATCAGGGTACGCTATGGCAAGTTACGCCATGGGTTTTGTCTGTTTTGTTGCAGCAGTTGAAAACAAAGCAGCCAAGCGAGGTAAGCTTGAACGAAATCGTGCTGTACAAAGCGGTGGTGGAGGCGCTGGAAGGGCATCCACTCGCGGATGCTGTCCATGTTCCGGATATGACGATGCTTTTGGACGAGGCGTATTTATGGCCGGAGGATGAAGAGGAGGACGAGGAAGCCTGGGAAGAAGAGCCGGCGGGATATGCCGAGTTGCCGTTTTCCAGCTACTATTACTACAGCTATCTGCTTTTGCAAGAAGCAGTGCCGACCTTCGAGAGAGTCGCGCAAGAAAACGAGGAAATCGTTGATCCTGTTTCCCGGCTGATCGAGATGATCTCTCAACTGAAATAAGGAGGGTAAAGCGATGGCGTTTCGAGCGGCGTGCCCTGCTTGCAACTGCGCTGGAGAGTATGATTTGCTGCATAGCTTGAAGCAGACAGAGCTTGGCTGGCAGCTTTTTTGCGAGCTGTGCGGGGAAAGCGTGATACACTTTTCCACAGAAGAAAAAGAGCAGATTTTCAAGGCGATGCAGTTGACAAAGGAGTATGTGCCGGATGTAATCAATGCCTATGGTGAGTTGAATGTGAAGGAGCTATCTTCCCGCGTGGCGTTTGGCGCGATTGCCAAAAAAGAGACAGAGGATAAAGCTTGATCCTCTGTCTACTCCGTCGGGCAATCTTCGTAATTGAACTGCCACTCGATCCCGAATTTGTCGACGACACTTCCGTAGCATTTGCTCCAAAACGTTTCTTGCAGCTCCATGCGGACGGTGCCGCCTTCTTTTAGCTTGGCGAAGTAGCCTTTCAGCTCGTCGAGATTTTTGCTGATGATCGCCAGGCTGATGTTTGTCCCAGCGACATACGGCATTCCTGGAAAGACGTCGGAAAACATCACCCGGCTGCCAGCGAGGACGAGGTGCGTATGCATGACGCGGTTTTTCGCCTCTTCCGGCATCTGGAAGTTCGGATCGGGCGGCGTATCGCCAAAGGTCATGATTTGCGGGGGTTCCGTGCCGAAAACTTGCGCGTAAAACAGGACAGCTTCCCGGCAGTTTCCATTGAAGTTAAGGTAAGCGTGTATCGGCATAATTCATATCCTCTCTACATAATTTTTCCAACCATCTTTTAGGATGGGGTCGTTTGCTGGCAAATATACGTGGAGGACGCACAGGAGGAACAGATATCATGATTGTTATACCTATCGTTGTCCTGCTGTTTTTTCTGTTTTGGTGGTTGTACCCGCTTGTGCAGCCGAGTTTGGTGTCGTTTTGGGTGCCGAGACAACATCGCGTCAAAACGGTTCGGTCGGTGGCGAAATGACCAAGCGGCTCGTGCAATTCGCCGAGCAGCAACTGTTCCGCCCGTAGCTTCCTTCCAACATCACATACGGAAAAAGGCGATCTCGCAAGCTGGCACACTGGCTGAGGGGATCGCTTTTTCTGTTTGGGCAACAGGTGAAGGGGAAAGCGAAGGCAGCGGGCAACCGTTGATAATGAGAACCATTTTCATATATAATGAAGCCAAATACAGCCAGCTAGCGGCGTATCGCAAACAGGTTGAAGGAGTGAGCAGCTGCGATGCGGGTCAGTGAATCATTTGTGCTTTGGAACCATGCTTCTCTGAAAATATTGGACGTTCGTTACTTGGCCTTGTTTCGGGAAGAGGCAAGCCGTGCCTGGCAGCTTCCGGCCAGCAGCTTTTTATTTGCGACCAAAGGGAGAGCCGAGATTTGGCTCGATGGACAGAAGCATCCGGCCCAGCGCTTTTACATGCTCCACGGCGGAAAAGGCGCCAGGCTGCAGATTTGTCCGCTGGAGGACGTTTTCGAATATTATGTGATCTACTACAGAGCGCTGCTCCCTTTGCCGATGAACCAGGAGCTGATCGCCATGCTGGAGCGGCAGAGGCCGTTTGATGCTGCTTACGGCTTTCTCCCGGAAAAAGCGGTGTGTCTGTTGCAAAACATTCAGCTGATGCACGAAGAATGGGAGAAACGGAACGGACTGGAGCATTTTCATGTGCGGGCGCTTTTTTATCAAGTGGTCTACGAGCTTTTGCGGCAGATGCACAACCCACCGTTGTCGCGTAAGCCGAATGATTTGGCTGCTCAGGCGCTCGGATATATCCAGGAAAACTATGCCCAACCGCTCTCGCTCGAAGTGCTCGCCGAGCTGTTGGACAGCAGTCCGCGCCATTTGTCGAGACTGTTTAAGCAGCGGACGGGCAGCAGTCCGATCGAGTACATGATTTCGCTGCGGATGGAAAAAGCGAAGGAGCTGCTCAGGCGCACAGAAGCCAGTTTGCAGGACATTGCCGAAGAGATCGGCTATCCGGATCGGTACTATTTTGCGAAAATGTTCAAACGGTACACGGGAGCATCGCCGATCCGGTATCGCACGGAACAGGCAAGGCGCGATGAGACATCGAAAATGGCGCGATATGACATTGAGGCAGGTAGAAGCCGCGTTTATAGTGATAATGGTTATCATCATCGTCACGATAAAGGGGGAACATTCATACCTATGCGCTACAGCAACAAATCTTCTTTGGCAACCATCCTGTTTGTGTGCCTGACTCTGATCCTCGGCGCTTGCTCTGCACCGACTACTACAAGCACGGCCAATCCGGGTGCGGAACAGCCGCAGGTGAACTCAGCAGCGTCAGCTTCGACCTCGAACCAGCCAAGCGCAAAGCCGGCAACAAAAATCGTCTCTACGGCCAAAGGTGACGTGGAGATCCCAGTCAATCCCCAGCGCGTGGTCGTCTTTTACTTGCTTGGAGACGTGCTCGCGTTGAACGTAAAGCCAGTCGGCATCTCTGACGTCCAGAAAGGAGCCGCTTTTGAAAAAGAGCTGGAGGGTGTCCAGACGCTCGGAACTTGGTTCGAGCCCAATCCGGAGGCGGTTTTGGCGCTTGATCCCGATCTGATCATTGCTCCTTCCGAGAAAATTTACCAAATGATGGAAAGGGTCGCACCGACTGTGTATATCCCGTTTGACCGCATGACAGTGGAAGAACGTCTGCAAAAGCTCGGCGAAGTGCTGGGCAAGGAGGGCGAATCGAAGAAACTGCTGTCCGACTTCCACGCAAAAGTAGCGGAGAGCAAGAAAAAGTTGGGGGAAGCAGGCATTTTGGACAAGACGGTGAGCATCATGGAGGGCGGAAAAGGCAATATGTCCGTAGTCAGCAGCAAAGACTACGGGCGCGGCTCGCAAATCGTCTACGAATACTTGGGAATGAAAGCCCCGGCTATTGTGCAGGCAAAACTGGACAAGCCATCTGGGGAAGCGACAGCAGAAAGCGTTTCGTTTGAGGTGCTGCCCCAATATGCGGGTGACTTTGTGTTCCGTTCGGCGTATGAAGGAATGGTCGACTTGTCCGATAACAAAGTGTGGAACAGCATCCCGGCGATCAAGGAAGGCAGGCTGATCGAGATCGACTTCGGCTTGTCGTACTACAACGATATTTACTCGCTGGACAAGCAGCTTGATTTCATCGTCGACAGTTTGTTGAAAGCGGCGAAAAAATAATCGTTTTGCAAATTCATAGGCTAGTGAAAAGCTGTCGCCAGGCTCTGCCAGACCTTGGGGCAGCTTTTCGCGCATTCGTCAGAGAGAGGCTAGTATGTTGCCACACCGCAAGAGGAGGAGAGAAGATGAAGCGGCTGTATGTCGTGAAAAAAGCAGAGAGCTGTTCCTTGAACGAAAACGGACAAGCATTCGTACCAACTTATCCACTGTTTATTTGGGCGGACACTCCGGTACAGCTGCGAATAGGGGAACAGTGGCAGGAGGTGGCAAAAGGCCAGCTTGCTTTCGTTCACCCGAACGAGCGCATCGAAATGAAACGGGCGAAACAGGCTGTCGACTCGCTGTTTCTCCTCTTTTTTCAAGGATACCGTCTGGAGGAAGAAACGATCGACAAGCTGACGTATCTCGTCGATCACAGCATCTTCCCGGCACATGGCTCTGTTGCGGGCGTTGGCTCGTTGCCGCTCCGGGCTTTTACGATCGTCGAGCAGTTAGTGAAAAGCAACGCGAACGCTTCCGGTAATCCAAGCGATCAGGCAAGTCAGCACGGGCTGCTTGCCGAGCTGCTTGACCTGTTTGCCAGGGCTGTGTCGACACAAACAGCCAATCCGGCAAATCCGATGCACGATGTCCTCGACTTCACGAACCGCTATTACGACCAAAACTTGACCCGTACCCAGCTGGCGGAACTGTCAGGCTATGACGCCAGCTATTTCTCGCGTCAGTTTCAAAAGCTGGTCGGGCACAGCTTTTCCGAGCATTTGACGCGGGTCAGGCTCGATCGGGCAAAGCTGCATCTGCTGACAAGCGAGGCGACGCTTCAGGAAATCGCGGAGAAAGTCGGCTACGCAGACGGTTTTTACTTGAGCCGCAAATTCAAGCAAGTGATCGGCACTTCCCCCAGCGCGTATCGGCGGATGCCAAAGCCGCAGCGCATCGTTGCCCTGCAGTTTGCAGGTGACTTGCTCGCGCTCGGAATCAAACCGATCGCTGCCCGGTTTGCGCCGTGGGAAAGCTCGCCGTTGATTGCAGCGGAGCTGGACGGGGTGCGGAATGTCGAAGAAATACAGAGCGTGGCGGAATGGGAGCAACTATCGCCGGATATGGTGCTTGCACCGGATTATTTGTATTACGTGCCCGATCAATTGGAGCAATTGCGCAGGCTGGAACAGATCGCGCCTGTGCTCGTCCTCCCGTGGGATCGGCTGGATCGCTTGGAAACGGTGCGGCTTTGCGGAAAATTGACAGGCAAAGAGCAGGAAGCAGAGGCGTGGCTGCAACATTATACGGCGCGGGCGGAGGCTTTGGCTGCCAAGCTCGCTGGCGTGATCCAGCCGGAGGAAACGGTGGGGCTGTACGAGCTGTGGGAAGACAACACGATCTGCATCTGGAATCAGACGACCAGGGGAACGTACAACTTGTACAGCAGCTTGAAGCTGACCCCTCCGCCGAAAATTGCCGATGAAGTCTTGCGGCCACAAGCCCACAAGCTGATCCGGGAAGAGCAGCTCGCCGATTATGCCGCGGATCATATGTTTGTGGTCATTCCCCGCGAGCAAGGGGGCGACGATCTTGCTTTGACCGACCATTTCCGGTCGCGAGCATGCTGGCGCGAATTGCTGAAAACGGGACGCCACCGCCTGTACCCTTTGCCATTGGAAGACTTTTGGTGCAATGACGCGCGCGCCTTGGAAAAACAACGCGGGATCATGGTCGACAAGCTGCTGGCAGCAACAGCGCTTGTCCTGGCAAGCAGGTAACCATTGTCCATGACGAAAATGTCACGAATGGAAATAGACAGCAGAGAGGGGGCGAGGTACGATGAAGATGTTTGTGAGAATCATTCTCAACATCATCAGAAAGGAACGAGCATATGCAAAAGCGCAGAAACGATATCGGCTGGGGGATCGTCCTGCTTTGGCTGACCGTGATGTTGCATGGTTGCGGTACGGCAGATTCGGTCCCGAATGCAGGAAAACAAGAGGAGACGCCAGTAGTTAAGCCAGAGACCAGGATTGTGAAAACCGTCCATGGGGATGTCGAAATACCAGCGAATCCGCAGCGAATCGTCACACAAGGGTACTTGGCGCAATTTCTCGCATTTGGCGTCAAACCAGTAGGAGCGCCGTACTGGGAAATCGAAAGTCCGCATGTCAAGGATTTGGCCGCAGGGATTGCGGATATCGGACAGATCGATGGCGGTTCGGTCGAGAAAATTTTGGCGCTGAATCCTGACCTGATTGTGACGGTTGGCGGGGATGAAAAGCTGAACGAGCAATATCGCAAAATCGCGCCGACAATCGTCATCCCTTATGGCACCTACCATGAGGTGCATGAAGAAATGAAAGCGTTCGGCCAGCTGCTCGGCAAGGAGCAGGAAGCAGACAACCGGCTGGCCGCATTTGACGAGGACGTGAAGCAGGCAAAAGCTTCGATCGCGGGATTGGTTCCGGCAGGGACAACCTTTTCGATCATGGGGCCGTTCGACAAGGAGTTTTACATATACGGCGATGGTGTGAACCGGGGCGGCCAGGCGATTTACCAGCAGCTCGGCTTGACACCTCCGGAGAGCGTGCGCACCGATCTGATTCAGAAAAAAGTGGACGCGCAAAGTGTCTCGACCGAGAAAATCGCTGCGTATGCCGGGGATTATATTTTTCTCGACATATCTGGCGGAGCCGAGTTCGATGAAAGCTCGCCTGTCTGGGCCTCGCTCGATGCGGTGAAGAACAATCGCATTTTCAAGCTGAACCCGGATCGCTTCTGGCCGTATGATCCAATCGCGGTGCAGGCGCAGGTGAAAGAAGTGGCGAGCATGCTGCAAGAGAGACTTGGCGAGAAGAAAGCGCAGAAATGATAGATTCGATACAGCGAAGCTTGTTGTGTTCAAAATGAAATATTTTCCAAATGAAGCGCGTGGGTGATATGATAGATTCGCCCACTTTTTTTATTGCTTGGGGAAGGAGCAGATGAAATGAGCAAAGCTGCGATCGTAGTAGGGCTGATCCTTTCCGCTTTCCTGCTTTCAGCCTGTGCGAACCACTCCCCAACGACGGATTCCGCAAACACAACAAGCGCAATCGCAAGCTGGCCCTATCCTTTTGTGAAAGTCGAAGATCGCTTGTATGTCATCGCCGATGATGAAAACGAAGAGCAATGGATCGACAAAGAAAAGCTTGGAGAACAAATCGGTAGCGTAGAAGCGAAGTACGCTTTTGAAGGAGACGAGCAAACAGCGCAAGCAGCGATTGCCTCCAACTACTTGGAAAAAGGGACAAAGCTGTTTGCCATCAAGGACGTTGACCCAAAAGAACAGATTGCATGGGAAAAGAGCGAGGGTGTGTTTGTTCGGGCAACAGCCGAGATTTCAGGCTCCGAATGAGGGGCAGTTGACGATCAGTTACCGTCAGCGCGCACTGCTCCAGGAAGAAGCAAGACGGATTCAATCGTTCTTTGCGGCAGGGAAAATCAAAATGACAGGACTGTACGAATACGCTGATCTTCGCCACGAAAGCGAGCAGATGGAATTGCGAAATATCGAGTCCATGCTGCGAAAACTGGAGGAAAATAATCGCGACACATGACATCTTCCGCCGTCAAGCCCGCCGCCGATCATCAGGCAGCGGGCTTTCCCTTTCCCTTTTCCATTCCTTCACACCGCAGCATTGCTCCCTATCATCTCCGCCTGGTCAAGCGAGCGGGGCCGCCCGAGCAAAAAGCCTTGCCCGACAGGAACCCCCAGAGCTTTTGCCGCCGCCAGATCATCAAGCTCCTCCAGCCCTTCCAGCACCAACTGCGACTGCCCCAAACAAAAATCAACAAACAGCGAGACAAGCTTTTGCTTGTTCGGATGGTGGGCAAGCTGGCTGCCGAAATAGCGGTCGAGCTTGACCACGTCCGGCTCGTATTCGACGATTTTGCGCAAAGATGCTGCACCCGAGCCTACGTCATCCAGTGCGATCAAAAAGCCGTACGCGCGCAACTCGCGGATTTTCTGGCCGAGCAGTCGGACATCCCACATCTTGTCTTCCTCGGCCGCTTCATTGATCTCCAGTACAATTCGGCGAGCGATGCCCGGAAACGCAGCCAGAAGCTCGTCCAAAAAAGGTGGAAAGAGCGGATTCAGCAAGGTAGACGGAAAGAGATTGACAAACAAGTACGGCGCATTTCGCCCCGCAGGCATTTCCGCAAAATAAGATGAAACAGCACCGCGCATGGCGGCGGTATCCAATTCGTACAACTGACCAGCTTGACGCGCCGCCTGAAAAAGCTGCTCAGGCGATTGCTTCGATGCGCACCGCAGAAGCGCTTCGTATCCGAAGCATTGTCCGTTCGCAAGCTCCACGAGCGGCTGATAAGCAGCGTAATAGGTGGACGGCTTCATTGACTCAGCCATGAATCGTTTTCCCCTCCTGATCGCGAATCGACATGGCTCCGTGCAAACGTGCGGAGCGATGGAGGAGCCGAGTTTTTCCTCCGAGAAAGATTTTTTCACTTGGAAAAAATGGAATTTAGCTCATTCTACAATACAAATGGCGGTTCGGCAATTATTTTTACCAAAGGAAACATATTTGTATATGTACAAAACGCGTTGCTTCTTGTAAACTGTCCTTGTCATCAATCCGAACAGGAGGGATTTTCCAATGAGAGCTTTCCTTTTGCCAAAACGGTCGTATGTTTGCGAACTACGGGAACGGCGGTGCCTGGGCGTAAAAACAACGGAAAGCGTTACAGCGTGAGCAACAGGATGGCGATGGCACGCGAACAGACAACCCGGCAAAAGCTGTTGGTGTACATGAAAAAGCAAGGGACCGTCGATGTCCAGCAATTGGCGGAGCACTTGCAAATGACCAAGGTCGCGGTACGCAAGCATTTGGATCTTTTACATAGAGAGCATTACGTAGAGGCAAGCATCATGCGCAGACAGATTGGGCGCCCAGTCTTTGTGTACAAATTGACGCCAGCGTCCGAGCGATTGTTTCCCACGCACTACGATGAGTGGGTGACAGAGCTGATGGAAAATGTGGAGGAGCTGTTTGGCCAATCGCATGTGGCGATGCTGTTCGAACGCAGGATGAAGCGCATCCAGCAAAAATATCGCGAGCAGATGGCAGGCCAATCGTTCGAGGAGCGGCTTGACACGTTAGCGAAGCTACAGGATGCAGACGGCTATATGGTCAAGCTGGAGCAAAAGGCGGACGGGGTCTACTCGTTTATCGAAACGAATTGCCCGATCGCGAGAGTAGCGAGCGAGTTTCCCCAAGCGTGCCAGTGCGAATGGAGCTTGTTCGCTTCGCTGTTCAACGACGCGAAAGTAGACCGGACAGAATGCATCGCAGAAGGAGGGACGTGCTGCCGCTACCTTTTGACGAAAAAGCAACAGACTTGAAAGCTCATGCCAAATTAGGCATGAGTTTTTGCGTTGGCAGCGGCAGAAAAGGACAGACGACTATTCCCCAAGCGAAAGCTCGGGCGTATGGATATAGCAAGGCGAAAAAGCGAAAAACGCGAAGCATACTTGCGAGCCAACCAAGAAGGAGAGGAGGTGAAAACATGGCTATGCCCCAACCCAGGCGGACACCTGCGCGAAAAACGCCCTTTTTAAACCATCTAGAGCTGCGGCGCGCTCCAAAAAGCCACCAGCAAAACTTTTTGCGTGTCAAACAATCCATGCCAAAGCAGGACATGGCTGGCGACAAATACGAAGCACCGCGGCCCAAGCGCCAGCTTCCAGCGAAAAGCAAAAGTCAAAGCCCCGTTGCAAGTGACGTTTCCCGCCAAGCGCGAAAGGTTGGAAAAGCTTTCGGGAAAAAAACAGCGCCCATCAAGCCGCCGAAAATACGGACGCCGCTGGCAGCTCCCGATCCTCTCGAAGAGTTGCCGCACCTCGATTCATCGAGCTTGCTTGCGAGCGAGCCTTTGCGCATGGCGGACAGCAGCGCAGTCACAGCGCCAGTACGGGGTCAACAGGAAACCGGGACTGCGGCAAACGCAGGCAGCAGCAGCCAGGTTGTTTTCGCGGATGTAGCGTACACCGAGCAGGGAGAAAATGCGTATGTGCAAGTTTCGATTCTGGAAGAAGCGTGGGAAGTGAACTGGGTGCACCCGATTCATGCCCACTGGCAGCAGGAATGGCTGGAAATCCATCCGAAAATCTCGCTGGATGTGCAGGAGACGCGCCATGAGAGCAATGGGCGGGTGGTCTGGGTGCGCGGAGATTTTGAGCTGACCGTCGTTGGCACGACAAGCGAAGCGGGAAAAGTCGCCCATGAGACGCTGCGCCTGCCTTTTACATCAACGGTTTTGCGCCCGCCAGTTGCCTCGGAAAAGCAGGGAGCGGGAGCATTTCCCGACAACAGCCCGCTTGCCAGCACGGAAAGCTGGATCGAAACAGGCGATTGGAAGGCGAGCCTCATGTCCGAGCCATTCATGAAAAAAGGAGCCGGCACAAGCGAGTACAACGGGGTGGCGATCGTCAGCGGGCGAATTTGGTGGTTCCGCAAACAACTGATTCCGCTCAGGTACGTAGGCCAAGACTGACGTGACGGCTTTTCTTCGCCATGGTCAGCAGGCCAGATCGGCAAGCGCAGGGAGCCAGTCCGCTTTTCCCTTTGCTGGCAGCAGCAAGTGCACGGCTTGTCTTTCGTACATAGGGAGTATCGCTGAGCAAATAGTTGCCTAGTTAACCAAAACTCCCAAGCAATCCGATCACAAGCCGGCTCCAAAAGGCAAAAAATGGGTATATCACGCTCGGCAACAGCCAAGTCGTTTGCCAAGGCCAGGCCATATGATGAAGAGAAAGACAATGCTCTGATAAAGGAGGCGATCAATCAAATGGGAAAACACGACGATTCAAAAGACTGCAAGTTCCGGGTTGAATACCATTGCGACGACAAACACGACAAGCATGGCAAACACGATCACAAAGACAAACATGAATGCAAAGACAAGCACAAGCATGAGCATAAACACGAACATAAGCACAAACACGAGCACAAGCATGAGTACAAATGCGACCACGACCACAAGGACAAAGACAAGCATGACAAGGATCATTGCCACAGCAAGCCTGGCCATTCCTGCGGCGTGGATAATGTACGCGTATTTGGCTCCAGCACAGAAGCGACTACTTTTCCGAAAACGATCAAAGTGCCTGTCACCCTGGCAGAACTCTCGGTCGTAGTTTGTGTCGAAGCAGATATTCAATTGGAAAAACCTGCGCTGGAAATCATCCGGGCGTGGAAAAGCGTCATTCTTGAGCAATGCGAGCTGGTTCCGACATTCAATCCGTACGCGGCCAAACTGTTCGGAAGCGGCTTCATCCGCAAAAACCTTGAGTATGCCACAGCAGACCACGTTTCGGGCAGTGCCGTATGCGGGGATATTCGCCACATCAGCGCGCTGATTCCGTTCGACTTTTGCGTAGGAATTACGTTCCCTACATCTGGCCCATCCTTGCAGCTCATCCCCGATTTCACCTCTTCCGGCGAGCTGGGCAACAAGACAGGCACAGCAGCACAGTTGAACATGGGGCTATTTGGCAACCGCCAATTTTACAACGAAAAACCGTACTGTGAGCTGGTCTTTTCCGAGTTCACCGAGCTGGACATCGGGCAAGATTTGCGTAAAGTCAAATGCAACGAGCATGCTTTTTCACACGTACGCGAAAAAATTGTTCTCAATCTTGGGCTGAAAGTTTTGCAAGATCAGCAAGTTCCCTTGCCTGTGATCAATCCGCCAAAACCGCCGCACTACCCTTGCAAATAACCGCCAGCCAAGAAACGTAAAGACACTGACGCATCCGTTGGTGTCTTTGGTTTGTACAGAACAAAAATCCGCTTTTGTCTTCTCCGGCTCCCGATTTGACTGTCGCGCCACGCTCCGGGTATGAGAAAGTATGTTTGGCTCGCGGAGGCGGCACTTCGCTGCTTGTCGCGAGTAAAAACAGTTCGTCCAGGGAGTGGAGAGACAGATGAAGCTCGTACATGTTATGGCAACGCTCACATGCCTGTTCTTGCTGGCTGGTTGCGCCAGCCCGGAGGCAGGCGGTCATGGGGCTGCGGGGAATGCCGCCCGAAAAGAAATCGTAAATCCCGGGGGCGAGAAGGTTAGCATCCCGTTGCAGCCGAAACGCATTGCCGATTTGTCCGGGTCGACGGAGGAGCTGCTTTTGCTGGGGATGGAGCCTGTCGCGACGGGCAATATCGACTATGGCAACCGCGCCGAATTTTCTCCGACGATCAAAGAGCGGCTGGCTAAAGAGACAGTCAACCTCGGTTGGTACGCCGAACCGATCAGCCTGGAAGCCGTCATGGCCGTTGAGCCAGACTTGATTTTATTGGGGCCGCTGTTCAACGAAAATTTGTACGAGCAGCTATCCAAAATGGCTCCGACGATCAAAATTCCCCACCCGTACTACGAGTGGCGCAAGCGGTTGGACTTTTTGGCAGACACGTTTGAACAGCAGCCGAAAAAGGAACAGTGGCTGAGCGAATATGCGAAAAAAACAGCGGAATGGAAGCAAAAGCTCGGCCCGATTCTCAAAGACGAAACATTTGTCGTGGTCGAAACGTATCCGCAAAATCTGGTCATTTATTCGTCAACGGGAGCAGCCGAGCTGATCTACAGCGACTTGGGACTCAAGCGAGCGGAGGGCATCCCTGCGCCGGAGCATTGGGGCGGAATCGAAATCAGTCTGGAAGCGCTGTCTGCCCTCCATCCACAGCATTTGTTACTGATGGAAAACAGCGAAAACAAACTGAGCGACAGCAAGGTGTGGAAAAGTTTGGAAGCGGTGCAAAAAGGCAATGTGTACAAAATCAGCAACGTAGACAATTACAACTATTCCTACACAGCCATCGGCCGGATGCAATTGTTGGACAAGCTGGGCAACCAGATCGTGCAGGTGCACGGACAGAAGCAGTAGCAGTAGCCGCAAAGCAGGCGGGACTAACAGCCATGGCGTGTACCATGTTCCAATCCGTACCGTTTTTTGCTCCGGCATGAAATCATTTCGCGAAAAAATCCGTTTTACAGCATTATCTCTCCGTCATTAGGTAGTGGCTACCTTGCCTTTTTCCATAAGATTAGGGGCAGGGAGTGACGAAAGGAGTAGAGTAAAAACATGGGACGAGTACGAATTAGTGTCTTTTTCAGCGTCTTCGTCGCAATGGTTGGCTTGATGATCATCGCCCCTGTCATGCCTCCATTGATTCGTGAATTGGGATTGAGCGAAACCCATTCCGGTTTGATTATTTCACTTGGTTCCGTAGCCATGGCGATCATGGCGCCCGTCTGGGGGAAATGGAGCGACACAAAAGGCAGAAAGCCCGTCATTTTAATAGGCTTTCTGGGAATGTTCGTCGCCTATGTGCTGTTTACGCTCACGATGTACGCAGGGCTTGCGAAGCTGATCAGCGGAGGTCTGCTCGTGTTCCTGCTGATCTTGGCCCGGGCGATGGTCGGCATGTTCATTCCTGCCGTTCCGTCTTCGGCGCAAGCGTACATGGCTGATGTGACGGAGGAAAAGGACAGGTCGTCCGGGATGGCGCTGATCGGTGCGGCCAATGGAATGGGGCTTGTCCTCGGGCCAGCGATCGCGGGAGTTTTTGCCCTGATCGGTCTGATTTGGCCGCTGTACATCGGGGCGCTGCTGCCGATGATCGCGTTTATCGTGGTGCTTCTCTTGATTCCGCCGCACAAGCCGGTTGTTGCGACAACCAAGCCGCCCAAGCTGAATCCTTTGCAAAAAGGACTGCGTCTGTACTTGTTCGCAGGGATGGCCACCATGCTGAGCATTGTCACCTTGCAAGTCGTCGGCGGGTTTTATTTCCAGGATCAGCTGCTTTTGACCACAACAGATACGGCGCGGATGCTTTCCATGGGCATGATGCTGAGCGGAGTCGCGATGATCATTACCCAAGGGGTGCAGATGAAAAATCCGAAATGGCAGCCGCGCTCGCTGATTCTCGTCGGTTCCTTGCTGGTGCTTGGCGGTGTAGCGCTGTTCCTGCTGTTCATTCATGCTGTCGGCTTTTACATCGCGTTCTTCTTATTTGGTGTAGGTACGGGCTTGATGATGCCAGGCTTTATGGCAGGCGCTTCGCTTAGCGTTTTGCGCGAGCAGCAGGGCGGAGTAGCCGGATTGGTGGGAGCCGTGCAAGGCATATCGGCTGTAATTGCGCCGATCTTGAGCACAAGTCTGTACCAGGTAGAGCGGCATTTGCCTTTTGGTGTCGTTGCCATTGTCGTGCTTTTGATGGCGATCACGCTGTTCGCTTCCAAAGGCGCACCTGTGTCAGCCAATGTGCTGGCGACGAAGCATTCGGAATAAGCAGTGGACCACCGAAGGACCTGTCTTCTGACCATCTGTGGGGGGCGGGTCCTTCTTTTTTACCGTGCAATGATAATGATTCTCGCCAACCATCTGCGACAGGAAAGGAGAGTCGGGTATAAAAATGAAAGCAGAAATGTCCGGGCTCTTGCAAATCGCCAAAGAGAAAAAAGGGCTGCTGACCGCGGCCAGCTTGCTTTCGACGGTTTCCAGTCTCCTGCAAATTGCTCCCTTTGTAGCCGTGTACAAAATCGTGGAAGAACTGCTCTTGCACGCGCAAAGTCCTGCGGGAATCGACAGGGAGCTGATCACGTATTGGGGCGTCGCCGCTTTGGTAGCGCTGGTTGCCGCCTTGCTCACCTTGTACGTCGGGCTGATGTGCTCCCATGTGGCTGCCTTCCAAATTTTGTACCAGTTGCGGGTACGGCTGGCCGAGCACGTGGCGAAAGTCCCGATGGGCTACCATACGAAAACGGCCACAGGCGAGTTGAAAAAAGTGATCGAGGTCAGTGTCGAAAAAATCGAGAAATTCATTGCCCACCAGCTGCCTGACATGGTGACAGCCATTTTGATCCCGCTTTTGATGATCGGGTATTTGTTTTGGCTCAATGGGTTGCTTGCTCTCGTGCTGCTCGTCCCGGTTGTCTTCGGTCTATGGGTGCAGGCGCGCATTTTTACAAGTGAACTCGGCCGAAACGCTTTTCGCGATTATCAGTTTGCCGTGGAAGAAATGAACGCGACAGGCGTGGAATACGTGCGCGGCATGCCCGCTGTCAAAATTTTCGGGATCAAGGCGGATGAATTTTTGACTTTCCAGCGTGCGGTGAGCAGCTATCGCGACATTGCGCTGCGGATCACGGCGCTGTGCAAGAAGCCGTACAGCCTGTTTTACGTGCTGGTCAGCTCCTTGTTTACGTTTATTGTCCCGATCGGCATTTTGCTTGCGAGCGGTCAGCCGGGGAATCAGGCGTTTGCCATTACGTTTACGCTGTTTTTGATTATCACACCGAGCTTGTCCGTGCCTTTGCTGCGGCTGATTTACGTCGGGGGCGGGCTGCGGGAAATTATCGAAGGCAACAAGCGGATTGCAGCGGTGTTTGCCGAGCCGATCGTAGCGGAGCCAGCTGCTCCTCGCGTCCCTGTTGCTTACGACGTCGCCTTCGACCGTGTCTCCTTCGCCTATGAAAACAAGGAGAGCAAAGACTACAAGCCCATTTTGCAAAACGTCGACTTCTTCGCCAAAGCGGGCGAAATGACGGCGCTGGTCGGGCCTTCCGGCGGGGGGAAATCGACGATCGCCAACTTGCTCTTGCGCTTTTGGGACGTCCAGGAGGGAACGATTAGCATTGGCGGTGTCCCGATCCAGGAGATGGGCACGGAAAAACTGATGGACACCGTGTCGTTTGTGTTTCAGGATGTGCACCTGTTTTACGATACGATCGAAGCGAACATCCGGATGGGGAACACGTCCGCATCCAGGGAGGCGGTCATTGCTGCGGCGAAAACAGCTTGCTGCCATGAGTTTATCGAAAAGCTGCCGCTCGGCTACGAAACAAAGATCGGCGAAGGGGGAACGTATTTGTCCGGCGGCGAAGCCCAGCGTCTCGCGATTGCCCGCGCGCTGTTGAAAAACGCCCCGATTTTGGTTCTCGATGAGGCAACCGCCTACGCCGATGCGGAAAACGAGAAAAAGATCCAGCAAGGCTTGATTGAGTTGGTGAAAGGCAAAACCGTGATCATGATTGCCCATCGGCTGTCGACGATTCGCGCAGCGGAGCAAATTTTGGTCGTGAACAAAGGCGAGATTGTCGAGCGCGGGACACACGACGAGCTGCGCCAGCGAAACGGCCTGTACGAAAAGATGTGGCAAGCGCATGTTAGCGCCGCTACGTGGAAGCTCGGCGCGAACCATACGTACGCACACAAACCCGAGATGAGAGGGGAGGCCCCAGCGAATGCTTCCGTACTTTACTAACATTTCCGGCGGCAACGTGCGGAGCTTGTGGCCCGCTGCTTTTGCTGCCTTGCTGGACGGGATTGCCAAAGTCATTCCTGCCGCTTTGCTCGTCGACATTTTCCAGACGATTTACCTTTCCTTTGCCCAACCGGAGTCAGGGCTTGATACTGCCCGCTTGTGGACCGTCTGCGTCATTTTGTTTGTCTGGCTGATCGTGTCGTACGTCACCTATGCCCATCTGTACGAAAAATCGTACACGGCAGCCTATCGTTTGGCGGCCACCGGGCGGATGAAGCTCGCCGAACATTTGCGTCATTTGTCGTTAGGCTTTTTTGGCAAACGCGATCCCGGCGACGTGACGAACCTGCTGCTCAGTGATTACGCGCAGGTCGAACATACGATTTCCCACAACGTTCCGCAGCTAATCAGCGCAGTCATGCTGCCTGTGCTCGCTTTGCTCGGACTTGCCTTTTTGGACTGGAAAATGGCGCTTGCCATGTTTGTCGCGCTTCCGTTCGGTGCGCTGCTGTTGTGGCTGACCGATTCGTTGCAGGCCCGGCTCAGCGAGAGTCACGTCCGCGCGAAAAATGAAGCGGCCAGCAGGCTCCAGGAATATTTGACGGGTATCCGCGAAATTAAAGCGCACAATGCTGGCGGAAAGCGCTTTGAGCGCCTGCGGCTTGCTTTTGATCGGCTCATGCGGGCTTCTATCCGGCTGGAAGGGCTGGTCGGGCCGCTGATCATGGGCGCGCTTTTGCTGACGCGCTCCGGGATGACGATCATGATTTTGGTCGGCAGTTATTTGCTTGTGGGCGGAACTTTGTCGCTATCGGTCTTTCTGCTGTTTCTGTTGATCGGGACACGCGTGTTCGAGCCGCTGACCGTCGTGTTGATGAGCTACGGAGAAATGCGTTACTCGGCTTACAGCGCACAGCGGATCATGGATGTGCAGACAGAGCAGCGACAGCCGGGAACGGCGCTCATTCAGCCGCACGGGCCCATCGTCTTTGAGCGGGTGACGTTCGGCTACGACGAGAACAATCCTGTTTTGCAGGAGCTGTCCTTTACGATCCAGCCGAATACGATTACCGCGCTGGTCGGGCCGTCCGGAAGCGGAAAAAGTACGGTGACCCGGCTGATCGCCCGCTTTTGGGACGTCCAGCAAGGAACGATCACCATCGGCGGCATGCCTGTGCATAAGGCTGACCCCGAATTTTTGCTCAAGCAGATGTCAATGGTTTTCCAGGACGTATACTTGTTCCAGGACACGATTGGCAACAACATTCGCATCGGCAAAATGGATGCGACCCAGGCAGAGATTGAAGAGGCGGCCAGGCGCGCCTGCTGCCATGAATTTATTTCCCAATTGCCGCAAGGATACGCTACACCTGTTGGCGAAGGTGGTTCTACTCTGTCTGGCGGCGAAAAGCAGCGCATATCGATTGCCCGCGCGTTGCTGAAAGACGCTCCGATCGTCCTGCTTGACGAAGCGACAGCCTCGCTTGATCCCGAGAACGAAACGGCTGTCCAGCAAGCGATCAACGAGCTGGTCAAAAGCAAAACGGTCATTTTGATTGCCCATCGCCTGAAAACCATTCAACATGCGGACAAAATCATCGTGCTGGATCAAGGACGTCTTGCCGAGGAAGGAACCCACAGCGAATTGGTGGAAAAATCCGGGCTGTACGCCCGTTTGTGGGGGTTGCAGCAAGAGGTCGACGGCTGGCGCGTGAAGTAAGAAGGATCATCCCGTCCGAGCGGCGGGGTTATTGTCGTTGGATCACAGATGAGAGAAACAACACAGAGGTGAACGACCCCATGAGTCAGGCGGGACACTGGTACGCGATCGAGAATCGCAAGGACAAGCATTGTGCGCTCGCAACCGATTTGAATGCGCTCTATCAAAACGGTTCGTTTCAGCAAACGTTATCGTTGCCCGATCAGATCGGCAAAGGGTACTGGCAGAAAACCAGCCTGAACACGATGCTGGAAATAATGGTTTGCGACATCGTTTTACACGAGGAATTGAGCATGAGCAGCACGGAACAGGACGACTGGATGAAAATATGCTTTTGCCTGGGAGAAGGGATGCAATGGCTGTCAACAGACACGCATCGGGACTATGGAATCGCTTCGGGTGAAGTGACCGCCTTCGGGAGAGCGATGACGAGCAGCACGTGCCAATTCGATCCCGCGCGCAGGTTTCACAGCCTGACGCTAAAGCTGGACGTAAACAAACTGATGCAGGCGTGGCCCATCGCTTCGCTTGAACAGCAATGGGCACGCTTGACGGCACATGACAGTCTGTACGACAACAAAAAAATGACGCCTTTGGTGAGGCGCATCCTCCACGAGATGCTGGATTGTCCCTATCAAGCCGCAGTCAGACGCATGTATTTGGAAGGAAAGGTGCTGGAGCTGTTGGCCGTGTACATCGATGAGATTTTGCGGGAAAAAGACACGTTGCCTCGTGAAGTCACCTTGTCCAAGACGGACTTGACCAGTTTGTGGCAAGCCAAACAAATCGTCGATGCCAATCTGCTGTCGCCTCCCAGTCTTGCCGAGCTGTCCCGGCAAATTTGCCTCAATGAATACAAGTTGAAAAAAGGCTTTAAACAGTTGTTCGGCTTGCCTGTGCATGCTTATGTGATCGATCAGCGGCTGGAGCAGTCGAGACGCTTGCTGGAGGAGGGCAGCGTCAATGTCACGTATGCCGCCAGCATGGCAGGGTTCAACAACCTGGGACAATTTGCTGAGAAGTTCCGGAAAAAGTACGGGGTGAATCCGTCTGCTTACTTGAAGAGCAGGGGATTTCGGACTGTTTAATTACGAACTATAATTTGTTATGGCGGTAATAACATTCGCCTATTTTCTTTATGATCGGCTCGAAGTGAAAAAAATCACGGGGGTAATACTTTTCGCTGTCCATGAACATGAGGTTAAAGGCGAACATTAAGAAAATAGCCAAGGCATTCTTTTCCCGACTAGGCATTTGGGCGGATTTTCATGTCATTCTCTGGAAAAATGGCTGAAATCTACTATAATGAGAGAAAACCGGGGAAGAGAATGTATGTTCTGATAGGCTGTACGCTCCCCCTTGGAAGATATGGGAGGCTGAAACGATTGTGATCCATTCTACATTGGAACCAACAGTGAATAAGATGGAGCAAGCCATTGACAAATGGTTCGCCTACATCGAGGAAAAAGACGCCGATGAGATTGTCCACCGCACGACTTTGCAAGTGGGCATCCATGACTCTGCCATGCTCGAATACAAAAATGATCGGGCCAGCGTTGTCCTGATGGAGCTGGATGATTGGGAGCTTGATTTTGACGACACGCCAGGAGACTTTCGGCGCTTAGGATCGAAGCAGGCGGATTTGTCAGAGACAGACGTGCGGGAACAGGTCGTCCCGCATCTTGCCGCCTATATAAAAGAAAAGCTGGAAACTCTCTCGTCCCAAGCGCTGATTAACTACCAGTTTTCGTTTTGGGGCAAGTTTCAGACAGACACGGGGGAAGTAAAGCTGCCGATTGTCCAGCTGTTCAACGCGGAAAAACAGCAACGCCTGCTGGCGGAGATTTCCGCTTATCGCACGCAACTGTTTTCGGCTTCAACTGGCCCGACCAAACCGCTGGAGACGTTTTTCCTTTCGCGTCATCTGCTGAACCGCTCGCTGTTTCCCGAGACGGATTGCCACGAAGCCATCCGGGTGTTTGATCGCATTTTGGAAGTAAACAAAAGCAAAAAAGAACAGCTTGGCGAACATCAGCACAAGATCGTCAATGCCTTGGCAGACTGGGTGGAAGGCTCGTTTTTGCCGCTTTATTTTGATGTCGTGGCCAAAACGTGGCAGGAAAAGACTTATCAACGAAAGAGCGGCTTCGATTCTGGGCACATCGACGAAGGGGCTATGGAGTTGTTCTTGTATGCCGCCGTCGCTGTGATCAAGTATGAACCGTCCTACAGTAGACAAAAAGGCATTACCTGGCTGGAGCGGGCTGTTGAACTCGGCAGCAAGCGCGCTTCGCAGTTCATGAAGGAAGGCAGCGGCACGCTCTCCCGCGAGCTGACCGTTCTGCGTGACGAACAGGTCGAGTGCCTGGCAAATGACGTCTTTGCCACCGTGACGATCTCGATCAAGCAGGAGCGCGAAGAGAGCTATGCGCGGGCCCTTTCATTTCTTTGCGCGTTGTTGCAGAGCGGTTTTCCGAAAAGCTATCAAATCAAGCTCAAATCCGGCGTCAAGCAGTTTTTGCCGATCAAAGGATTGGCGAAGTCGGGAACCCATCGCTTTTTTGCCAACGCGCTGGCTTATCCGAACTTGCACCCGCTGCTTGCCGATTACGCCCGCGTTGCCATGGTCACTTATGAGTGGTATACGGATGCCGATGATGAGAGAAATGCGCTGCCTGGCACATATGCCGTCTTCGGGCTGGGATTGGCGGACGCTGAGTATTTTGCTTTGGTGGAGGAGTATTTGGACACGATCGATCTGGAGCATCAGTCCGTGCAAGATTATTTTACGGCTGCCTTCGTCGAGAAGCACGGCGTCCATCCAGAGTCGCTCCCGACATTGGTCGCGTGCTTGGTGCACGGTACCGACGCAACGAAAGTGAAGATCAAGTCAGAGCTGGAAGAAGAGCCTAATTTGAGCTTGTTGCTCGATTTGCTGCAAACGCAAGAGCCGCTTGAAGTCGAGCATGTCATTTACATCGTCTGGGGTGGTTTGGACAAGCTTGAAAAGGTTGCTGCCAAAGCAAAAGGAGAGAAAGCAGAACGGCTGTCGGCCTTGCTGAATTTGGCGAAAGACCAGTCTGGAAAATGATGGTTGTATAAGAGGGGACACTCTGTCTGAGCGGTCGCTGTATGGTTTTTGGGAGCGGGTGGTTGATTTGATTCGCACGTAAATTCATAGGGCACGCGCTTGATTCATGTTCCAATTCATTTCGAACTGGTGTGATTTAGGCACCAGTTTTTTTGTACAGGAAATGTCATACGTCGACGGTGGAAGCAATTCGTACACTGGGCGCAGTGGCTGTGGAGATCCTCATTCGTTCCGCACGATATGGCAACGAGGCGGAAGCGTTCGTCATGTTGCACCCTAGGAGCGAGCTTTTGCTGTGACGGCTGCTGCTCTCGGCGTGCGGATCGGCATTGGACGCGTAGTCATAACCAACCTATAGCCATGCATACATATTGGTGAGAATGTAGGCATGGGAGGTAGAGGAATGGACGACAAGAACGCTCGCGATCAGACGCACAATCAGAGTTGGCAAGGCGGTCCGCAACCGTCGCGCTACTCGCAGACGGTTGGGAAGCGTGGACCGATTCTAGAACAAGACACCATGCTGCACGAAAAAAATGAAACGTTTATCCATGAGACCATATTAGAGCGCCCTTTGCATGTGAAGGGTTTCGGAGCCTTTGGCTATTTCGAGACGTTTCACTCGATGGCGGCTTACACGAAGCTTTGTTTCCTGCAGCATCCGGGCCAGCAAGTACCCGTTGCTGTCCGATTCTCGCTGGCGGCCAGCAACAGGGGGACGCCGGACACTTCGCGCAATGTGCGCGGCTTCTCGACTAAATTTTATACCGAGCAAGGTATCTTCGACTTAATATGCAACCATCTTCCCGTGTTTACGGTGCGGGACCCCATGCGGTTTGTAGAGACGGTCAGCGCCTTCAATCCGTCGCCCGTCAACAACTTGATGGACCCTAATCGGTTCTGGAGCTTCTACGCAGAAAATCCGGAGGCGACGCATTTCGTGCTGCAACTGTACTCCGACCTGGGAACAGTCAAGAGCTTCCGTCACATTCCGGGTTACAGCGTGAGTACTTATGTTTGGAAGAATGAGCAGGATGTCCGCAATTATGTGAAATACAACTGGGTTCCGCTGGCTGGCGTGCAGTATATCGATAGTCAGGAGGCGGCACGGCTCGCCTGCGAGAACCCGGATTATGCGGGCAAGGATCTCTATGACACGATTGCTCAAGGAAAAACAGTGGAATACGGGCTGTATGTACAGCTCATGAATCCGCAGGACGAAGCTACGCTGCCGTTCGATCCACTGGACGATACGAAGGTGTGGGATGTGCGGCAGTACCCACTGCTGCCAGTCGGCAAGATGGTGCTGGACACCAATCCCGACAATTATAAGGAACAGGTGGAGAAGCTGGCCTTTTCTCCGTCCAATATGCTGGACGGCGCCGAGTTTTCATTGGATAGAGTGCTTCAAGGCCGCGCCAATATTTATACGGATTCACAGCGTTATCGGTTGGGACCGAATTTCCGCAGCATCCCGATCAACCATCAGGCGGACTGGAAGCCATCTGACGAGGTAACAAGCGGCACCGGCAACTATGTGGCAGGGCGTCTTGAGCGCACTGCACCTCCAAAAGGGGATGACTTCACGCAGCCGGGGCAATTTTACAACTCACTGTCGCCTGTGCTTCAAGAACACTTAGTCCACAACATTGCCTCCGATCTTGGAGCTGCGGTGCCGGAGTTACAGCGGATTGTGCTAGGCTATCTAACCCAGGCGAGCCCGGAACTGGGGGAACGCGTTGCCAGGCAGATCGGGAGCAACGGGAAGAGATAGCAACGACAGAGAATCCGAAACGTCCCGGAATAAGACGCTGAGTTTCCCGACATTCGGAAAAAATGCCAAGAGCGAAGAAACGAACACCCGTCAGCGGCTTTTGACGGAAATCACGCCATAACCGTAAGTAGATGGTTACTTCAAGCACCTTAATCATGCTAAGACGAACTAGCCGCAGGCGCAGTATGCCTGTGGCTGTTATTTTTTTATGTGAATGATAATCGTTTTCATTTATAATGGCGAGAGTTGGAACGGAAACAAAAAGATGGAGGGATTGCATGGACGTGAAGGGCGTCATCGAACATATCATGCTCTGGAATCATGCGTCCATCAAAGTGTTGGATGTGCGTCACCAGCTATTGGGAAGAGAAATCGGCTCGCGCTCGTACAAGCTGCCGGCCAGTACGTTTTTGTTTGCTGCGCAAGGAAAGGCGCAGATTTGTCTGGATGGCAGCGAGTACGCGATCAAGCCATACGATATCGCCCATAGTGGAAAAGGGACGCTTCTGGACATTTTTTTGGCAGAGGACGTATTTGAATACTACTTGATTTTTTATCGGGCCGCGATCCCGTTGACCAGTCGGCAGCAAATCGTCAACTTGCTGCGAAAAAGCGACCCGTTTCAGCTGCCGTACAGCTTTCAGCCGTGCCAGCCGATTGAGCTGCTTGCACTCGTCAAGCAAATGGACGAACAGTGGCAATGCACGGGCGAGCTGGAGCGCTTCCAGACGAAGGCACTCTTTTACCAGTTTGTAAGCGCCGTGCATCGTCAACTGCTCGATTCGAAAGGGGCACGGCTGGAAACCGATCCCGCCGCCCAGGCGAAGCAGTACATTCAGAACCATTACGCCGAACCGATCACGCTGGAGGCGCTCGCGGAAATGCTGCGCTACAGCGTCCCACATTTATCGGCCTTGTTCAAGAAAAAGACAGGCTACAGCCTGATCGACTACCTGATTCGCGTACGGATGGAAAAGGCGGCAAGCCTGCTGGTGGAAACAGATCGGCAGTTGCGCGAGATCGCCGAGAGTGTCGGTTACCGCGACCCGTATTATTTCGGGCGCTTGTTTAAAAAAGTATACGGAATATCGCCCGCGCGTTTTCGGGCGACAAAAGCACAGACGCCGCAAACAGCAGATCGTCCGGCAACCATCATCGGATCGTCCATTGCCGCTCTCGATTTTCGCCGTTATATTGATAGCGAGAATCATTATCCATACAAGAAAGAGGGACGCAAAACCATGTACAGACCTGCCAAACCATCTGCTGCGGCAACCGTCATGCTCTGCCTGACCCTGATGCTTGCCGCGTGCTCCGGCAATGCGGGAGCGCCAAGTCAGGCGGCGAACGGGAACCAGACGGAAACAAGCGCTGCATCAGACGCCAATCGCTCGACGCAAACGAGCTCCACGCCAGCGGAGGCGAGTTCGCAAACCCAAGTCATTTCCACCGTCAAAGGGGATGTCGTCGTTCCAGCCACACCAAGGCGCATCGTCGCCGATCAATATTTGGGCACGCTGATTACACTCGGTGTCACACCGATCGGAGCGCCCGGCTTGCATCGCCAAAACCCGTATATTACCGAAGCGCTGAAAAATGTCGAGGACATCGGGGATGTCAACGGCTCCTTGGAAAAAGTGATCGACTTGCAGCCTGACTTGATCGTCACGGAATCATCCGACGACCAGGGCCGCTATGATCAGTTGTCCAAAATCGCCCCGACGATCTCCATTCCGTATGGACAGTTGAAAAATATTCAAGAGGAATTGACTTTCTTCGGCAAGCTGCTCGGCAAGGAACAGGAAGCAAAAGACTGGCTGGCGGATTACGAGAAGCGCATCGCCGCCGCGAAAGAACGCGTGCGCAAAGTCATTCCCGAAGGCAAGTCGTTTTCGATTATTGAGCTGACCGACAAGCAGATGTTCGTCTATGGCGACAACTTTGGCCGGGGTGGACAGGCTGTCTATCAGGCGCTGGGCTTGAAGCCGCCAGCTGCGATCGCCAAAACGCTGCAGGAGAAGCAGTGGCTGGAGCTGTCCAGCGAGCTTTTGTCCCAATACGCCGGAGACTATATCATCTTGACTTCGAACAGTCACACGCTGGAAGACTTGAAAAAAGATCCGCTCTGGTCGTCGCTCGACGCTGTGAAAAACAACCATGTGTACGTCTGGAAGGAAGAACGCTCCTGGTACTACGACCCGATTGCGGTGTTGTCGCAGACGGAAGAGATTGCGGATTGGTTGACAAAGCAGTAATCCGTTTGACCATTTTGGAAAAAGCGAAAGCCCGCGCAAAGTTCCTTGTCAACTCTGCATGGGCCTTTTTTGCTTTATTTTCTTCCTGCAAAGCCTGCAGGAGGTGACTTTACCTGTGGCTCTGGCTTGGAGGAACGTGACTTGGTTTTAAATAAGGTAGGGTCGATATCGAACATGCTGATGGCAAGCTGATCTTTCCCGTGTACTTGAGCAATGATTTTTTCGTGTCCACTAAAAGGCGCCTGGGCAGATGAGCCGCCGTATTCACCTGTATTGGCAAGAATGACAGGTTGGAACATATGATAATTCAAGGCGGAAACCATGTTGTCAAACGTCCCGATGTCTTTGTTCAGGGCCGAGATGACAAACATGTCGGAAATATCACGAAGATCGGCCGTCAGTGCTATGTCGGTTGCATCGTAACAAATAGCTCCCGCTACGCGTATAGATTGATTGCCTTTTTGAAACTCGACATAGGCTTGGTAAGGTCTGTGGCTTTGGATATTCATTTTGCGTTCCAGCTTCGTCATATGCTGCTTGCCTTGCCACACGGCAACAAGTGGATTTTCGTCTGAATTGAGAATCCAAATCGCTTGATTCACCGTGGCTTGATCGGATGCTCTTTTTTGAAAACCTAATCCCGCAAAAATGCTTGCTTTCGTTTTGTGGGAGAGTCTCAGCAAGTAGTCGATGTCGTCGGGATGGACAGACAGCTCAGGAAAGACGATCAGATCAGCAACATAAGCGGACTCCTTGCCTGATCTTTTTATAGCAGCGTGCCAAGTTGCCAGATGCTTCTCAACCATGTGGCAAAGGTCCGCGATATGAGCACGGTGTTTCTCGCGGAAGTCCGAAGACCAGTGCATCGGATCTTTGGCGTTAAAATCGTCCATGTATGGCAGCAAGGATTGAACGATGGCGACACGGAACAGGCGGTCGTCCTGACGCTTTTGCAGTTTGACAGGCAATACGTATCCTGGCGTGTTGGACAATTTGCCAAATACTTTCTGCTGCTCTTGCATATGGTTCTGAATGATTTTCAGCCATTTTTTGCGGTCGGACTGTGCAGCAGAAATCCCGTGAACAAACCTTTCGCGATAATCGATACCCGGCCATTGCAAAAGCAGGAACAACAACTCGCTCATCCAAGGGGACAAGGGCAACGGCTCCGGGAAGAGGCTGCTCGCCAGGCTGGACATGCCAAAGCGGCGTGAAAACCAGGTGGAGCGCAATCCTCTGTACCCAGCCGAAACGGAATGGTCTTGTCGCATCAGAAACGAGTTCGTCGTGTAGTCGTATTCGCCAGTCAGGCAAGCTCGTAAAATACAACCGAGATTGTACATCCACCGACATTCTGCTTTTACCCAGTGCGGGGTTGGCAAAGAGTATGAGCTTTTTGTACTGGTTACCGTGATGGCAAACGGCTTTTTATAAGGATTTTGCCAAGCTTCTTTGTCCGTCATCGTTATTTGCAAATCTTCGATGGACAGGCCGTTTTCGCTGTTCAAGCGGGTAAATGCATCTTCTTTGCCCGAGCCAGGTTTCAGCAACTCCAACATCAAATGCAGCAAAGCATTTTCTTGCTGAAAAGGATTATCTGCGCTCGTAATGAGACTGGCGAGACTGACAGGCGTATTCGTTGCAGTTGCAGAAGACCAGTCTGCTTGTTTCTTGAGCGAGTTGCGATAGATGATGGAGGATAGCTCAGGCACCTGCTGGACGATCTCTTTTTCGATGGTCAGGCTTGAGAGAATCCTCTGAAGCAGATCAGGGCGATTCGCGCAAAGGAATTTTAACGACCGAATTTTTTGCATAGGCTGCCGCTTCCATTTCTGACAGGCTTCCGCAAACCACGAACTGAACCTGTCAGGATTTGGATGAAGCTGTTGGACGATCAAGGCCATCGTTAGCATATCCTTACGATTTTTACTGGTGATCGCACTATAAAGAAGTGCACGATGTAAAAGTGTGTAAGGCTGCAACTCGCTGCTTTCATCATTTAAAACGTAAGCTTGGCCAACCGAAGCAAGATAGAGAGCAGCTTGTTGTTTCACATACCAGGACATTTTGTCCTGAGCGTCTAGTATCTTCCTTGCAAAAACGGCGAGATGTTCGCGAAAAGCAAGCAAATCCGCATGTTCAGGATCATGCTTTTTCGAGTGGTGACCAATCCAGACAGAACACGCGCACAGGATATCCGCCGAAACGTATTCCATCACGAGCTTTTGGTGGCTGAGCTCTGTATCATTGCTAACGTTCATATAAAGCTTTTGCTCAAGAGCTTCCGTTACGACTTTCAACAGTTTTGCGCTAGGAAAGAGATCGAGCCCAAACTTCAGCAGGGAACTTAAAGATGGATTTTTCGACCAAACGGCAATTAATTTCCTGGCGTACAGTTCAAAATCGTGGCCGATATGACTGTTTACGGTAGGGTTCTGATCGCTGGAACCGATCATGCTTTTTTGCAGCCTTAACGCGTCTACAAGTCGTTTCGCTGCAAACCGCTTCAATGTGTCGGATTTTACGTCCGCATTCTTGACGGCGATTTTTGACAGGGCAAGATTGTTTACATGTTCGACAGCCGAATCGCCAAGTTGCTCAGACAATTGGATGAGACCGTCTAAACCCCCGACAATTTGTCGCAAAGCTTCGATATCCGGGGTGCCGCTTAACGTTCCTTGCAGGATTTGCATGCGGCCAGAGAGGTCACTCTGATTGGAAATTTCTTCATAGCTTTGGATGCTGACTTTATCGGGGTGAATCTCCAAGGAATCTGGTTCAGCCCCCATTTGGCTCAAATGCGAATTGAGCTTGGCTTGAATATGCTCTGTCACCATTTGTTTCAGTTGCTCGATTTCAACGGTGTCAGCAGCTTCTACTACCAAACGGATATCGTCGACATAGCGGCAGTAATCGCGAATGATAAACGGTTCGGAAAAGTCTGATGAGGCAACTTTTTGATGAATGCTTTTTCCTACTTCTTGATCAAATCGCAGCAGGTAGATATTCGAAAAAAAACCGCCCGCAACAAGACCTTGTGGAATACCATCAGGGAGCGTGTCTTTGTTGAGCACTTGTTTTGCCATGGCTTGGTCGGAGTCGTTCCATTCCCAATCGAAAACAGTTCGGGCCATTTCCCAAAAATCAGGATCAGCTTGAAGCGAATCGTCTAGCGTGAACCTTTCCACGTATTCGTTGTAAAGCTCTTCTGCTTCGTCAATTAATGCGGCTCTGTCAATACTGTCGTAGAAGCTCTTCAGGTCGAGTGAAAAGACGTAATGCTTTGTGCCCCGACGATTCAGATGCGTGTACAGTTGGCAAAAGTGCTTCGGACGTTCCAGGAACTTTTGGTAGTCATCGTAGTACATTCGATAGCATTTCGAGTTGCCCCACGGGAATGTAGCGATGGATTCTCCGTCTTCATTTTTGTCCCAGTGGCAATACAGACGGTTTCCGTAGTTAAAAACTTGTTTTCGCTGAGCTTCATGATAATCCGGAATGTCTGTCGGGCCTTGCAGTGTTTCGATGGCATTGGCCAAGCACAGCATGATCGCCGTTGCGATGGTTTGGTCCTGGATTTTGATGTGGGCGAGCGGTCTCAAATAGGTTTTGTCGCTTTCAAGCTTCTCTTTAATAGGGTGCCAGCCGTTAGAAGTAAACTCCCAGGTGCAGGTTTTGGGAGCGGGAACCAGTCTGAGTTTTGCGGGACAGTATTCTTCGCTTTCCAAAGATTGAGACCACTCATTCAAGCGATTTTCCAGGTCGAGCGTGGAAAGATCGAGTTCCAATACATTTGCATACCAATTATGCCTGCGGATGTAATTGTGTGACTTTTTCCATGCCTGAGCCAAGATGACTGTATCCGTTACGTATTGTTTCTGAGGGGACAAAACCCCGTATTTTTTGTCGATAATAGACATGTTTCCTCCTACTGCTATGCCCGATCGGGACAGTTCCCAGATGCTGGTCGCACATCGGTGCCAGTTTTGTTGTTTCCGAAAAATAGTGACTGATAGCCATAATAGTAGCACACATGGCACACTGGACTAAATCCCATGCATGCTTTTCCCCGTCACTTTGGTAAAATGAACAAAACACGACAAGACAAAAGGAGCCGAGGGAAACGATGACCCAAGCCCATACTGAGGCAGGATGGAATTTCGACAACAGCTATGCTTCCTTGCCTGACACCTTTTTCACCAAGCAAAATCCTACCCCTGTGCGCTCGCCGCAGCTCGTTATTTTCAATCGCCCGCTGGCAGCCGCACTTGGCTTGCAAGCCGATGCACTGGATGGGCAAGCGGGGGCGGAAGTGTTTGCCGGAAACCGGATTCCCGCAGGGGCAAAGCCGCTCGCGCAGGCGTACGCGGGGCACCAATTCGGCCACTTTACGATGCTCGGAGACGGGCGCGCTATCTTGATCGGGGAGCAAGTGACCCCTGAGGGCGAGCGGTTTGATCTGCAATGGAAAGGTCCCGGACGCACACCGTATTCCCGGCGCGGCGACGGACGGGCCGCACTCGGGCCGATGCTTCGCGAATATATCATCAGCGAGGCCATGTACGGCCTTGGCATCCCGACGACCCGCAGTTTGGCGGTGGTGACGACGGGTGAAGTTGTCATTCGCGAAGACGATCTGCCCGGCGCGGTACTCACGCGGGTCGCTTCCAGCCATATTCGCGTCGGGACGTTCCAGTACGCCGCCAAGTGGGGCAGCGCCGAGGAGTTGCAGGCGCTTGCCGACTATACGATACATAGACATTATCGCGAAGCCGCCCAAGCGGAAAACCGTTATCTCGCCTTTCTGGCCGAAGTGATCCGCCGTCAAGCCGAGCTGATCGCCAAATGGCAGCTCGTCGGGTTTATTCACGGAGTCATGAACACGGACAACATGTCGATTTGCGGAGAAACGATCGATTACGGGCCGTGCGCTTTCATGGATACGTTCGATCCGGCGACGGTGTTTTCCTCGATTGATCAGCAGGGGCGCTACGCTTACGGAAACCAGCCGCAAATCGGCGTGTGGAATTTGGCGCGCTTTGCGGAAACGCTGCTCCCGCTCTTGCATGACAATCAGGCCCAGGCGATTCAAATGGCGGAGAAAGCCCTTTCCCAGTTTGCCGAGCAATATTACGGCACATGGCTGGCCGGGATGAGGGGCAAGCTGGGGATGTTTGGCGAAGAAGCCGACGATGTTTCGCTGATGGAAGAACTGCTTAGCTTGATGCAAAAGCATCGGGCGGACTATACCAACACGTTTCTCGCCCTGACTTTTGATCGCTTGAACGGTTCCGAGCTGCTTGCCACCCCCGAGTTTGCCGCGTGGCAGGAGAAGTGGCAAGCGAGACTGGCGCGTCAGTCTCAATCTGCGGATGACGTTTTGCAGTTGATGAAACAGAGCAATCCTGCCGTGATTCCGCGCAACCACCGTGTGGAGGCGGCGCTGGAAGCGGCTGTGCAAGACGGCGACTACAGCGTGCTTCGGCAGCTGCTTGCCGCGCTTGCCAATCCTTATGCGCACTCCGCGGAGCAGGCGGAGTACGCGTCGCTGCCGCCGGAAGCGTGCGGGCCTTATCGGACGTACTGCGGCACGTAATACGTGATCGACTTGACAATTGCGCGATCCATTCCAAGCCAAGCTTGGTAAAGAAACCTTTGCTGTTTATAAGCAGAGGTTTTTTCTTTTGTGCCTTTGCTTTTCGTGCGTGATCTATGCCAATAGCAACATTCTTTTTAATAGGCGGTATGCTAAAATGGGTTGGTTGAAAAGAGAAAATATTCCAGCGGCGCAGCCAAGTTTGGTGCAGGCGCCGATTGGATTTGCTTGGGGAGGAGATTCCATGATTCGAGGATTGATTCAGGATATATTTGGACTGCTGCGCACAGAGGTGCCGGGCATAGCGGAAGCGTTTCATCCACCAGCTTCGCTAGAGGAGATTCAGCGAGCAGAAGCCGAGCTTGGCATGAAGCTGCCTGGCGAATTGAAAGAACTATACCAGGTGTGCAACGGAGAAAAGGAGAACGGGCCAGGCCTGTTTTTCGGGCTGCCCTTGCTCTCGTTAACGGATTTGGTGGCGGAATGGAAAATATGGGCGGACCTGGAGAGCGACTACGCAATCGAGGGTGATCATTACTCGGTTCCGCCTGGCTGGATCAAAGAACGCTATATTAACCGCTGCTGGCTGCCGATCAGCAAAGATTGGGGCGGAAACCACCTTGGACTCGACCTCGATCCGGACGAGCAGGGCAAAAGCGGGCAAGTGATCAATTTTGGCCGCGACGAACATGTCAAATACGTAATTGCCCATAATCTGACCGAAATGCTGCAATTTATCCATGATACGGCAAAAGCGAAAAACTACTCCATCCACGAGGAAGAAGACCAGCTTTTCTGGGCGTTCGGTCAACAAGGTCCCGTTCATTTTCTCGATGCCATCCGCAAACTGGAGCTTCCGGTCTACCATCCAGTGCGCATCGATCCAGGTATCGCAGACCCGCAAGCATGGCTAGACAGTCTTTCGGAAAGCTGGCGAGAGCGCATCCGGGCAAATGGGGATTCGCCAGAGCCATTTTTGCGCGCCAAACAGCTTTACTTCATTAACGAAGGCTTGACTGATCTCACTCCGCTCAAGCATTGCCGCGAAGTCCGGGAGCTGGTGCTGAGTGCAAACAAGCTTACTTCTATTGAAGCGATCAGCGGCTGCCAGCAACTGAAACGATTGTACGTGGGGAAAAACCCGATCGCGGATCTTACTCCGCTGGAAGGGTTGCCGTACTTGCAAATGCTCAATCTGGCTCAGACAGACGTAACGGATTTGTCGCCGCTTGCGTCTTTGCCCAGGTTGGCGGAGCTGGACCTGACCGAGACGCGAATTTCCGATCTCTCCGCGCTTGCTCGTGTCAAAAGCTTGCAAAGCCTCGCCATCAGTCGTCCGGACGCGGCCATGTTGAACAGTGTGGCTGAGCTTGCGACGCTCACCGAGCTGAAAATTTCCGGACTTGGCGAAAATGCCGCAGACGCGATTAAGGTGCTGGGCAAACTCGTCCATCTGCAAACGATCAGCCTGGAAGACATGTCGCTCGCCGATTTGGCGTTCTTGCGCGGTTGCCGCCAATTGAAAACCGTCAAGCTGAGAAAAACGGCCATCGCCGATATTTCACATCTGGCCGAGCTGGAAAACCTCCAATCGCTGGAATTTAGCGGCTGCGACGAGCTTGGGCAGCTAGAGCAGCTGGGCAAATCGGCTTCTTTGCGCAAAATAACAGGCTCGTACCGGCAATTCGCCCGGTTAAAAGACTGCTTTGAACGAAAAATCGATTTCTCGACGATCACAGGCAATATGACAGACGAGGAAGACGAAATTTGGCACGCGTATGTCCGGTCATAAAAGGGGGAGGCAGATGCTGTACCTCCAAGCGCATGGCGTCGAAGAGAATGAGCTGTACTATTTTGAACTGGATGAAAATGGGATCGCCTATCGGCAAGTGACGGTTACTGACGGGCAGTCGCTTGTGTCTGCGGCACCCGATTTCATGCTGAGCGAAAAAGTCGTGGAGCGCTATGAAGGCGATGAGGATATTTCCCGTGAAGCGTTTCAGGCGATTTGGCAAAAGGCAACAGCGCCTTGCAAGGCGGCTTTTGAGCAAGCGAAGCAGCGCTTTTTGCCCGGTGATCCGGTGACGGGAACGATTGCCATGTTCTATCCGCAAGGCGTCATCATCAAGGTGAGCGATGAGGTGTATGCAGTAGCAGACGATGCGCCGCTTCGAGCAAAGTCCAAACGGGAAGAAATGTACCCGGGCTATATCGTGCAGGGAACAATCCAAGGCTATGCAGAAGACAACTTTTGGCTCGTGCTCGCGGATTGCACGATCATCGGCAAAAAGTCGGGGGCGTAGACAGACAGACGACACTGACCGTTCCGAGGCATTGTGCTCCATCCGCGTCATCCATCCATGAACACACCACTCACCACTTCCCGCGCGGCAACCGTATCGCAGGAACCGATATGCGGCACAGCGTAGACAGCCCCAAATAGCCAAACAACGGGTACAAAAACATAAGCAGCTGGCTGTAGCCGATGAGGCACAAGACAAAAGCCGCCACGAACAGAAACAGATAAAGTCTCGACTCCGGCACATTCACCAGCTCGCGCAATTGCTGACCGATCCCGAACACGTTGGAGATGAGCGTGGTAAAAATCTCGGAGTAGAGGACAAACACGAAAAACAGCTGAAGCCATTCGTTCCAGCGATCCGTGATGAACAAGATCGGAATGTCCATGAAGCGCACGTCATCCCAGTTTGCCAACATGGCCGTGTGCACGACGAGCAGCATGAAACCGAGCACGACTCCACCGATGACGGCGGCCCGGAACAGGACAACCTTTTCGCGGATCGCATAACCAATCGGGATCAGGACAGATTGGGCCATCGCCAGATTGAAAGACACGTAAAGAATCGTTTTCCAGAGGAAGGCGTAGTTGGAGGGCTTGGCGAGCGGCAAGGGCGATTCGACGCTGTTGTCGAGCAAAATCAGCAGGGCGAAGACGAGCATGGACGGGACGACGATCGCATTGACCAAGAGAAGCTGATCCAGTCCTTTTCTCAAGATCAACAACGCGAGCAAAACCGTCCCGGCTGTTCCAGCCAAATACGGAATCGCGAACTGCTCCTCCAATACAGAGCCAGCCCCGGCAAGCATGACGGTCGTGACGCCGAACAAGGTCAAAAAGACCAGCACATTCATCGTGCGGCCGATCATCGGGCCAAACAGCTTTTGGTTGAACGATTCATACGAAGGGGTCCGCAGCTGATGGGCGAGAAGCATCATTTTGTAGCCAAGCCAGACGAACAGCGACGTGGCGAGCAAAATGCCGACGGTGCCAGCATGGCCGTATGAAGTGAAAAACGCGAGAATTTCCTGGCCGCTCGCAAATCCGGCTCCCACGACGGTGCCGATGTAGGTCGCCGCGACCTGGATACTTTTTCCCCACAGCTTCATAGCGTTTTTTCCTTTCCATTCCAAATGGGATGCTAGTACAAGTGTATGAAGCTTGGGCCAAAACAGAAGAAAAAAAGGCGAACGGCAACTAGGCCATTCGTCTTTTTTTATGGATCAAAATCTGTTTGATAGCTACAAAAGGAACATCGCCACGATTGTCGTCACCAAAAGGCCGATTGCGACCGGATACAAGTTGCGCCGCGCCAGCTCGAACGGGTCGACGCCGCAGATCGCGGCAGCGGGGATCAAGGCCCAGGGGATAATCGTTCCGCCGCCTACCCAGATGGCAGCAATCTGTCCGAGAGCGGTCAAGGTAGCAGCGCCTGCCCCGAGCGCGGTCGCGAACAGCTGGGCGAGAGAGCCTGCCAGCGTAATGCCGGAGAAGCCCGAACCGTCCAACCCTGTGATGACGCCGACAGCCGCTACCGTCAGCGCCGCTACTTCTTTGCTGATCGGAATCGTGTGCGCGAGTGCCACGCCCAAATCGTTGACGATACCTTGCGAGCCTGCCGGAAGCACCTCGCCGAACACTTTGACAAACCCGCTGTCGCCCATGTAAAAGAAGGCGGCAATCGGAATGACTGGCCCAAACACTTTAAATCCGAACTGAAAACCGGAAATCAGGTGGCTGGTCACTTGTTCCAGCCCTTTTTGTTTGTGGGCAAGCATCGTCGCGATCAGCAAGATCAGGAGAGCGGTTCCCCCGACCAGCGCTGTCGCATCGCCGCCGCGCAAATCGAAGGCGAACATCGCGGCCACATCGAGCGCAAACAAAAGCGGAACGAGCGCTGCAAGCAAACGCCGGGTGCCTGTTGGCAGCGGAACACGCGCCGCGCTAAAGACGTGATCGGTTGCTGGCGTGTCGTTTGTGGACGCCGGAATATTCCCCAGCCGCATGTCTTTTTTCAAATACCAGAAGGCAATGATCGTCGTGACCAAGCCCATCACGATCACGAGCGGAACACTGGCGGAAATGACGTCCTGAACAGGCAAGCCCGCCGCCTTCGCTGTCAACGTCGGCGCTCCCTGGATCACAAAGTCGCCGGAGAGCGCAATTCCGTGCCCGAACAGGTTCATCGCAATCGCCACGCCCATCGCAGGCAGCCCTGCGCGCAAGGCAACGGGCAGCATGACCGCACCGATCAGGGCGACGGCAGGCGATGGCCAGAAAAACCAAGAAATG
Organism: Brevibacillus sp.; assembly: GCF_003521185.1. Taxonomy (NCBI): domain Bacteria; kingdom Bacillati; phylum Bacillota; class Bacilli; order Caryophanales; family Paenibacillaceae; genus Brevibacillus; species Brevibacillus sp. The sequence continues at coordinate 38,271 of NZ_DOTK01000058.1, forward strand.
ACCATCATCACAATCCCGATCACCCAGTACGCCAATGTAGCATTGCGAATCAAATGGGTCATCGGGCGGATCATCGTTTCGTTGACCCCTGTATCTGTCAGCACATGGCTCATCGCCACGATAATACAGATGACCAAAATCGTCGGCAAAAGCTCGGTTATGGCGTAAATGAAGCTGCCGAAAATCCCGCCGATGGCTGACGTCACTGATCCGGTGGCAACCAGACCCAGCAGCGCGATTCCGACGATACTGATCAAGCTGGTGTCCCTGCGCATAACCATCATGAAAATGATGCCGAGTACGAACAACACATACACACCGTGCAACCACGCAAGTTCAATCCCCATGCTGTACCTCCTCTCGTTTTTTCGAGTCGCTTACACCCTTTTGCCACACCATATGCACAAGCAAATTCATGGGTGAAAGCCCGTGCGCCTAAGAAGGCTGACGCTTCGAAAACTGGCATTTTCGTCCACAATATGCCACTATTAAATGAGCAAGAGGCAAGCCAAGCACGATCTACTTATCGATGACTAGGGCACGAGGCAAGAGAGGGGGAACGGCGCCGTTCGTGATGATGCGAAATGATGCGAAAGTGCGCCAAACGACGATGAATACGACAACACCAATCCAGCGAAAAATGGATCAGGCGATCGAGCTGTTGGAGCGCCGTTTTTTGGAGCGAAGTGAATTGATACGCCTTTTGATGCTCGGCATGATGAGCGGGGAAAACGCGCTGCTGATCGGCCCGCCGGGAACGGCGAAGTCGCAGCTGGCTCGCTCCGTGGCACAGTTGTTCGGCTCTGAGCATTGGTTTGAATACTTGTTGACCCGCTTTACCACGCCAGACGAGATTTTTGGCCCCGTGTCGCTTCAACAGTTGAAGCTCGACCATTACGTGCGAAAAACGGAAGGCTATTTGCCGAATGCGCAGTTTGCCTTTCTCGACGAAATTTTCAAGGCGAACAGTGCGATTTTGAACGCCTTGCTGTCCATTTTGAATGAGCGGCTGTACTTCAACGGCCGGGAGCGGGAAGAAGTCCCGCTGCAATTTTTAATGGCGGCTTCCAACGAGCTGCCGGAAGATGACGAGCAGTTGAGTGCCCTGTACGACCGTTTTCTGTTCCGTTACGAAGTTCATTACTTGCAGCAGGCGTCGAGCTACGAGCGGATGTTTTCCTTGCCGAGCGGCCCGCTTCCCGTCGTTTTCTCGCTGTACGATATGAAAGACATTCAGGCAGCGGCGAAGCAAGTGACCATACCGGAGGCGCTGATTTACTTCCTGTACCGGATCAAACAGGACATGGAAGCAAAAGATTACGTGCTGTCCGACCGCCGCTGGAGCAAAATCGCCGGGGTGTGGCGCACGTCTGCCGCCCTGCACGGCCGGGAGCAGGTGACGATATGGGATACGGTGTTTACGCCGCACATGCTGTGGGACTTGCCGGAAGACTTGCCGGTCATGCGCGAGCTGTTCGAGCAGCAATTCACACAAATGCTCAAGACTGAGCTGGAAAACGAACTGCCTTTGCAGCGCTTGCAGCAAACCGCAGATAAATGGAAGGAAAAGGAATCGGAACTGCACGCTTTCCAGTTCAAAAAGGAAGTCGGCGCCAAGCTGGGCAAAGAAGCCGTGGAGCGCAACGGACAACTGCTGGAAGCATGTCGGGCCGAGCTGGAAGAGACGGCCAAAGATTTGCGCAACCGCCTGATCCAGTGGGAAAAGCGCGAGCACGATCTCGGGGCGTATGTGCTGGAAAAAAACCGCTTGATTCACAACGTAGAAAAATACACGGTCAAATACTCGTACTTGCGTATCGAAGGCGAGCGCATTTTGCAGCAGTTGCAGAAGACGTACCGGACGATTTTCGATAAAGACATTGCCGGAGCGGAGTACGATTTTACGTTATAGGGGGTAGCGACGATGATGATTCGTGCCAGCGGGGTCGATCGCTATCTGTTTGAGACGTATCTCGCTTCTTCGCGCACAGCCCAGGAATGGGTACTAGAAGCGCAAACCCGTGCCGAGTGGTTTGATCGCGAGCTGCTCGCGGACTTTTTTCTCGTGTTTTATTTGGAAAAGCCCGAGATTGATGCAAGCCAGGAAACGACTCCTTTTCACCATTGGCTGATTCGCACGCTGATGAAGCAGTATTTTACGCGAATGATCCATCCCCGGACGATGGGCAACGAAAGTGCCGCCTTCAAGACGGCGATCAAGTCGCTTTTGTGGCTCACGGAGACTTTCGCGGACGAAGTGAAGCAGCGCCAAAAAGACCGCAAGCTCACTCCGCTGCTCGCTGGCCTGAAAGAGCAGGAGGGACAGGAAGGGACAAAAGAGGCGCAGCTGGCTGATTTGCTGACGGAAAAGCAAAAGGCAAAGCTGGAGCTTGTCGGCTATACGCTGCAACAAGGCAAGCGTGTGGTGGAAGACAAGCAGGAGGCGCTGGACAACAAGCCACTCGTGCGTGCGGAAATTCTCGCTCTGCAAACGAAAATCGCACAGCTTCGCGAGGAAATGAGCGTGCAGTTCACGAAGCGAGCCAAACTGCTGCAAAAAGTGAAAAAGCTGGAGGAAGAGTTGGCGCAGCGGGAAAAGCAGCTTGATCGTCTGCAAAAGCAGGAAAAAGACGCCATGGACGCGCTGGAAAAAGAGCTCGGCCAGTGGCTGGAGCAGTCTTTGAAAGGAACGCTTTCCACAGAAGAGCTGGATACGCTGTTTGTCGATGAAGTGTTCGCCGCAAGCCAGCGTTTTGCCAACCGCAGTTGGGGTCACGACTTGGGCAAGCTGCGCAGGCAAAGCTTTGAGCAGTATTTGAAGTGGATCGAAAAATTGAAGCGCCATCCCGATCTGGTTGCCTTTTTAAACGAGGTCGGTCGTCAGGTGCATCGCTTTCGGGTACGGCGAAAAGAAATTCGTTCCCGTCATTTGCCGGAGGAATACTACGATTTGCGGCAATCGGGCGATATTGCCCACATGCTGCCAGGCGAAGCGGTACTGCTCGCCGATCCGGACTTCGAGAACTACTTCCTGCTCAAATGGGTGGAGCAAAAACTGATGACGTACGATACGTCCGGTTGGGTAGAGGAACCGCCGAAAGGGCCTGTCATCTGCATGCTGGACACCTCTCATTCGATGCGCGGCGCGAAGCTGCGGCTGGCGCAAATTTTTCTCATGACGTTTGCCGCCCTGTCCATGCTGGAAAAGCGGGATTTCGTCCTGCTTTTGTTCGGCGCAAAAGGAGAGTTGAAGGAGCAGCCGCTGTATCATCGCAAGCCGGATTGGGCGGCTTTTTACAGTCTGGCGCAGATGGTCTTTGGCGGAGGGACGCATTTTGATGCGCCGATGAAGCGGGCGATGGAGCTTGTCGAGACGGAAAAAGCGTGGCAAGGAGCCGATTTTGTGATGATCACGGACGGCATTGGCGGAATCTCGCCCTACGTGCAGGAAAAGCTGGTTGCCCTCGGGCAAAAGAAACAAGTGCGCCTGCACAGCCTGATTGTCGGTTCCGCCAGACAGCATCTTGTCCAGACGTACGATTTGTTTGGCGTCTCTCATCGGGTTCGCTTCGCTACGAGCTGGGAGGCAGAAGGGGAAGAAAATACCGGGCTATTGCTCGACGTGTTTGAGTCTTCCCGCCAGGAGCAAGCGAAAAAAGCAAATCCATACAAGCGAACACCTCGTTGATAGCCAGCGAGGTGTTTTTTCACTGTGTCGCCGAGACAGGTAAACACGAAAAAACGCTCCGACTTCTACGGGAAAAGTCGGAGCGCAGCGGTTATCGGCTTTATGATTAACCTACTCTTGTCGCCAGACTGCGGCCAAATTCGAGTTCTTCAAATTTGCCAAGCACAGTCGAGGAATCGTACGTCCAGGCCGCTTCCTCCATGGAAAACTCCACAGGCACGTCGCGAATAATCGTCGCCAGCTTCTGGCTCAAGTACACCTGATCGCGATGTTCTTCCAGCTTGCTGCGCATTTTTGGCGTGCAGTTTTTCAAGTTTTCGTACAGGTTGTCCAGGTTGCCGTGCTCCGTAATCAGCTTCGTCGCCGTTTTTTCCCCGATTCCCGGGCAGCCCGGAATGCAGTCGGACGTATCGCCCATCAATGCTTTGACGTCCACCACCTGCTCCGGAGAAATCCCGCGCAAAGCAAGCAGGCTCGCCGGGTTGTAATGCTCATGCTTGCCGCCGTTTTTCAGGATTTTCACGCTGACTTTTTCATCGACGAGCTGCAAGCTGTCATAGTCGCCCGTCGCAATGACGATTTCATGTCCTTCGTCAGACAGACGCGTGGACAGCGTGCCGAGCACATCGTCACCCTCGTATCCCGGACAGCCAATGTTCGGGACGGAAAAGGCAGCGGTCAGTTCCTTGACCAGGTCGAATTGCGGGATCAGCTCGTCCGGCGGCGCCGTGCGATTGGACTTGTAGCCGTCAAACCATTGGCTGCGCACGAGCGATTCGCGCGACGCCACATCCCAGCCGACGATCAGGTGGGTCGGGCGCACCAGCTCGGCGTAATCCAGCATCATTTTCGTAAAACCGTACACCGCATTCGTGTAAATACCTGTGGTTGTTTGCCGATAGGCACCGCCCCAGGCAGACCCGTAAAACGCGCGAAATAAAAAGCTCATGCCGTCGATGAGCAATACTTTTCCTGATTCACTCACAAAAGCTAACCCCTCTCAGCTCCAAACTATACGCCTCATTATAGCATAAAGGGCCGGGACAACTTTGTCAGATTTTACATTTCGCTGGAGCGTATGGAGATGCGATCTCGTGGGATGATAGTATCACAAGAGGTTGACAACCACCTCTTGGCCCTCAAAATCATCTTCCGGTCTCAGTCGGTGAGAGGCGAGCAGCAGGCGGTTCAAATCCGTCCCGGGAGAAAAAAACGCGTCGGGAGGAATCAATCATGGCTAACAACAACGGAAGCAGCAACAACCTGGTAGTTCCTCAAGCGAACCAAGCTCTGGATCAACTGAAGTATGAGATTGCATCTGAATTTGGTGTAAATCTCGGCCCAGACACTACTTCTCGCCAAAACGGTTCGGTTGGTGGCGAAATTACGAAGCGTCTGGTAAGTTTCGCTGAGCAACAAATGGCTGGCCGCTAAGCTCATCGCTCGGACAAGTAAATAGCTGGATGAAGAGAGGTCCCTTCTACGGGGCCTCTCTTGTTTTGCGTTGCAGCCCTTTCTTTTAGACAGGGTGCAAACACACAAGCACATTCGCGGACTAGTCATATGGTGTAACGAACAGCTCTCTATTCTTGTTTGTACATGCGAAAGGAGTGACGTTTCGACGATGAAGAAAAAAGAAGTGAAAAAGCTTCTGAAGGAAAATCCTGAATTCGAAGCGTGGGTCGTGGAAGACTCCATGCGCGTCCGGGCAGTCAGGAGCAATCCCGGCATGGCGGAAGAATTGTTCAAACGCTGGAATGATCGCAAAAGAGGGCGGCTTGATTTTGACAACATCTCGCAAAAAACGAAACGGGCCAGCGAAATGCTGACCGGAGTGCAATCGATCATGGACATGATGGCAGACTACACGAAGAAACTGTAAAAAAGCTGCTGTGACTGGAGAAGGCTAGTCGGATAGCCTTCTTTTTCTTTTTCCTTTCAAGTTCGGTTTTGTTATACTAGAAAATGGGAGGGAGCGTGCTTATGTTCCAATCGATGGTCAGTTTAATGATGGTCGTTGCGTTGACGCTCACGTCCGGAACGACCGTTTACAGCCAGGTACTGGAAGGCGCTTACGCGAGTGCAGAGAAACAACAACCATCGCTTAGCGTGACGCCAGCCAAGACGTATCCCGGCGATGTTATTTTGGTGCGCAGCAAACAGCCTCAAACGGTCACGCTCTTTTCGCGAACATACCGTTTGCAGTCCTCTTCTAACGAGTATGCCCGATTTATCCCGATTCCATTTGACGTGAAGCCGGGAGACTACAAGCTGCAATCGGCAGACAAAAAGCTGTCTGTTGCCGTGACGGTTCAACCGAAAAAGTTCGAAGTGGACAAGCTGACGGTAAGCAAGCAAATGAATGCCATGCGTCAGGATACGGCCCGCATCGATGCCGATCAGAAAAAAATCAACGCCGCTCGCGCAAGCTCAAGGGCGACTCCGTACTTTACCGAACCATTTATCGTACCGACGAAAGGAACGTTGACAACCCCGTTTGGCTACCAGCGCGTGGTCAACGGAGTGCCTGCCAATCGCCATGCAGCGATTGACTTGGCCAACAAAACAGGAACGCCGATCTGGGCGAGCAACAACGGCAAAGTCGTTTTGGCAGACTCGCTTTATTTGACAGGCAACACGATCATTATTGATCACGGTCTAAACGTGTTTTCCATCTACGCACATATGTCGAAGCTGTCCGTCAAGGCCGGGCAGGAAGTGAAACAGGGTCAGGTGATTGGGCAAATGGGCACGACGGGTTTTTCTACAGGCCCTCACCTTCATTACGGCATGTTGATTGGCAATACGTACGTAAATCCGCAGCCGTTTTTTGATGCATCACCTTTCCTCTGGAAGTAATTGGAGGTGTTTTTTATGAGAGGTACCCATGTGCCAAGCAAAGTCTTGAACAATATGGTCCATTTCTTGGCACCGTATGAACAGGCAGTAGAGGAATTGAAGCTCAAACTGAAAGGAATCAAGTACGGCTTTTTGAAAAGCGGCCGCTATTCTCCGATTGAATTTGTGGTGGGGCGAGTCAAAAAAGTGGACAGTCTCATCAAAAAGGCGAACGAGAAGGGAATCGATTTTCAGCAAGCCAACTGGCAAGAGGAAGTCGGCAAGGAAGTTCAGGATATCGCGGGCTTGCGCGTAGTTTGCCGCTATGTCGATGACGTCAGAGAAGTACAGCAGTTGTTGTATGAGCGGGAAGATATCGTCATTCACGACATCAAGGACTACATCGCTAACCCGAAAGATTCCGGTTACCGCAGTATCCATATGATTGTTTCTTATACCGTATATCACGGGAGCGAAAAGCGTACCCTTTTTTGTGAAATCCAAATTCGTACACTCGGCATGAACTTCTGGGCGACAAACGAGCACGAGCTGCGCTACAAATACGACGGAAATATTCCGAAGGATGTGCTGCAACAGCTGCATGAAGCGTCTGTCATCACCCATCAGCTCGATGTGTTGATGAACAACCTGCGCCAGGAGATTTTGACTCCGGCGGAAGTGGATTCGACGCTGGAAGAAAAGCTGGAAGAAATTTTTTCGCTCTACGTCAAACAAGATTTGGAGTCTGCCGCAGCTTTGTACCGCGAGCACGTCAGCGGCTTCGAGGAAGCTTTTGCGGACAATCCGAAGTTCAAAATGATTCACGATTTGCTCGGCAAGCGGTTGAAATAACGGCCAAAGCCGAGCTTCATCCAGTCAAATAGTCAAAAGCCATACGTTAACACCCGACAAGCAAGGAAAGGATTTAGACTAACATGCGCTTTCTACTCACGTACCTTCTCGTTGTGGTCACGGTGATGGTCAATCTCGACGTGCCTGTGGCTTTTGCTGAGGGAGCGCCTGCGATTGCACCAGACCAACTGTTTGGCGAATCGGCCATCCTCATCGATGCGACAACGGGACAAGTCCTGTTTGAAAAGAACCCTCATGTCAGGCTATACCCTGCCAGCATAACGAAAATCGCTACCGGCATTTACGCCATCGAAAAAGGAAATCCGGATGATACCGTCACGGTTTCCAAAAAAGCCAGATTTGAAGAAGGAACGCGGGTTTACCTGGGAGAAGGCGAGCAAGTCTCGCTGCGCAAGCTGGAATACGGCTTGCTGATGCACTCGGGAAATGACGCTGCGACCGCGATCGCGGAGCATATGAGCGGCACTACCGAGCAGTTCGCCCAGGAACTGAACGCTTACTTGGCTGAAAAAGTGGGCGTGACAGAAACTCATTTTGCCAACGCACACGGCTTGCACGATCCGAACCATTACACGACAGCCGCCGACATGGCCAAAATCGCCCAGTACGCGATGAAAAACCCGATTTTCCGGCAAATCGTCGGCACAAACCGCCTGCCATGGGACGGGAAGGAATGGAAATCGGAGCTGATCAATCACAACAAGCTGCTGCGCGATTATCCCGGGGCAACCGGGATCAAGAATGGTTTTACCGATCAGGCGATGCATACATTGGTTGGCTCTGCCAAACGCGGCGATACGGAGATGATCGCTGTCACGATGAAAGCGGCTTCAAGCAACTATGCGTACAAAGACGTAGTCAAACTGCTCGATTTCGGGTTGAACGGCTATGAGACGAAGCAAATTGCCGCCAAAGGAGAGCGTTACACAGAGGTGTCGTCACCGGGCAGTGACAGCCAAGTGACTTACTCGGCAAAGGATGATTTGTACGCGACTGTTCCAAAAGGCACGGAGCCGCTCGTCCAGCTCGCTTCAGACGGACAGCTCTCCGTCACGGCCGGGGCACTTGCGGTTTCCTACCCGCTAGAGCGCCACGATCCACCTGTGCAACCGAAACCGACAGTAATCGCTTCGGCGTTAGCATTGGACGACAGTCCTCCCGTGGCGCGATACAGCGTGCTGATCGCCTGGCTGGGGATGAATTTGTTCTTGATCGGCTGTGCCATCTCCCGCTCGCGCAAAGCGCGTCGAGTCCGGCAGCGCGATTGGCAGCGCCGCGTAAATTGACAAAAGGGAATGCAAGGCAGGCAATCAAAAGCAGGGCGACGGACAACGCTTCCATCGTCCTGCTTTTTTGCATGCGGATTTGGATAGAACGCGCGGGGATAGCAGCCGTGTCCTATTGTTGCCGGGAAACGTACAATATGGGTAAAGCCTTACATTTCTGTCGATGGGGGGAACTGCCGATGGACGCTACACACGATGTACAAGGTCTTTTGTCCGTCATTATCCCGACCCATGACCAGGCCAGGAATGTAGAGCGCTTGGTTCACGCTGTAAAGCAAGTGACTCCTGGCGCGGAAATGGTCATCGTCTGCGCAGGGTTGCAGCCCCATGCGGACGATATCTCTGTATCTTACGTGTGGGGAGCGAAAGTGATTGCGGCCGAGAGCAATGCCAGCAGCAGCGAATGCCGGGCGATTGGCGCCAAGCACGCCACAGGAAGCGTTCTGCTTTTTCTGGACGAGCGAAACGGCTTGTCACAGGCTTGTTATAAAAAGTGGATCGCAAAAGTCCAGCAAGGCTATGACGTCGTCATGTGCGCAGACGACTTTGGACAGGCAAAAACGAAGCCGGGCTCTGTCCGCTACGCCTTTTCCTTCCTGAATCAGTTGCTCGGTCATCGGCAGTTCGGTTCGGCTTCGTTGGAAAAGGCTCCGTTCATACTGAACCGCAAGGCGTTGGAGACGATCGACTTTCGAGCCTTGCGCATTCCGGCCGTGGCGCTTGTGAAAGCCGTCAAAAAAGGTCTTGCCATCACCTGTGAGCCAATCGAGCGCTCCGCACGAAAGCGATTGCCGCCAAGTCAGGCTTTAGCCAAACCAAAATCAGTCTTATTCGAGGAACATGCGCGAGCGATTCACATGCTCCTCCAAGATAAAAATGAGCGCGGAGCCATGCCGGATGGGGAACGGCACCGGATTTTGGCGCAAGAAACAGGACTTTTGCATCTGCGTTCTGTGTTCTACCAGGAATCAGACGACAAGGAGGCCGATGGATGGGGTGCCAAACGGAAAGAAAGGACCAAGAGAATCCGCAAGAGAGCGCAAAGACACAAAAGGCGTCCGCATTAGCCATGTGGAAAAATGGGAGAATCAGGGCAGACTAAGCATTATCGTCGGAGTCGAACAGGATGAAAAAACGGTGCTCAAGGTGCTCAAACAGGCTGAGAAGCTCTGCCCCTTGGAAATCGTCGTCGTCGTGCACGGCAGTCAAGATCGCTCGCTGGAACAGGTGCTTTCCTACTCTGGCAGCGCCTTGCGCATCTTCGTCTATCCTTTTGCGCTCGGGGAAGATGTGTGGCGTACAGTGGGAGCGCGCGAAGCGACGGGCGACGTGTGGCTGTTTCTTGCGGCGGAGCAAATCGTCGCCGCCCACGAGCTTCAGCCGTTTGTCCGTTCCTGCTATCGCGGCGGTGATATTGCTGTACGGCACGCCGCCTGTTCACCTGTAAGGGTGAAGGAAGAACAGTACCCGGTGCAGTTAGCCAAACAATTCCTCAATAGCTTGCTCAATCGCAGTGAGCTTGGCGGTGCGTCGATGAACGATCTTCCTTTTGCCATCACGCGGGAAGCTGCTTCCTCGATCGGTGCCCACTATTTTCTCGTCCCAGCCGTAGCACAAGCGATCGCTTTGCAAAAAGAGCTGCGCGTGACTTCTATCCGCACGAGGATTGAGCGGCTTTCAGGCAAGGAGCAGCGAATCACGCCGGAACGCGATGCGCAAAGCAAGTTGACAGACTTGGGAGATCACCTGGAGGCCATCTCCTTTTTACAGCAACCAGACGAATGACATACACGGTTCAAATAAGCGATGCTGCCATAGTATCGCTCTCTATTTTTCATTTTGCATCGTTCGGTTTTTGTAGTACGATAGTCAGGTAGGAAATTTTTTGTAAGAGAAGGAGCAAGCGATTATGAGTATACATATTGGAGCGAAGCAAGGACAAATCGCAGAAACGATTTTGCTGCCTGGCGATCCGTTGCGCGCCAAATACATTGCGGAAACTTTCCTGGAAGGCGCCGAGTGCTACAATGAAGTGCGCGGCATGCTCGGATTCACAGGTACATACAAAGGCAAACGCGTCTCCGTCCAAGGAACAGGCATGGGCGTTCCGTCTATCTCGATTTACGTGAATGAACTGATGGAGTCCTACGGCGTGCAAAACTTGATTCGCGTCGGAACGTGCGGAGCGATCCAGGAAGACATCAAAGTGCGCGACGTCATCATCGCGATGAGCGCTTCTTCTGATTCGCAAGTAAACCGCTTGCTGTTCAACCAGATTGACTTTGCTCCGACAGCGAGCTTTGAACTTTTGCACAAAGCTTACCAAGTAGCATCTGAACGCAACCTGTCAGTCAAAGTCGGCAATATTTTCACCAGCGACAGCTTTTACCGCGAAAATTTTGACCTGTACAAAAAACTGGCGACTTACCAGGTGCTTGCCGTCGAAATGGAGTCTTCTGCGCTGTACACATTGGCCGCCAAGCACAAGCGCAACGCCTTGTCCATCTTGACCGTAAGCGACCACATTTTGACCGGAGAAGAGACTTCGGCAGATGAGCGCCAAACGACGTTCAACGAAATGATCGAAGTGGCGCTGGACGCAGCTTTAACGAAATAAACAAGCAAGAAACGAATGCGAAGACTGACAACCCGCTGGCAACTACCTGACAGTGGGTTGCTTCATTCTGTAGCGATACCAAATGGATTTGCTAGGAGGAATGACGTGTGAGAGAGCATTATCCTGATTTGTTTGAAAGCGCATTTGCAGCAGGATTTCGTACGGAACAGGACGGCTATGAATACCGCCTTTTCCGCCAAGACATCGGCCAGCTCCAGATTCAAACAGGAAAAATCGTCGCCAATGACCCGCTAGTCATGTTTGAAACAGAACCATTTACGGAAACATTCCCGACAGGCAGCTTCCCGGTTCAACTCGCGATTGCACAAGTACAGCATTTGGATGAAGCGAAGTCGCCAGAGGAAGAATTGGAACCGGATGAGCGCGTCGCTTTGGCCCGGATTGTGTTTGCAGATAAGCCGGTAGTGAGTTGGAAAATGGCGGTCTGGGAAAACTCGGACGTCTCTCAGCTCGCACCTCATGAGTTTTTTGGCTACGGCGTTGACGCAGGCACAGGCTGCTTTATGGACGAAGTGGCATGCAAACAATTGGAGAGCAAAATGGAGCAGGATGATACATACTTCGAAACATTGATGGAGGAAATGGATCAGACGTACAAACACACACGGAACTGGCTGGTGAAAGACATGGGGGATGGCGCAAACATTGCCATGTTTTCGTCCGGCTGGGGCGATGGCAGCTACGCAAGCTATATCGGTTACGATGCAGATGGGAAAATCGTTCGCTTGTTGACGGATTTTTACGTGATAGGCTGGATGGAGTCTCCAGAAGAAGAGTAGCGATTGGCTGAGGGGATCGACAAGAGGTAGTGGAGCAAGGAAGAGAAGAGAGAGGATGGCGTAGCCTCGATTCACGCCAAACAGAGTGCCGCTTTTGCCAGGCACTCTTTGTTTTTATTTTCGTTTGCCTGGTTTTTTCTCCAAGTAGTGGGCCAGGTTATTTAGCGTATCTTCGTAGGATCTTTTTTTGGAAGAGGTGGTGGCTGCCGTCGATTTTGTTTTTACTTTTGTCATGTCGAGACCTCCAGGTGAGTGTGGTTGTTTTTTAGTCATAGTGATC
>NZ_DOTK01000028.1:0-42930 GCF_003521185.1 Brevibacillus sp.
TGCTTCAAACAACTGCTGGATGGTGTCACGAAACAAATCTTTAAGCATGGCGTGTACGTCTTAATCCTTCGCTAACTACTTGATCGTCATGTCTCTGTTGTCTTGCATAAATGATCATCTCCTTAATGGGAAGTTTAACCATTTACACAAAACTTTTTACGCTCTCTTAAACTGTACTGAGCCTGTTTTAGAAACGGCTTGATGGCTAACGGCTGGCTACTCAGCTGATTTTCTCCCACGCGTCTTGTCCCGGCTGGATTTTCTTAGTCTGCTTATTGTCGGTTGCTGTTTTTCTTCGGACAATTACACTGTGGTTAAAGGAGGACTTTTCTATTTAGGTAAACAAGATTATTTATTATTGTAATAAATGTAATATAATACCATTTTTATATAAAATAATACCAAGGAGGTGCAATAGTGCTAACCTACTTTAAAGGTGCAGGCTGTTCATTATTCGTTGCAAGTATTCTACTTTATTTTTATGTAGTAAGTAGAGAAGGAGTAGTACCAGTAGATGATAGCGGTACATACTATATACTTCAAGGCTACATTATTGTATTAAATTTTGTCGGAGCACTTTTTGGATTGGCACTATATTTGAATTTATCAAGAAAAAAGTCACACAACGTATTGCTTAATATCGTTTTATTCGCACTACTTGGATTGGCGTATTCCATCGTTCTTTCGTTTTTATTGCCGTTCAAAATGATTACATTTGGAATTACGATTTGCGGTTCAATATTTTTTTATCTTGCTCAGCTTTCTACTAAACGCACTGCTTCTTACACAACTGCGATAGGTGGCCTGGTCGTATCCATTTCTATCTTTTTGTTGTTGTATTTTGTTTATTAGTTTTGAGCTGTCATTTTTCGAACCATACACAAAAAGAAACAGGCAGCTTTTAAAAAGGGCCTGTTTCTTTTCGTATATTTTGAGCTTCTATCTCCCTACCTGGAAATTTTGCCTTTACTCATACGTAAACTTGTTAATCAACACTTTCAATTCCTCGGACAACACCGACAGCGCTTGCGCCGACGAGGAAATTTCCTCCATGGAGGCGAGCTGTTCTTCGGAGGAAGCCGCTACTTCCTCGGCAGTTTCGGCATTGCCTCTCGCGATCTGCGCCAGATCGTTCGCAGCTGTCGTCACTTCATGCACCGCGTTTGCGATTTGTCCCGCAATGGCTGATACTTCGTCGATGAGCGGATTCGTTTGGCGGGTACTCTGGACGATTTCCTCAAACTTGTGGATCGTTTCCGTAGAGAGAGCCAAGCCTTCAGCCACATCCTGTCTGACTTTCTCCATGTTATCGACCGAGGCTCTCGTCTCTTTTTGAATTTCTGCAATCAGTTCGACGATTTGCTTGGCTGACTCCTGGGATTGCTCTGCCAGCAAGCGCACTTCGGTCGCGACGACGGCGAAGCCTTTTCCGTGTTCGCCAGCGCGGGCTGCTTCGATCGCGGCATTGAGCGCCAGCAAATTGGTCTGCTGGGAGATGCCGCTGATGACTTCCGAGATCGAGCCGATTTCTTTGGAACGGTCGTACAGCGATTTTATCATTTGATCGGATTTCTCCACGGAAGCATGAATCGAGTTCATTTGCCCTACGACTTGCTGCACCGAGCTTCCGCCTTCATCCGCCTGCTCCGTCGTTTTCGTAGCGATATCCGCGAGAACCTGGACACTTTGCGTGATTTGGACGATTCCTTCCGACACCTCTTGGAGAGAGTGCACATTGCGCTCCGTGACTGCGGTCTGCTTTTCCGCCCCTCCTGCCACTTCCAGAACCGCATTCGTCACTTGCTCCGTAGCAATGCTTGTCTGCTGGGCACTTGCCGTCAACTGCTCGGACGAAGCGGCAACTTGCTCGGCTCGCGCTTCCACATCGGAAATGAGCGTGCGCAAATGCTCCTGCATCATGTTGAACGCGCGGCCAAGCTCGCCAAGCTCATCGCTCGTGCGCACTTCGATGGAATCGGTCAAAATGCCTTGGCTGACCCGGACCGCATGCTCTTTCACCTCGCGAATGCTTGCAATAATCGAACGCAAAATCACGAAAATGATCATCCCGCCCACGATCAAGCAAACCGCAATCGTCCAAAGCGTATGCGTATAGATCGGGCGGGCAGCCTCATCCACTTCCGAGCGGAGCATCGAACCAGCTACTTTCCAGCCCGTAGTCGGATTGGTCATAAAGTACATTTCTTTTGGCTGATCCTGAAACGAATACGAGAACTGGCCCGTCTCCGCCTGGTACAAGTTATGATAGAACTCTTCTTTTGCTTCCTCTCCCGCAGTCTCCTCCGGGTGCACAACGTACTTCTTAGTCCCATCCAACACCATCACGTAACCGTTCGTGCCGATATTCACGCTGCTGGCCACTTTTTTGATTTGCTCAATGCCGAGCGTAATGCCGATGACTCCAGAGCCGTCATCCGTCGCTTTGGCAATCGTTACGATGACTTCACCCGTAACGGCGGAAATGTACGGCGCGGTAATAATCGCCTTGCCTTTGCTCGCCATCGCGATTTTGTACCAGTCGCGGGTACGCGGGTCAAAGTCTGCCTTCACTTCCTGTCTGGGCGAGCGCATGTAACTCCCGTCTTCCGTCCCTAAACTGATACTCGCTACTTCCGGGTTCATCCCCATGTAAATATCGAGGAATTTCACAGCCTCCGAGTTGTCTTTTGCTGCATACATGCTCTTGTTGATCACTTTCGCCAAGTAGTCAGCGTCTTTCATTTTCGGCTCAAACGTATTGGAGATGATCGAATTTACGAGAGAAACATTTTCATTCGCGCTTGTCATGATCTGCTTCTCAATTTCCTGCTTGGCCTCCTGGAAAGACAAGGCTCCAACCACGAGGGAAGGGATAATCAGGATCAACAGAAACGTCACAATCAACTTGGTTTTGAAGCTTTTGATCCATTCTAGCTGTCTTACGTTCAAGTCTGTTCATCTTCTTTCCTTGTTGAATTTGGATAAAAAAGGACAATCGTTATAAGTCCTAATGACTAATATCGGTAACTGCCTAATGCTTTTTTAGTAAAAAGACGATAAAGTTTGTCGGCTTTGATACCCGGGATTGCCTGTAAAAGGGCAGCAGCATGCGTTTCCGGGCGAAAAAATGGCTAGAAAAAAAGCCGGGATATCCCCCGACTTTTTTCCTGATTGCTTTTGCCCTATTGTTTATCGCTCGTTTTTCAGCTTGGTCAGCCGGATGAACTGCTCGTCTCTTGCGTGCAGCCTGTCCGCGACTGAGACGTGCTCGTACGAGTAGATGCCTGCGCCTGATTTGGTGCCCAGCTCGCCTTTGTTCACGTGCTCGCTAATAATCTGTGGAGCCGTAATAGATTGATCCAGTTCCGGCGCCAAATTGTCCATGACGCGCTGCCACGTATCCAGCCCGCCAAAATCAGCCGTCTCGATCGGCCCGACGAACGCCCAGCGAAAGCCGATGCCTGCTTTCATTACCGTATCGATGTCTTCCGCACTCGCCACGCCTTCCTCCAGCAAATGAAACGCCTCTCTCATCAACGCCGTTTGCAGGCGGTTGGCGATAAAGCCAGGCACATCTTTTTTCAGCAGCACGGGAGCTTTGCCGATTCGTTCCATCAGCTTGACTGTCGCTGTGACAACTTCCTCTGCCGTTTGCTCGTGGCGCACAATCTCGACAAGCGGAACGAGCTGCGCCGGATTGAAAAAGTGAGTGATGATAAAACGGTGCGGCAACTTTGCCTTTTCGATCAGCCGCGCGATAGAGAAAGTAGACGTATTGGAAGCGATAATCGCCTCCGGCTTGGCAAACTGCTCCAATTGGGAGAACAGCTGCCATTTCAGCTCGATCACTTCCGGCACAGCTTCTGTAATCACATCGGCCTCAGCCACCGCTTGCTGCAAATCGGTAGTCAGCACAATCCGCTCCAGTGCAGAGGACTTGTCCTGATCCGTAATGACTCCCTCTTTTTTCAGCAAGTCCAGACTTTGTTCCACGCTCGCTTTTGCTTTGTGCAATAGTTCCTCCTGCAAATCGTAAAGCGAAACAGAGAAACCCGCCAATGCATATAGCTGGGCGATGCCATGCCCCATTACACCTGATCCGATTACTGCTACGTGCTTTATCATGTGGAGAACCTCCCGGGAAGTAGGTAGATCGCTTTTGCTTTGCGAAAATTTCCACAACGGGCGGACCAAATCCTGCTGGCAGCAAGCAGAAAAGCCGCACCCCCGGCTAGATCATCCCCGGACGTACGGCTTGCCTTTTTTACAAAAACCTGCGATGCACCTTTTTGCCGTCATAGGTGAACATGACTTGCCGATCTTCCACGACTGTCTCTAGGTGGATATTTTTTCCCCACAAGGTGTAGACGTAAGGCAGCGTCTTCTCGACGTACTTCACGTCCAGCTCCAAGCCTTCGAAGTGGTGCTTGAGCAATAGCTCTCCTGAGCGCAAATAGTCGCCGTCATGCACCAGCACATATGGAAAGCCGCCGTTTACCCGCGTCCCGGCCAGACCGTCGCGCACCTGCTCCCACTGTTTTTCCGTTACGACCCAGTCGTTGCCCTGCTTGCCGAACATGTACAGGTCGAGGTCGCTCACCAAGTCTTTTGTCAGGAAGTTGCGGATAAAGCTGATGTCGGATTCCAGCTCGCGCACCTCAAACAGCTTGGCGCGTCCTTCGCCCGGCTTGCGGCCAAAGCGCTCCTGCTCTTCCTGCGTCGGATTGTCCCAGCGTCTTTCAATGTCCTCAAAAATTTTCAAGCCGAGATGGTACGGGTTAATGCTTGTCGTCGACGGCTGGATGACTGAGGAATGCAGCTTGGCAAATTCAATCGTCTCCGCCTCCGTCAGCTCCATCTCCCGCAGAATGCGCATATGCCAGTAGGTCGCCCAGCCTTCGTTCATGATCTTCGTCTCCATCTGCGGCCAGAAGTAGAGCATCTCGTCGCGGATGATCGTCAGCACATCGCGTTGCCAATCGTCCAACACGTTGCTGTACTCCATGATGAACAGCAGCAAGTCTTTTTCCGGAGCCGGCGGGAATTTGCGCACTTGCTTGGCGGGATCAGCTTCCACTTTTTCTTTGCGGTCCAGTCCCCACAGGTCATCGTAAGGCGATGTCCGCTCATACTTCGCTTTTTTCTGCGGCTCTTCCCCTTCCCGCTTCCATCTCAGCTTGGGACGCAGCAAGCTCGGATCAATATGCTCCTGTATCGCCAGGCTCGCATCCAACAAGTTCTCGACCGCTTCCTTGCCGTGCTCGATCTCGTACTGGCGAATCCGCTCGCCGCTCGCCGCCATGCTCTCGACCATATCGCGGTTCGTATTGGAGAAGCGCATGTTGTTTTTGAAAAAGTCGCAGTGAGCCAGCACGTGGGCAACGATCAGCTTGTTTTGGATCAGTGAGTTGCCGTCCAGAAGAAACGCATAGCACGGGTTGGAGTTGATGACCAGCTCGTAAATTTTGCTCAGGTTCAGGTCGTATTGCAGTTTCATCCGGTAAAAGCTCTTTCCAAAACTCCAGTGCGAGAACCTGGTCGGCATGCCGTACGCGCCAAACGTGTAGATGATGTCTGCCGGGCATATTTCGTATCGCATCGGATAAAAATCAAGGTTGAACCCCTTGGCTATCTCCGTGATCTCGTCAATGGATCGCTCCAGTTCTTTGCGCTCGTCGCCTGTCATTGCCTTTCCCCCTCCATTCGCCAAAGCCTACTTTATGTATATGGGGCAAGTGGAGAAAAGACGCCACGGTTCTTGGAAAAAACGGTTGGAGTGGCAGGGAAGTGTTTTGACAACAAAAAAGCGTCTCCTTATGAGGAAACGCCTTCATCAGTTTGGTTATTCTTTATTCTTTGATACTTAAAAGCCCTCATATCCCTCATATGTTATGCTCTCTCACACTCTTTGCATTTTTGTCTCATTAATTGTTCAAGTACGCTCTCAATCTTAGCCATCTCTTTTTCTTTTGAGTGAGTGTCATTCATTTGAGGCTTTTGCTACTCGTTGTCAGATCAGTCAAACGTTCCCGATAAGTTTTCAATAAGTCCTTCAATGCCTTTAGCCGACGGAAATATCAATATTTTGAACAGTATTGTCGATTGAATCAACATCTAATTTTATAGTATGGACATTATCGTCTATGCTTTCTGTAATATTCTTAATCGACTCAACAGCAACTGTCATATCAATAAGATAGTCCTCGATCTTATCCACGCGCTCATTTAAAACCTTGATCTCACCTAGTATTTCCACCAAAACGCTTACTACATCTTCAAGAGTTGCCATTTTTTGCTCCTCCTAATTCGGTCAAATGAACATAATTCAAGCGATCCTCATTTCCAGAATATATTAATTCAAAATTTCCAATATGTCTATTTCTCTAGCCCTATATCACAAATATGTAATGCACGCAGCGATGTTAGATAAGGCAACTAGCTTACTTGCTTTGCCCACGCTTGAATCAATATGCTTCTAAATCGCCAGGCTGGCAAGAACTTGTTCCCCCATAAAAAAGCGCCCCCATCCAGTAGACGCCTTCGCTTTGTTCACGCTTGCGTGTCGTCCTTATTTTTGGAACCAGTCACGTACGCCCGAATAAATAAGCGCGCCGGAGAAAACAAGCATAGCGATCAGGCCAATGCCGTCCACCACCAGATTCAGCCCGTTCAAAAACGTGCCGTCCAACACACTGTTCATCAAATTGCAATTGGGCATAGCTCATCCTTGTGCGGTACAATAATAATGGATATTTGTGCCTGATTTCGATCATCTGAAGGAGTGAATGACGCATGAAGCTGTTTTTGCTGCTCGGCAGTGTCAGCGGTTTTCTTTCGGTTGCGCTTGGAGCATTCGGTGCCCACGCCCTGAAAGAAAAGCTGGATGAATATTCGCTTGGCATTTTTCATACGGGAGTGACGTACCAGACGACTCACGCTCTGGCACTCGTGCTCGTCGCTTTGCTGCTCAAATGGTATCCGGACTCTTCCGGGCTTGTCTGGGCGGGATGGTGCTTCGCAGCCGGAACCGTGATCTTTTCCGGCAGTCTCTACACATTGGCCATGACCGGGATCAAAGTGCTCGGGGCGATTACCCCGATCGGCGGCGTCCTGTTTCTCGCTGGCTGGGCACTGCTTGCCTTCCACGCCTGGAAAGCCGTATCGTAACCGCTCCATACCTCAGACGTCATCGTACGCCCAACGCTCGCTGTTTGGGCGTTTTTCTCTGTAAAAGAAGCAGCGCCGCACCCCGGATAGACGAATGCCATATGCTGTAGGGCTGGCACTACTGAATCGGTAAGGAGAAAAGAACATGACCAACTCCTCCTACTATTACGGCCTGCCTGATATTTACATGCAGATGGGCTACTTTCCCTTTCCCACACCTCCGCCCACTGCGCCGCTGAACCGCAACATGCCCGTCCCATACACGATGCCAATCTCCGATCCATGCAAGCACTTCCTCGGGCAATCGGAAAAAATAGTCGCTCAAGACGGCGAGCACGGCTTCGCTTCTCTGGTCAATCCGCTTCGCTCTGGCGTGCTTTTATACGTAAACCAGTGGCTGATCACGAATCCGCAAGCTTGCCCTCTCGAAGCGCACATCTGGTTTGGCAAAGCAGCTGGCATCGCCAAAGCCAAAGCATCGGCGCAAGTGACGTCCGGCTACATCCAGCTTGCTGCCTGTCCCGCGGCTCAAGGGCAGATCATGTACGGATCAGACCATCCACCCGGCCATCCAGATGGAGTCTTCGCCTCGATCCGCATCGTCCCGCCGATGGCGACAGCGAGCGAGCAACCAAACGGCCAGTGGATCATCGGCCCGGGAATGGCCTTGACGATTCGCGTCCCGGATACAGGCGAGCAACCGGCTTTTTATGTTTACATGAACTGGTGGGAGCACCCGTTATAGGAGGGAAAAAGCCATTCGCTTTTTCCCCGCCCTCTTTTCCATAACCATAACTGCCCCTGAAAGCAAAAAAACGAAGACACAGGCATCGCCCCGTCTTCGTCGTATCGGCTACTATTTTTTTACATGTTGAAAACCTATAGACCCTCTGCTACAATGGGAATTGGTCTGTAGGTGACTTTTCGAAACAACTATCATTCTATCTCCAATATAATCTTACCACATTGCAGCATCCTTGTCAAACCTTCAGATCAAAAAAGGGGAACGAAAAAGGAGCGGTACCATGAGCGCTACTGATCAAGAAAGGCAAAACGAACAGCAACGGGTTGAGACAGTCATCACTGAAATCAGCAACCGGATCACCGACCTCGAACAGCAGGTACAAGTCGTAAGTGAAGATATCGTCGGAATCCGCAAGCATTTTTGGGACGATGTGACCGTCAACTTCGAGGATGCCACCGAGGCGATCGAGACGTACGTCAGCATCAAGCAGCAAGCTGAAGTATTGTCGGAGCGGGAGCGCAGCCAGCGTCATGCCCAGAATCAGTTGCGTACCATGCAGCGATTGATGCACTCTCCCTATTTTGGCCGGATTGATTTTCACGAAGAAACCGAGCCTGGTTCAGAACGCATTTATCTCGGAATCGCCTCTTTACTGGACAAAAACGACGAGCATTTTCTCATTTATGACTGGCGGGCACCGATCTCCAGCCTGTACTACGACTATTCCCCCGGCCCGGCTCACTATGACACGCCAAGCGGGGTCGTCTCAGGAGAGATTACGTGCAAGCGGCAATATATCATCCGCGATGGGCAACTGCTTCACATGTTCGATACTGGCGTGACCATCGGCGACGAGCTGCTTCAGGAAGTGTTGGGCAAGCAAGCCGATTCGCAAATGAAAAGCATCGTCGCCACGATCCAGCGTGACCAGAACCGGATTATTCGCAACGAAAAAAGCCGCTTGCTGATCGTCTCCGGGGCAGCCGGCAGCGGCAAGACTTCGGCCGCCCTGCAACGGGTCGCCTATTTGCTCTACCGCTATCGCAAGACTTTGACCGCAGAGCAGATCGTCCTGTTTTCCCCCAACTCGCTGTTCAACAGCTACATCTCGACGGTTCTTCCCGAGCTGGGCGAGGAAAACATGCAGCAAACGACTTTTCAGGAGTACGCCCAGCATCGGCTTGGCGATTCCTTTTCCCTGGAAAATTCGCTGGAGCAAATGGAATACGTGCTTACCGCCCATGACGAACCTGACTACGAGGCAAGGCTTGCGGCGATTCGCTGCAAATCGTCCGCGCCTTTCCTGCGCGTGATGAATCAGTACGCGGATCGCCTCATGCGAGGAGGCATCGTGTTCCGTCCGATTTCGTTTCGCCAGGGCACGCTTATTTCCGCCGCGCACATACAGGAGCTGTTTTATTCCCATGACACCTCTCTGCCGATCCCGAACCGGATGGCTCTGGTGGCACGAGCTTTGCTCGCGGAAGTCAAACAGCTGGAACGGCGCGAGCGCAGTAAACCGTGGGTCGAGGACGAGGTGCAATTGCTCGATAAAGATGCTTATGTAGCCGCCTATCAGCAGCTTCGCCGCAAAAAGCAGTTTCGCGACGATTCTTTCGACGACTTCGACCGCGAGCAGGAGCTGCTGGCAAAGCGGGTGGTCAAACAGCATTTTCAGCCGGTTCGCGACTCGATTGCTTCGCTGCAATTTATTGATATACAGGCTACTTATCGCCAAATGTATGCCGACCAGGCGCTGCTCGACCAGTTGCTGTCGGATGAGCCGTCCCTGAGTTCAGCTGCATGGCCCGCGATCTGTTCGCTGACCCTGGAGTGCTTGGATCAAGGCAAGCTGACACAGGAAGACATTCCGCCTTATTTGTACTTGCAGGAGTGCCTGGAAGGCAAGCAGACGAACAATCTCGTCCGCCATGTATTTCTCGACGAAGCCCAGGATTACTCGGCGTTTCAGTTTGCGCTGATCAAAAACTTGTTTCCGCGCGCCAAAATGACCGTGCTCGGCGACTGGAATCAGGCGATTTACGCGCATGCTGCGCACGACGAAAGCTTCGGCACAGTCTCCTCGCTCTTTGAACCAGAAGAGACAGAAACATTCGTGCTGACGAAAAGCTACCGCTCTACCTTGCCGATTGTCCGGTTCACGAAGCAGCTGGTCGCAGGCGGCGAGCAGATCGAGCCTTTCAACCGGGATGGCCGGATGCCGACCGTGACGAAGGTACACAGCGACGCCGAGCTTACACAGCAGATTGTCGAGCGGGTGAAAAAGCTGTCGGCAAACGGCCACAAGACGATTGCCGTCATTACGAAAACAGCTGCGGAAGCCGAGAAAGCGCATCAGAGTCTCGCTGCGCTTTTGCCGATTCGTCTGATTACCACCTCTACCTTGTCCTACGATACAGGCAATCTCGTCATCCCGTCGTACTTGGCAAAAGGGGTCGAGTTCGATGCCGTCATCCTATACGACGCTTCTGCCAAGAGCTACAGCCGGGAAAGCGAACGCAAGCTGTTTTATACCGCTTGCACACGCGCCATGCACGAGCTGCATCTTTACTACCGCGATGCAAAAACGTTCTTGCTCGACCACGTATCCGCGAGCAGCTACGAGCATCTGGAAACGGACAACTGATCACAAAAGACCCGGCTGCGCCACTCTGGCTTAACCGGGTCTTGCTTTTGTCGGTTTAAGGCCGACATAGATTGCGACCAAAAGCAAAATCAAATCCAGTTCATACCCGCCGATGAACCCTTTCTCCCACTTCACCGTCACAATCGCTCCTGCCAGTCCCCACGCCGCATAGCTCGCTCCGATCCCCAGCAAAAAGGCCAGTCCGCCAATCAGCTCGATGGCAAGCACCAGAAAAGCAAGCCACCCCGGCAAGCCGAGATCGCCAAACATTTCGCTGACCGCCCCCATCCCCCGCTGCAGCTTCGCCAGACCATGGAGCAAAAACAGCACGCCAGTCGCCATCCGCAAAACAACGAACGCTCTCTCGTAAGCCATAGCTCGCCCCTCCTCACCACTACCATATGCCAGTCGCGGGACAATCAGTCGTGCTCGGCATGACGTTCGGTCAGCGCACCTATGGGCAGCTCTGCGATCGAACCGAGCCACAGGGCAATCAATCATGATCAGCATGACGATCGACGCTACAGCGAGAGATCAGTTCAAACCTCGTCTGTCGGCAGCGCGGGCAGCCTTTGCTTTTCAGAGCTTCAATCGTCTTCACCCGCTCGTTGGCCCCAACCTTGGCCACCTGAGCGCAGCGCTTGCAGCGATACAGCCGCTGCGAACGCACTTCTTCTCCGGTGTACAGCGGCTTTCTGTACGCTTCCTTCACGATTGGAGCCGTCTGCTCGGTAGTGACGAGCACGATCATCTGGCCTTTTCCGCCCAGCAGTTGTGCCCCCTCGTACTCGTTAAAATGACTGAGAACTTCCCGGACGCTCAATCCCGCCTGCACGAACTGCTGCTGCATCTGCAACGTAAAATCGGGCGACTTGTGCGCAAAAGACAAGAAAACAGGCAGTCCTTTGCGCGGCTGCAAACCGCTGATTCCCCGTGACAAAAACAGGGACATCCCTTGCAGCGTATACGGCGGATCGGTAAAAAAGCAATCGAACTGACGATGCAACCGCGCAGGCAGCGGCTCGCGCAAATCGGCGTGATGGCATTGGATCGCCAAGTTCCGCTGCTGCGCTACATCCCTGATATATTGCAAAAAGCGCTGATCAATATCGACAACCTCAATCTTGCCTGCGCCCCCCGCTTTTCCTGGAAACAAGCGTTTGAGCAAAAGGGCGAGCGACACGCTGACCAAGTCGTCGTCGCCCACGCACAATACTTTCTTGCCGACAAGCGCATGGTTCCGCAGACAAAGCAGCGCCCGGCGCAAACTCGTCTCTGCCGTGCATTTTGCCTGATCGAGCTGCACATTCACTTGCGGCCGCTCGGACAAGATGCTCTCCAACTCGTTGTACACGTCCGCCAGCTCGTTTTTCCAGGCCGACTCGTCTTGCATCAGCTTATTGTACAAAGTCCGGTCCAGCCCGCCGAACCCAAGTCCATTTTCCACGTAGGCCAAGCCGTCTTCCGTGCAAGCCAAGCCGTTTCTCGCTTGCAACGCCCCGGCCTTGATCAGTTCTTTTTTGATTGCAGTCGCCACCGGAACAGGCAGCATGACTTTTCGCGCCAACTCTTTGCCAGGCAAGCCCGGCTGAAAATAACAATGCAGCAGGAACTGCTCAATCACTTGCGGCCCTTCCTGCAATTGAACTTGACGATACGTTTCTTCTATATAGTTGCGATAGTTGCGCATGTGTACGCCTCTTTTCATTAGGGATATGCCTCCCTCTCCCTGCGCCGAAGCGGTCATAGTGCTTCCCCTTTATCTGAGGAGCAAAGTGATGACCGCAAGCGGACACACCCACTTGCATGAAAAAAAGCAGCGAAGAACACATGGTTCCCCTCTGCCTTGGGTGCGCAGAAAAAATCGTAGCCGCTGATGCAAAAAAACCGTGCAAAAAGAGCACGGTTCCGGCGACTGATCGGATTGGGCAGGTCGATGACCGTTGTTCTTAACCAATGAAGCTCTCCCTGTTCCCATCACAAACAAACCACTTGCTAGATGACTTTTTGCGAAAAAATGGGAGAACTTTATCCAATTGGATTAGTTAAGCACAAACGCCGACATCAACATTTCCCCTAGTGAAAAGATTTGAGTTCCAGTATATACCTTTTTACAAATACAGGCAATACTCTTTTTGTTTGACTAGCTGACAGTTTTCACTTGTACACTCTCTTGCATGCTTCGCTGCTCATGAAGGCGGCGGCCTAACCAGTAAAAGACCAAGCTGACCATGGCAATCGCGCCCATCATGACAAACATCGTCGGCCCGCCGTATGCGTGCAGCACGATTCCGCCCGCCCACGGCCCGAGAAAGCTGCCGAGCATGCTGACGCTCTGCGCTCCGTAATAGGTGCCGCGCATATTCGCCGGGCTGATTTGGTCGATCTGCGCGTACTCGGCTGGCACGATCAAAATTTCTCCCAACGTAAAGACGATCATCGCAGCTACGAACCAGCTCCACGTAGCCGAAAAGGCGAAGCCCAGCTCTCCGACCGCCATCAGCGCCGCTCCCGCTGCAATCCGCGAAAACAAGGAATAACGCTCAACCAGTCGCGTCAGAGGCACTTGCAACAGCAGCACGGTAAAGCCGTTGGCACTCATCAACACGCCAAACAAGGCGACGCCTTCCGTTATGTTTTCACGCAAATACTGGGACAACGTAACAGACATTTGCCCATGAACCGTCACCAGCAAAATTCCGCCCACGACAAAAGACAGCAGAGCCACGTCTTTTTTCAAGATGCTCCAGATTTGCTGCAAGCTCGCTTTCTCTGTTGTCGCCTGCCCGCCAGCAGCGCCATCTGAGACGCGATACTTTTGGCACACGATCCAAAGCACAGCCGCAAAACAAAGCGTGGAGAACGCCGTAAGCATAAAAGCAATCCCGCTGCCCGCAATGCCTAAAAACGCTCCCAGCATCGGCCCGATAGCCACTCCGAGGTTTATCGCCAAATAGCGGTTGGAAAACACCCGAAACCGTTTCCCTTCCTCCGTCAAATCGCCCATCATCGCCTTCGACACCGTTCCGTAAAAAGACGCCGACAAACCCATCAACAAACTGATCAGCAAAAGCACCAGCGGATTGCCGAAAAAGACGAAACCGACGAAAGCTGCTGCCATCAATACCATGGAAAAAATCATCAGCTTTTGCCTGCCGAACAAGTCCGACAAAATCCCGCCGAGGAAGCCGCCAACCGTGCCCGCCAAAGGCCCCGCGCCGATAATCAACCCGATGTAGGCAGGCGTCAGCGTCGTCGTCTCGCTCAAGTAAATCGCCAGAAACGGCATGCTCATCGATTGCGTCAGGCTGACGAACACCGTGCCCGCCATCAGCAGATGCACAATCGGGTGATACGCCTCCCAAACTTTTTTCCACTTATTCATCGGTCATTCTCCTTGCTCCCTCCCTGTGCAAAAAGGAACGCAACAGCACAGGCAGACGATCGACGAATGACTCGCGCAAGCTGTAGGCTGCAATCGTTGTGCTGCCGTTATAGTGCGCGCGAATCAGTCCAGCCCGGCGAAGCGCCGTGACGTGGTGGTGGACCGTGCTTTTGGCGAGCGACACCTGCTCTTGCAGCTCTCCCAGCGTACTCTTTTTTTCAGCGAGGCACCGCAAAATGTGCAGCCTTTTTTCATCCGCCAGACACTGGGCAAGCGGCAGAAGCTCAAGCAATGGCTGCGGCTCGGTTTGTCCGGCATCTCTGACCGGATACAAGCACGTGGCAAGTCCGCGGTAAAAATCGAGAACGGACGTAGGCGCACAGTGATATTGCGGGATGAGCACGACCTCTTGCAAATCGGGCATAGGCTCGATCCAGATGCCGTTTGACGCATGGTCGATCAGCTCGATCGCGGTCATTTTTCCCGCCAACTCCGTCATTTCCGCCGCGCTTCGCTCCAGACTCGTGACAATGGCTGGCGAGATCCGGGAAAAATAATGCTCATTCCATCGCGCCAAAAGCGACACGCTATGATCGCGGATTTCACCGAGATTGAGCGGGATCGTCTCTACCCATGGAGCGAGCAGCTCGTAAATTTCTCCGGGAGGCAGCTTTTCCAGCCAGCCGAGAAAGTCCGCCACCGACTTTTTCTCCGGGGCTTGCGCGACCAATAGCACCAGTCTGTGCAGCACCTCCCAGCGCTCATCCTCCAGCTCTTGGGCGAACGCTGTGGGCAGCTGTTGCTTCGTTTCTTCCTTCCAGGAGACGCCAAGCTGCAAATGCTTTCGTTCCTTTTCGTAAATGTACGCATACAGGCTGATGATGCATTCATAGGCAGCAGACCATTCGATTCTAATAGAATACATTTTATTCATTCGATCACCATCGAACATCAGATTTTTTATTAGTGTAGCATCTCCGCTCGTTTTTGAAAAGGCCCGTCTCCCGCGAGCTTTTTCCGAAGTACAGATTAAACCTGACACCCGCTATTTTCCCCAACAAAAAACCCCGCCAGAATCTCCGGCGGAGTAGATGACAAACCTGACTTTAGCCTGGTTACGTTAAACAAGTTAGACGGCTTAGACAAACGGCGGGTCCCACGCTTTTTTGCGCCAGCCCAGGCGATGATCGACCACATTCAGCTCGCGATCCAGCACGACATCTACTCCAAACGGCAGTTTCCGGTTGTACCAGAAGCGGACGTCGCTCCAGGTAACTTCATATCCGTCCTGCGATTCTTTCCAGGTGACGTGGATGCGCTGGGCAAATCCGAGAAAAGCGCGCACGCCGTCCACACCGACCGTAGCCTGAATGATCTCGTCGCGGCACTGCTTGGAGTATACGTCTTCGAGCAGCACATGGTCGTACTCGATTCTCCCCGTATAAAACCGCTGCTCGGCTTCGATGACAAACCGCCAGTGAAACGGATGCAGACTCGGCAATACGTGGCATACGCCCGCTGTATTCAAGGCGCTTTTCACACGCTTGACTTGCCGCTGATGCTGCCAGCACCGCAAAGCAATGTAAGCAAAAGTCAAGACGTACGCAACCGGGAACAACACGGTCGCGTCTCCCTGGAAGCCGAGCCACCAGATGGCAGCCGCCAAATGAATGGCGAACAGAAACGGTTCAAAAATCGCCAGCACATCCAGGTGAACCCATTTGCGGCTGAACGGTCGGACACACTGCACACCGTACGCGTTCAGCATATCCAAAAAGACGTGCAGCACGACAGCCGCAAGCGTGCAGCCGTACAATATTCCGATGTGCTGCATTTGCCCAAAGCCCCAGGCCACAGGGAGCGAAATGAGCAGCGGCCAAATGAACAGGGCGGGGATAGAATGAGTGATCCCCCGATGAAAACGGATGTAAAAAGAGATCCCGCGAAGCCTGGCCACTGTGTCAAAATCGGGCGCGTGTGACCCGACTACCGTCGCGACCATTACCGCTTGCGCCAATCCAGGATCGTGCGCAACGGCAGGAGTGAGCTGGGCGAGGCCCGCAAGCGTGACCCCAAGCAAAAGATGACTGGCAGTGTCCATGATGATACCTCCCTTTGCATGGCTATCCCTTCCCTCTCACTGTACAAAATGAACGCGACGATTCCATAAATCCCAGGTAAAAGTTATCCGAAGTTTTGCCGGCGCATCTTTACAAGATCTCTACGAATCGGCGGCAGGCATAAAAAAACAGCACCGCGATTGTCGTGTACATCCAACAATCGCGGTGCTGTTCATACTCGGACAGGCAGCTTGCCCGCTGTTTAGGTCAGGCGCAGAAATTCGTCGATATCGGCCACAGCCAGATCGACCGCTTTTTGCCAGAACTCGACGGTCGTCATGTCTTCGCCCAGATGCTTTTTCGCCAAATCTTCGACCATCAGACGGCCCGTATCCTGGAGAAGCGCATCGTACTTCGCCGCGAAGCTTTCGCCTTCCTCCAGAGCACGCGCATACACGCTCAGGCTGAACAAATAGCCGAAGGTGTACGGGAAGTTGTAAAACGGGTACGAAGTGATGTAAAAGTGCAGCTTGGAAGCCCAGAAGTGCGGCTCGTATTCCGCCAGTGCGCCTTTGAACGCCTGCTTTTGCGCTTCTTCCATGATCCGATCCAGCTCGGCTGCGCTGACCAGACCTTTTTTGCGCTGCTCGTAGAAGTTTTTCTCGAACAGGAAGCGGGCGTGGATGTTCATGAAGAACGCGACGACTGATTGCAGCTTGTCTTCGAGCAGGACGAGACGCTCTTCGTCGTTCGCAGCATTTTTCACGGCAGCGTCAGCCAAAATCATTTCCGCAAACGTCGAAGCTGTCTCGGCTACGTTCATCGCGTAGTTTTGCGCGAGCGCTGGCAAATCCCACATCACTTGCTGATGATACGCATGCCCCAGCTCGTGGGCCAGCGTAGACACGTTGCTTGCGCTTCCGGCATACGTCATGAACACGCGGGACTGCTTGCTCACAGGGAAGCTGGTGCAAAATCCGCCCGGACGTTTTCCAGGGCGATCTTCCGCCTCGATCCAGCCTTCTTTGAAAGCTTTCTCGGCGAATTGCGCCATGCTCGGATTAAAGCGGTTGAAGTGCTCGACGATCAAGGCTGCTGCCTCGTCATAGGACACTTTTTTGTGCACGTTGCCAACTGGCGCGGAGACGTCGGACCAGCTCAGCTTTTCAACGCCAAGCAGCTTGGCTTTGCGCTCCAGGTAGGCCACCAGACGGTCTTTGCGATTGTCGATCGCTTGCCACATCGCATCGAGCGTCTTTTCCTGCATGCGCCCGATATCGAGCGGCTCGCGCAGTACGGACTCCCAGCCGCGGTGACGGTACAGAGCCAGACGGAAGCCGCCGAGATGGTTGAGGGCTTGTGCGCACAGCTCCGTTTCCTTGCCCCACGCTTCTTTCCATTTGGCAAACACTTGGTCGCGCACAGCGCGGTCCGGATGGCTCATCAGGTTGGAGGCTTGGCCTACGGAAAGCTGTTTCGTCTCCCCGTCCAGCTCCACTTCAATCGTCATGCGCCCTACTACCGCGTTGTACAAATCTTGCCAAGCGTGATAGCCGTCTACAGCCAGATCGCTCGCCAGCACTTCCTGTTCAGGAGTGAGCTTTTCCTGGGCGCGGCGGCGGCGTTCGTTCAGCACAAAAGCAAGCGGTTGCAATTCTTCGTCTGCAAGCAGCGCGTTCCATGCCGCTTCGTCAATGCGCAGCAATTGCTCATCCCAGCGCGTCAAAACAGCGCCGAATGCCGCAGAGATCGTTTTCACGCGTCCGCCGAGCAGCTTGGCGCCCTCGTCCTTCACGTTTTGCGCTGTCAGGCAAGAAATGAAAGCGCCTGCTTGTCTCACCCGCACGGCAATGCTTTGCACTTCGGCAACGACATCGACAAACGCAGCTTTTTCCTGCAAGTTCAGGGCCGCATCCTCGACCCGGCCTTTCAAAGTTGCGATATCTTTTTCCAGTTGCTCCAAAAATGCATGGAACGAAGCGGACTCACTTCCACCGGAAAACAACACATCCAAATCCCAACGTTGTGGCAATGCTTGTGACATATGTATCCCTCCTCAAAAACTCTTGATAAAATAATTTCTATAACAACGGGATGATTCCTTCTATTTTATGCAGTTCGCCCGTATATGTATGAATTTAGCGGAAAGAGCGACTGCCGTAAAAAGCAGTCGCTCCGCTTGATCACACAGGCAAGGTAAACGTCTCCCCCTGCTTTTCTACAACAATTCGCTGTTTTTCCTCGCCTGCTGCCGCAAGCAAACGCTGCATTGGCTCTTCCACAGGCTCGCGCGAGAGTACGAATGTATTCCAGTGGATAGGCACCAGCCATTTGCCGCGACTCTCCTGAAACATTTGCCACGCCTGTTCCGGTGTGCAGTGTGCGGCCTGGTAGGAATCCGGCTTGTAGGCTCCAATCGGCATAAACACGATGTCAATTGGTCCAAACTTTTCAGGCAAATCCTCCATCGACATGTACGCCGTGTCGCCCGGGTACAAAATGCGCACGCCGTTTTTCTCGATGATGTAGCCGTTGTAGCCGTAGTCGTGGTTCCACGGGAAACGGTTTCCCCAATGTCTGACGGGAATCGCCGTGATAGTCACGCCGTCTTTGGTCGTCGCTTTTTGCTGCGCGGAAAGCTCCTTGCAGGAAGCGAACGGCATGCCGCTGAGCAGTTTGCCCGTGTTCGCCGCAGTAATGACGTGCGTAGCAGGATGCGCCAATCGTCGCAGTGTTGGCAGGTCGACATGGTCCATATGCGCATGAGACAATAAAATCAAATCGACGGTGCCAATCTCGTCGAAGTCAAGAGCAGGCGGAGTGAAGCGTTTCGGGCCAAAATGAAGCAGCCCTGCGACGCGAAGTCCCAATTTTTCGCCTAATACCGGGTCAGTCAAGATTTTGGTTCCGTACACATTCAGCAGGATCGTCGAATGGCCTACCCATGTAATCGTCACCTCATCTTCTGACCAGTTCGCAGGCTCAGGCTTTGCGTCAAGCTCCTGAAACGCTGGCTTGGGAAGCTGCCCCATGTGATACCAGTAGCGGTACGCCATATAGCCAATCAAGCCTAAAACGAGCACTCCCAAAAAGGAGCCGAACCAGATGAGGATCGTCATATGCATCAAAGAACCCCTTTGTCATAACGTGATTGTGGTCTCATTATAGCAAAGGGGTCCGTCAGGGACGCAAGGGCAAAACGTGCCGGAAACTGCCGGTTTTGCAAAAAGCCGCGCATGTCCATTCCGCTTGCTTTTGCCCCAGATCAGAAAGAAACACGCCGCGACATACCAAAAAGCACCTGCCGTCCAGTCGAGGAAAGCAGGTGCCTGCGGGGCTGATTGTGGTATACTGCTACTGCCTTATTGATCGTTTCCGAAGGAGGAAAAGCCCATGATTTTACATAAAGGCGAGACGCTGTTCCGCCAGGGAGAAACTGGACCGCTCTTCCATCTGAAAAGCGGATTGCTCAAAATCAACCGGGTGCACGCAGACGGGACGCTCACTCTGGTGAACATCATTGTTCCAGGCGAGACAATCCCGCATCATTCGCTGCTTAGCCCGAACCCTTACTACGGAACAGCCGTCGCGCTTGTCTCCTGTGAAGTCGAGGTGCTGTCCGCAACAGACTGGTACCGGGAGCTGGAGGCGGATCACCAGAAATGCAGGGAGATCGCTTTGCAACTCCAGGGCAAGCTGCGCATGATGCAGCAGCGCATCGACCAGTTGTCGGAAGTCTCCCCGGCAGAAAGACTGCGCAAGCTCCAGTTGTGGTTCCAGTCGTTTGTTCCCGTCGCTTCGTTGTCTGAAGTCTTGACCCAGGACGAGATCGGCCAGTTCATCGGATTGCGCCGGGAGACAGTCAATCGTTTATTGCGTGCCCAATCAGGCCATAAGAAGTAAAACCGCGCCAGCGCCTCTGCTTTAGTCCAGTGTACCGGCAGGGCCGAAAAATTCGAAATGGATGTCTGCCGCGTCCACGCCCCACTCCTTCAAAGCGCGGTTGATTGCTGTCATGAAAGGAACGGGACCACAGAAATAAAAGTTGGCGTTTTTGTCAGCTACGATGCTTTGCAGCCATGGCAAGTCGATGTAGCCTTCTTTATGGAAAGCGTGTGCAGCGCGATCCTGTTCTGTCGGCTTTTCATAGCACCAGAACGCTTTTACTTGCGAATGCTCGGCAGCCAGCTCCTCCACGGCCTTTCTCATCGCGTGTACGTTGCCGTTTTGCGCTGCGTGAATAAAAGTAACCGGACGAGTCGGGGACGTTTTCACCAGCGTTTTCAGCATGCTCATCATCGGAGTCAAGCCCACGCCGCCGCTGATCAGTACAACAGGTCTGTCGTCTTGCTGATCCAGCGTAAAATCGCCAGCCGGAGCGGATATACGAAGCGTATCGCCTTCTTTGATATCCTCCGACAAATAGACGGATACTTTTCCGGCAGGTTTATCGCCAATCGCGTCCTCGCGTTTCACCGAGATGCGGTAATACGGATTGCCCGGCGCATCGGAGAGACTGTATTGGCGAATGTGGGTATTTTCTTCTCCGGGTATATCCAGCTTGACGCTGATGTACTGGCCAGGCTCGTAGCTTGCGATCGCTTTTCCATCCGCTGGCACCAGGTAAAAGGATGTGATGACGTCGCTTTCTTTTACTTTGCGCTGGACGATGAACTCCCGGAAGTCTGCCCAACCGCCAGTCTGTCCTTCTGCCTGGTCATACATTTCCGCTTCCACGCTGATGAACACATCCGCGATGACCCCGTACGCTTCTGCCCATGCCTGGATGATTTCGTCCGTGGCGGCATCCCCCAACACTTCTTTGATTGCCGCAAGCAAGTTTTCCCCGACAATCGGATAATGCTCAGGCTTGATTCCCAGACTGCGGTGTTTGTGTGCGATTTGTTTCACTACCGGCAAAATCGTTTCCAGTTTGTCGATGTACAAAGCAGCCGCGTACACCGCATTTGCCAGTGCCGTTTGCTGTCTGCCCTGTTTTTGGTTGGCGTGATTGAAAATGTTCAACAGCTCTGGATGGCTGGCAAACATCCGTTTGTAAAAATGTTTGGTTATCGTAGTGCCGTGCACTTCCAGTACAGGCACGGTCGATTTGATAATGTCGATGGTTTTTTGGTTCAACATACAAAACCCTCCTTGAAGTTCAACGTCTTGCTTATGTATGTAGTGTAACGGAGCAGCTGTTTTCGCTCGTGTGATTATAATCACAGGAAAAAGCAACGATTTGTGACAAGGAATTTGGGAAAAGGGTACCTCTCGCGCAACTCCTGCGATATAGTAAATCTAGGAAAATTAAGGGAGTGGACCGATATGACGCTGGAAGAATATCAAAGACGCGCCTCGGAGCAAGATGACTGGGCACCAGGCTGGGATGCCCTTGATGAGGCTTTTCAGAAGCTGTACCCTGGTCAGGAGCCTGCCCATTACGGCACAAATATGGTGAGCCGCGCCATGTTTGGCGGTGACGAGTACCTGGATGGCTACAGCATTTATGAATCGTCGCACGGCTTCAAGCATTTGCTGACCTACGGCATGACGGAGCTGTACACAAACGAACAGGCGTATGGAAGCGAGTGGAGCCAATGGGGCTACGAAATGACGATCAAGCTCAAAGCAGAATCCAATGAAGAATGCATGTGGGCGATTGACATGCTGTCCAATCTGGCCCGCTATACATATACCCAGAAGCGCTATTTCGAACCCGGCCAATACATCGCCGGAAACGGACAATCTTTGCGGATCGGCACAGACTCTGCCATCACCGCCCTTCTGATTGCCGCCGATACAGAAGTAGATGGAATCGACACTGTGCACGGTCGGGTGGATTTTGTCCAGCTTGTCGGCATCACGCAAAGAGAGCTGGAAGTGTTGAAGGAAGACCCTTCCCAAGCTGAGGTTTTGATCGAGCGGATGAAGGCCGACAATCCGTATTTGGTGACGGATATGGCGCGGAGCAAGTCCTACTTGTAATTCATGACCGCTCTGTTTCCTCTGGCCTGCTGGTTGATAGAAAGAAAGGAAGTCGGCACACGTGAAAGTCGGTTTAGTGAGACACTTCAAAGTCAAACAAGCTTACCCAAAAGGGGCATTCATTCCCGGCCGCGTAGTGAATGAGTGGTTCCGAACGTACGATCAGGCAGACATTGAATCTGGCAGCACCGACCTTAGCGGAATCGAATGGAACAAGTGCTATGTCAGTACGCTCCCGAGAGCGGTCAAAACGGCGGAAACGATTTTTCCCGGGCCGATTACGCCAATGGTCGAGCTAATCGAAATTCCCCCGCCAGCCTTTTCCGAGCGTCTGCGGCTTCCTTTTCTCATGTGGGCGGTATGGATCAGGCTGTCGATGTACTTCGACCGCAAGACGCGCGAGGAAATCAAGCGTGCTCGCTTCCGGATCAGCGAAGTATTTGATCACGCCTTTGGAAACCACACGGAAAATGTCCTCATCGTCAGCCACGCTGCCCTCATGGTGTTCATGCGAGAAGAACTGATTCGCCGCGGCTTTGCAGGGCCGAAATTCAAGATTGCCAAAAACGGGGAGCTGTACGTTTTTGAAAAGCCTCCTTGTTGACAAACGAATTGCCCATCTGCCCATGAAAAAAGATCATCCCTTATATTCGTCGGGATGATCTTTTTGTATTCGCTCTCTCACAAACTTGGCGATGCTCTCTACGTCATCGACGTGAAAACACGGTACATTTTCCTTGCGATCGGCTGACCAGCTCACGACCCCAACCAGGTGAGAGACGGACTGGAGCAACTCTTCGTCTTCTGGCCGCCGCAGCAGCACCAGCTTGGGAAAGTGCTCGCGCTTGAAGCCCTCGATCAAAACGAGATCAGCTCCCGCCTCTGTCAGTCGCTGGACGAGCACAGGCAGCTCCAAGGGGCGCTGCTCGATCATCGCCGTCTTTGTTTTCGAGGTAATCGCGACGAGCGAAGCTCCGGCCTCGCGGTAGCGCCATGTGTCTTTTCCCGGCTGATCCCACTCGAAATCGTGTCCGCCATCGTGCTTGACCACCCCGACCCGCAAGCCTGTACCCTCCAAAAGTGGAATCAGTCTCGTTAACAACGTCGTCTTGCCGCTGTTGGAATAGCCGACAATTTGCAATACCCGTCTCCGCTCGTCCATTCCTATCCGTCCTTTCTCCACGCAGGGGCGGCATGGGTCAGCACATCTACCAGCTCTCCCACCGCTTTGCCACTGCCGCCTGCCGGAATGACAATGAAGCATTCACTGTCTTTCAGCGTTCCCAGGTTGCCTGCCTTGTCGTTGAAATCGGGCACGGCCAGCAACACGCTGTCCTGTTCCATTAATTTCCCCCGCAAATAGCGCGGGTATGGGCAAGGCTTTTCGTACGGAACGGCGAGCCTTGCCTGGATTATCGGCGGCTTTACCCCTTTTTCCCCGGCAAGCTGACGGATCGCCGTCCGCCCGAACAGCTCGAAGCCAAGAAAGCAGGCGCCCGGGTTCCCCGACAGCGCCAGAAGCGGCTTGCCTGCCACGAGCATGCTGGTCGTAGGGCTTGCCGGACGCATCGCTACCCGGTTGAACAACAGCTCTACATCAGGGTCATCAGCCAGATGTGCAATCACGTCGTAATCGCCGACCGACACGCCTCCGCTGGAGATGAGCACATCTACTTGCTGCATGTACTCGCTAATCTTGTTCTTTGCTGGCGCAAGTTCGTCCTTCATGCCGGAAAAGCAGACAGGGACGCCTCCTGCTTCCGCTACCAAAGCAGACAGCATCGCCATGTTGCTGTTGCGGATTTTGCCTGGAACAAGCGGCTCGTCAACGCCCAAAAGCTCGCTGCCCGTGGACAAAAGGCCCACTCGCAGCCTGCGAAAAACGTCAACCCGGGAAAAGCCGAACGTAGCCAAAATCGCGATCGTGCCAGCATTGATCCGTTCACCTGCCTGCGCGATTACCGTTCCCTTCGCCATTTCCTCGCCGCGGCGGGAAACGTTATCTCCTGGCTGAAGCGCTCGCTTGATCCAGACCTGCTCAGACTGTTCCCCCGGATTTTGCGTCTGTTCAAACATGATCACAGCATCGGCACCTTCCGGCATCATCGCTCCGGTCATAATCCGCGTGGCACAGCCTGCCGTCACTTCCCGGGCAGGCACCTGGCCTGCGGCTACCGTCTCGATCACGCGCAAAGCCACCGGACTTCCCACGGAAGCAGTCACCGTATCCGCTGCCTTGACTGCATAGCCGTCGAGCGGCGAGCGATCAAAGTGCGGCAAGTCGTGTGTCGCATGCAGATCGCAAGCCAATATCCGCCCGTACGCTTCTCCGATGTTCACCTGCTCTGTCGCCAGCGTCGGCAACACCGCCAGCCATTTGTCGACCGCTTCCTGTACCGAAATGGTTTGTCGCGCAAAACGCATCGTCCGTCCTCCTAGTCATGACCGCCCAGCACGCGGCTTATAATCAGCCGACGTTTACATCCAAATCCTCTACTGGTCTTTCCTTGTATTTTAAATCTTTGTTTGCGGTAAAAGTATCCGCTTTTTCGATCTTGACCGCTGTATTGTATTCCGGGATGCCCGCATAGGCTTCGTATACCCCTTTTGGAATCAGCACGTTTCCTTCCGGCCAGTACACCTGAATGTTTCCTCTTTTCGTCTCTTCAAACTTGGCACGTCCCTGGAAGGTTCCATAGCTATTATACACAACAATGCTCTCGCCTTCCGCAATGCGCAGCTCCCGAGCGTCTTGCGGATTGATCAAAATATCGTAGCGGTCCGCGTTGTTGAACGGGTCCTTGTTGCTGTAGATCATCGAGTTGAACTGTTTGCCCCGGCGAGTCGTCACGTAGAAGTGCCCGTCCGGCTTGTGCAGTTCAGGAATGTCGATCGGCAGCAGATTCGCTTTGCCATCCGGTGTCGGACACACACCGTCCTCACACAGCCAGGCTCCCCCCCACTGAAACACATCCCCGCGGTTTTTCAAGTGCTGGATGCCTTCGTAGTTCGGATTCGCCTTGGCGATCTCCGCGCGAATTTCCGCGGCGCTCGCGAAGTGCATGAGGTGCTTTTTGTTCGGATGGACGCGAGCTGCCAAATCCACGTAAATCTCCCACTCAGGCCGGGCTTCCTCGATTCGCGGCCCTTCGATCTCCGCGCTGAAGTACACCATCCGCTCCGTGCTGGTCGAGGTGCCGCCGCCCGGCTGCTCATAACGCGTCATCGCCGGAAGCACAATGACCTCTTCCTTGGCATCCACAAGCGTAGACGTGTTGAAAATAATGTCCTGATGGACGCGCAACTCCACACTTTCCAGACACGTCCGCATGAAATCAGGGTCGGGCATCGTCTCCAGAAAATTGCCCCCGCTCGTGTAAAACAGTCTGGTCTTGCGCTCGTGTCCATCCGGCAGCAAGGCGTTTTCCAGCGAGACGCCGACGATATCGCCTTGCCATTTCGGAATTGGAAAATTCCACAGCTTCTCGATTCGCGTCCAGCTTTTTTCATCGAAATCTCCGCCCGGCAAGCTGAACGGGTCCGCTCCCATCTCCCCGGAGCCTTGCACGCCAGAGTGACCGCGAATCGGCATGACGCCGCAATGCTTGCGTCCGAAAAAGCCGCGCAAGATCGCCAGATTGGCTACGGAAGAAATATTGTCCGTCCCGAAGCGATGCTGTGTCAATCCCATGCTCCACACAAACACGCCGGATTTGGAGTTGGCGAGCAACAGCGCAAATTCTTTCAAGCGCTCTTTGCTGACACCCGATGATTTCTCCAATGCTTCCCACGATTGATTTTGCAGATGCGCGCGCAGCTCCTCGATGCCGTTTGCATGCTCGCGGACAAACTCGTGATTGATAGCCGATCCTGGATTGGCTTGCTCCATCTCAAACCAGTGCTTCATGACGCCATTCATGAAGGCGATATCGCCGCCGATGTTGACCTGATAAAAGTCGTCCGCGAGCTTCGTGCCAAACACGGCGCTCTCCGGCACGGAAGGAATCCAGTATTGTTCCATGGCCGGTTCCTTGTACGGGTTGATCAGGATGATTTTCGTTCCCGCCTTTTTCGCTGCGTACATATACTTGGTCGAAACAGGCTGGTTGTTGGCCGGGACTGAACCGAAAAAGACGAGCACATCCGTGCCGATCCAATCCTGATAGTTGCAGCTGGACGCCCCGATCCCCATAGAGCGCTTCAATGCTGTCTTGCTCGGCGAATGGCAAATCCGCGAGGCGTTGTCGATGTTGTTCGTTCCGAGAAAACGGGCCATTTTCGCCGCTGTGTAGTACACCTCGTTCGTAATTCCGCGTGCGGTCAGGAAAAAGGCCAGCTGCTTCGGGCTGATTCCCTTGATCTTTTTGGCGATTCTGTCCAGGGCATCGTTCCAGCTGATTCGCGTGAATTTGTTCTCCCCCGGCTTGCGCGACAGCGGATACGGGATTCTGCCCAGCTTGCGCAGCTCGACGCTGGACAGCTCTCTTAGAGCGCTTACATTTTCCAGCCATTTTGGCTCCATCGCAGGCATTGTATTAAGCCGCAGAACGT
This sequence comes from Brevibacillus sp., assembly GCF_003521185.1. Taxonomy (NCBI): domain Bacteria; kingdom Bacillati; phylum Bacillota; class Bacilli; order Caryophanales; family Paenibacillaceae; genus Brevibacillus; species Brevibacillus sp. The sequence goes on from NZ_DOTK01000028.1 coordinate 26,544, forward strand.
TCAGGCGAGTCGTGCACAAATGCGGGCCTGTCAATGTCTGATCGTACAAGCCAGATACGCCGAGCGCGCAGCCGTCACACACGCCCTGGGTCAAAATCCGGTACGCGTAGCCGAGATTGTCCCGGTTGTCGTACACGACCTTCATCGTGTCGAGAATGTGATGCGGCTTGATTTTGCCAAGGCCCATGGGCATCATGGAAGCCCACAGGGAAGGCTTCAAAGAAGTATCCAATTTGACCGGTCCATTATGCTTCGTCTTGCCCATAGCTTTTCCGCTCCCCTCTTGTCTATCACCCGCGAGACTAAAAAACCACCATGAAACCGTCCCTGTCCCGAAGGATAAGAGCGTGTTCACGGTGGTTGTCTACGGCAGGTTCGCTACCTAGTCTCAACGTCGTGTTTGCTGGCGAAGTCCGCGTTGTCTAACCGGTGAACAGGAACGCTGCTTCGTTTAGACTTACGGTTCGTTTTTCCATTTTTTCTCGATGTCCTGATCAAATACAAAGATGGACATCCCAAAGTCACGTTCAATGTCGATGTCAACGAACAGGTCGACGAGCTTGGCTCCTAGAAACGCTTCCATATCAACTGGCTGATGTTTTCGATACATTTCCTTGACCATTTCGGTTCTGGCAGCTCGTAATGTCTGCTTTCCATCCTTCGAAGTGGCAATGAACTTTTCCACTGGCGAAAGATTGCCTTCCATCTCGCAGATCGCCCAGTTTTTGCAAAACGTGGTGCTGATCTTGCTCGGTCCCTTTCCCATATGTCGCTTGCGGAAAGCTCTGACCAGATTACTGAACTCTGCTTCGAACTTATTCATCGACGCTACTCACCTTTATTCCAATCATTCTCTACTATGACTTTACCATTGATCAACTAGCCAATTCAACAGACTTTTCTCTTTGTTTGGCTTGTTCCTTCAATTTTTTAATATCCACTCGGATTAAGAGGGAAATGAACAGGGCGACAATGAACATCGCCGCAAAAACGCTCATCGTCCCGGTGTAGCTTTTCGTCGTCTCCCGAACCCATGCGGCAAAGATCGGGCCTGCCAGCCCGGCTGCCGCCCAAGCCGTCAAAATATAGCCGTGAATCGCGCCCAGCTGCCTTGTGCCGAACAAGTCGCCAATGTAGGCCGGAATCGATGCAAACCCGCCGCCGTAGCACGTCATGATGATGAACATCGCAACCATGAACAGCAACGGATTGCTCATGTTCGGCAAAAGGAAAAACAGCACCATCTGGATCGCGAAGAAAGCTGTATACGTGTTGGCACGGCCGATGTAATCAGACAGCGAAGCCCAGCCAATCCGTCCTCCCCCGTTGAACAAGCCGTTCAGCCCCACCATCAGGGCAGCGGTCTGCACAGACATGCCGACCATTTCCTGCGCCATCGGGGAAGCGACCGAAATGACAGCGATTCCACAAGTCACATTGATAAAAAGCATCAGCCAGAGCCAGTAAAAACGCCGCGTCTTGATCGCTTCGTTGGCCGTCAGCTGGCACAAATCTTTTTTGATCGGCTTGTCGCCCGCTTCGCCATTTGTGGAAAAGCCTGCGGGAACCCAGTCTTTCGGCGGCGGAGACAAATATTGTGCAGAAGCAAACATGACGATGAAATAAACAATGCCCAAAACGTAAAAAGTGTTCGCAATTCCTGCACTTTCAATCAGCGCATTCATGATCGGGCTTGCGATCATCGAAGCAAAACCGAAGCCCATGATCGCCAACCCCGTCGCCAGTCCGCGACGATCCGGGAACCATTTGACCAAAGTAGACACCGGAGTGATATAACCGACTCCAAGCCCGATACCGCCTAACACTCCGTAGCATATGTACAGCAGCGGCAAACTGGCTAACTGGGTCGCAAGCCCGGAGCCGACGATGCCCACTCCGAAAAAGATCGAGGCCAGCGTTCCCGCTTTTCTCGGTCCGTGCTTTTCGACGTAATGGCCGAGAAAAGCAGCCGACAGCCCGAGAAACAGGATGGCGATGCTAAAAGTAAACTGCACATCCGGCAGTTCCCAGCCAAATTGCTGGGTAAGCGGCTTGGTAAATACGCTCCATGCATACACCGATCCAATCGAGATATGGATTCCCACCGCAGCCAGCGCAATCAGCCAGCGGTTTTTCACTTGTTGCTCCATCGAACTCATCTCCTTTAGAATGGTTTTGGAAAAGCAAAAAGAAAAACTGCTGATTTCATCGAAGCCCTTGTGTTCCCAACATGCAAAGCATGCAGAAACAAACGGTTCAATGAAACACAGCAGTTAATCATCAGCAGGAACGCTACATCAGCATCAACAAGCACGTGCCCTCGTATTCGGTTGGCAAATCGCTGCGAAAGGTTCGGTGACAGGTTCGCTGTTCCGTGCCATCTCGCTTTGTGGATCGTTCTGATTACTGAAAGAACGAAATATTATGACACTTAAAGTTCTACATAGTATACTACCATGTAAGCGCTCACTAGACAATATTTTCCTCTCTATAAATCTATTTATCGCTTTTCTATCCATTAAGACTATATGCACACAGGAGGTTATCATGTCGGAGCTTAGCAAAACAACGAGCCGAAGCGTCCTAAAAATTACGGCTGACCACCACGTCTGGGAAGACGACGAAATCGTCACGGAATACCCGCTCACGATCTTTTTGAACGAGGAAGAGTTTGCTACCATCGTCTGTACGCCTGCCGATCTGGAAGAGATGGTCGTCGGTTTTCTGGCTGCGGAAGGCGCGATCCAAAGCTTTGCAGAGATCAAACAAATCACAATTGATGAAGCAAAAGGCATAGCTTACGTAGACTTGCACAAAGCGACGATTTTGTCGCAGAGCTTTTACTCGAAGCGCAGAATTACTTCCTGCTGCGGAAAAAGCCGGCAATCTTTTTACTTTTTCAGCGATGCCCGCACGGCAAAGCCTGCCAGCGGCACCACTTCCGTCACTCCAGATCAGTGCATCAGGCTCATGGAGGACTTGCAAGCCTCCTCTGACATCCATCGGCAAACGGGAGGCGTGCACAATGCGGCCCTCTGCTCGCCTGAACAAATCTTGCTACAGTATTCAGATATCGGCCGCCACAACGCCTTGGACAAAATATATGGAAAATGCTTGCGGGAAAACATCTCTACGACCGACAAAATTCTCGTGTTCAGCGGCCGTCTCTCGTCTGAAGTTCTGTTGAAAGCAGCCAAGATCGGAGCCGGCATCATCTTGTCCAAATCAGCTCCGACCGATCTGGCGCTGCAACTGGCAGATGAGCTGCAAATAACCGCTGTCGGCTTCATTCGTCACAACAAAATGAATGTGTACACGCAGCCGCAGCGGATTATTTTACCCTGAACATTTTCGTCCGCCCCCGCACAAAGCAAAGCTGCGCCTACTGCTGTCCTGTTGTTCTGCGCTTTTCTTCGCGGCAGGCGATGTCGTACTCTTCCGGCGTGTTCGCATTGAACAGCGCCCACGGATCGAGCCAACCATCCGGCACCTGTAAAACCGCCAGCTTCTGGATCGTCTTCATCAGCCGCAACTCTCCTTGCTCAAGCGCTTGTTCCCAGACAGGCTGCGTGCTTTTTCGATACAAGGCGCAGAGCGGATGCAGCCTGTCTTGCGCATACGGAATGACGGCTTCCCAGCCCGCTTCCTGATCGTCTGCGCAAGCAACCAGTCGCGCAATCTGCTCACGATCCATAAACGGCAGGTCGCAGGACAGTACAAGCAGTACCTCTTCCGTACACAGCCGCAGCGCCGTCACCAACCCGCTCACTGGCCCTGCGGACGGCACCAGATCAGGGGTGACCCGCACGCCAGGACGTCCCGCCACCTCTGCCGGGATACGCTCCGGTTCATTGGAAACAATCAGGCAAGGCATGCCTGCCGCTGCTACTTCTTTGACCAGCTCGGTCAGAAATGTTCCCTCTCGCCATGGCAGTTGTTCTTTGGGCACGCCCATCCTGCTGCTTTTTCCCCCCGCCAAAATGACGGCGTGTATGCTTGGCTGCATGATTTTTTCCCTGCTTTCTCGAAGATTTCAGGATGAAAAGCTTGACAATAACGAGTATTAGTTTATAATAATTATAAACAAGGAATTAATTTAAAAAAGAGGAGAGATCATCACTATGGAAAACACACTGTTCAACGTTTTGAATAAACAAGTTGCGAACTGGACTGTCCTGTATACAAAACTGCACAACTTCCACTGGAATGTAAAAGGGCCTCACTTCTTCACCTTGCATGCGAAATTTGAAGAGCTGTACACCGAAGCTGCCGGACATATTGATGCTTTGGCAGAGCGCGTTCTCTCGATTGGCGGCAAACCTGTAGGCACCCTTGCTGCATGTTTGAACACAGCGAGCATCGCGGAAGCGGAAGGCAATGAAACCGCCGAGCAAATGGTGGAAATCATCACCCGTGACTTCTCGGTTCTCACAGACGAACTGAAACTGGCGATGGAAGCTGCCGAGCAAGCAGGCGACGAAGCAACAGAAGACATGCTGTTGTCCATCCGCAGCGGCCTGGAAAAACATATCTGGATGCTCAAAGCATTCCTCCAGTAAACGATACAAATACTCTCACTCCATGAAAAACGTTGAGACGTTTTTCACAGAAAAAGGCGATCGTGCTAGCACGTCGCCTTTTTGCTGTGTACGCAAAAATGTATTAGGCCAATGAAAAAATCAGCTTTCTTCCGTCTTTTTCCACCTTTACTTGCGGCAGGTACTTCAATGACTTCTGTACACCGATGTAAGGGCTGGCAAATTCAACATCGTGTCTTTCTTTCAGGATCGAACAGAGGTCAACAAGCGACATGGGCGACATGTTTTCCCGCAAAATGTTCTCAATATAGTCCGCCACTTCCTGATAATTATGACGAATGTGCGTCTTTCTTACTTTGATGCGTTTTGCCATGTCAGCTGGAAGTTCCTCTGCAGCCACCGCTACTTCTTCAGATGCTTCAACCGCTTCAATCCCGGCTTCCATGTCCATTTCCCGAATCCGGTTGAGAAGCTGTTTGATGTCTGCTCCCAGCTGCTTGTCCTGATCTACGTATTGACGGCGCAAAACCATCCTTTGCTCCAGCATGGCCTGTAATGTCATCTGCAACGCTTTCCGTTCATTAAACATTGCGTTATGTATTCCCCTTTTCGTAAAAAGTAGAATTTTGTGGAATGTATACCCAATGATAATATAATTCTCTCCCCTTGAAAATGAGAATTTAGGCTCACCAATACTGGGCTTTTGCTTATCTTAGAGATAGAGGTTGAATGTAAGCAGCGACAAGGAAAGGATGCACGGGATGGACTTTCATCTGACGATTGTCGGTCTGTTGGTGGGCTTTCTTGTCGGGCTCACCGGAGTTGGCGGAGCTGCCCTTTTGACCCCTATCCTGATTTTTTTAGGCATCCAGCCGACCGTCGCCGTAGGCACAGACCTGGTGTACAACGCCATCACAAAAATCTTTGGCACATGGCAGCATTGGCGACAAAAAACCGTCCATTTTTCCATCGTGATGTACCTCGCGTTGGGCAGCATCCCCAGCGCTATCGCAGCTGTCCATGTGATGAACTGGATTCATTTGTACGTCACTTCCGCCGATCAGATTTTTAAAAAGATACTGGGCTTTGCCTTGATTCTCATACCGATCGCCATGCTGCTCAAAAGCTTGCTGAACCGCCGCCAGCCGCAGCTCAATACGTGGCAGCAAAAACCTCTCGCCCAAAAACGTCTCGTCTTGATTGCCGTCGGCGCACTCCTCGGCTTTCTTGTCGGCCTGACCTCCATCGGCAGCGGATCGCTGTTCGCCATCGCCCTGATGCATTTTTTCGCCTTTTCCGGAAAAGAAGTCGTCGGCACGGATATCGCCCACGCTTTTTTCCTGACCAGTGCAGCAGGTCTAGCCCACATGAGCTTTGGTACGGTTGATCTGTTCATTGTAATGCAGCTGTTGCTTGGCTCCATCCCCGGAGTAATCATCGGCAGCAGGCTCTCCTGCAAGGTGCCGACTGTGTTTTTGCGATGGGTTATTTCTATTGTGATTATTATTAGTGGGATTAAAATTTTGTGAAATTTGTAGTTGTACTTTTAGTAAATAGGAAAAAGCTGTTGAACAACTTCAACAGCTTTTTCTTGTGTTATTCAATGTTGTACTTACTTGAAACTTCTTTCTGCAACTTGTCAAACTCAGGGAAGTTATAATGTTGAAATTCGTCTTTGTATACAGAGTGTAAACTTTTTCTTGCTTCATCGAGAGGAAACTTACCTTGAATAACCCCTAAGGGAGCCAAGTTATTAAAGTAAGTATTTTTCTTTAGAAATAAAACATATTTCTTTTTATTTTGCATAAGCCGATAGCCTTCAATCGTCCGCTGCTGTTTTCCAATGACATCATCTTTCACGATGATACTAGGTTCCCAAACTTCGACCTCATCACCGACAGCAATTTTCTCATCCAATTGGTTCTTAAATATTTTTTCGACTTTCACCATTCTTTTCGTCGAATAATCATCAATTTCCCCATCTTCGTGATACCTTATATAGTTTTCTGTCTTATTAGTTGCTTCCCCAATGATAATCAGGTCAGCATCTTCTTCCAAATCCTTCACACTCTCATACACTGTAACGGATGCATGGGAGTTTCTTACTTCTACCTGATTGTCTAGGTAGACATATCCAGCTACAAGCGAAGCTGTTAAAGCCATTACAATTTTTCCAAACATGTTTATTTCCCTCCAAATTACTTCCACCTATTTTTCAAATGGGTTTTATCTGCTTTTTGAGGCACATTAAAAGAAAGGTCTCCTGGTTTCATGACTGATACATCATCATTGTTATGTGCCAAACTTAAAGAATGACCAAATTCATGCACAGCAACTTTCTTTTTAAAACTAGAAGAACTTGTTCCTATTTGTTGCAAATTAAGTCTAATGTTTCCTACGCTCCAATCTTCGAAGTTATTGCTATCAAAACTTAATTTTCCTTTTGAATCAGTATAATAAGGCTCCCACTGTCCATCCCAAAATTGAGAATAATAAGAAACATATGCCCTGACCTGTGAATCATCTTTTTTTGATACTTTGGAAAGTGAAACATTTGCTGATATATCATTCCATGACGAGGCTCCAAAATCTAAAATAGAAGTATAGTTGTTACTAGAAACCGAGGAGTCCAACCAATACTTCAAATCGCTGACCTTATCCCCAGTATTAAATCCACCTCGCCACACGTGGCAACTAGAATCGTTGCAACGATCATCATGGGCTGCAGCACTTGTTGATAACAAAGATATAGTTGCTAGAAGTAATAATGATAACAGTTTCATTTTCTTCACTGATTTTCTACCTCCATAACTACCCACAAAGTTTGAAATGATATTTCCCTAGTTAAAAAATGCACTACACTGCCTTCCAGTGTTCAAGCATGTAACCTTTTCACTCCTCTCTATCACTAAATGAATAAGCATATAAATCAGAAACCAACAAAATACCTTATTTTTACATTAAAGGATGAAAAATGTTTATTTCTTCACAAAACGGTAACATTTGTTACGTTTTTGTGAACTAAACAATCGAGTAATACATAACTGTTATCTTCACCCAAGCAGTGGTCATTCGATTAGATATCCTTGTATTAAAAGCTTCAGATTACTATTTTATATATATTAAATACAAAACAAGCGGCCTTTTACGAAACCCTCGTTCAACACTAATTATCTAAGACTTACTAACTAGGTAATTTTTTCGAGAAATATTCTCTTAATTTGTAATAAGCTCACGCACTTTCAATCCTTTTACAACAAAAGAGCCCCAAGTATGCTGCTCTTGGGGCTCTCTGCATGCGCTGAATTGCTATAAAGATTGTTAACTAACGCAACTGCATCAAAATTTGCGGGTCTTTGATCTTGCTGTCTTCCGCAAGCATGACGACTTTGGACAAAATCTCCGCTGTCTTTGGATCTTCGTCCAGGAATGGCAGGAAGAGGCGTCCTCTGTGCTGGGAATGAACCGGAACGACGTGCAGCGCTCCTGCCGCCTGTTTGTACGCCATGCCGCTGCCCAAGTGGACAGCAAATTCGCCAAGGCTTCCGTCTATGCGGGCGTAGTTGCCTTCCAGCCGCACGTTGCCGAGCTTCAACAGGCGCAGCGATTCGGCTACGATGACACGGCGAAGCTCGATCGTCGTCAGACTGGCCTCTGGATCGACGCCGCCGACATGAGCAACGCTGACGACCAGATCGACGTCACGCATCACTTCCGAGAACAGAACAGGCGGAATTTGATCCAGCCCGACATTTTTGTACGTTTTCCGGTCGAGGAATTGAATATGTTCCAGCGTAGGCGCTTCCGTATCCGCTGGCGAGAACCAGTCCGCCAGCGCCTGGAGGCTGGCAATCAGATTTTCCGCGTAAAACACTTTTTGCAGCCCTTCCTCATAGCTGACCGTCCACTGTCTGCTCTTAAGCAACGCAACCGTCTTCTTGGGCTGCACCTGATAGCCCGCATAGCGGCGGGAATGCGTCACATGAGCAAGCTCGTCCGCATTCGGTACATACAGCTCCCGGAATACTTGCTTGAACGGCTGGCGAAGCTGGCGCTCGAACAAATCGCGCTGGAACAAGCTCCATAGCCCGCTTTCAAAAAGATGCACCGGATGGGCGATCAGCAGTTCCTCTTCGTCTGTCAGGCCGACAAGCTTGCCGGACGGATCGCGGAGCGACTCGATTTCCCCTTCGTAGTAGCCGAGATGATCCCCGCACTTGAACACCAATGTGCTCAGCAGCGGACGAATAACCGGATTGCCGTAGAGCTTCGCCAATTCTTTGCCGGTAAAGGTATTGCCCGACACCATGGAACGCTCCAGCTCCTGGCGCGCCCTGCGATACTGTTCCGTCAGCTCGGACTTCATTTCTTTCAGCAGAAGCACATGCTCGGCTTTGTTGAACTTGGCAGGAACCGATTTCAGCTCTTTGCCTTTGCGAATGGATTTGATCTCTGCTTGCCCTTCCTCATCCACTACGAGCTGGACAGTCGTTTCTTCATCGAGTGCATATGGCTCGAAATACGCCTGCATTTCGTCGAGCTTGCGTGCCTCCATGTCCCATTTCAGACGAATAACGTCCCTGTATCCGGCATTGCGCGCCAAGTTGTCCAACGCGATTTGCCCTGCCACTCCTTCGCTCGCCCGTCTTTGCGCACCGAACTTTTTGCTTTGCAACAAAAATTGTTGAATGAAATCATAGCGCTGGCGCAAATCTTGCTCGCGCTCATCACGCAACGGAATCAGGCTGTAGCTGAGCAGATGGTCTTTGTTGCGCTTGTCTGCCGCTGAATCCCGCATTTTTGCAAGCTCCAGCTTGCCCAAAGTAGCATCGGCAAACAGCTGCGAGCGTCTGTGGTTGGCCCCTGCGGAAATGTATTTGGCACACTCATACAGCAGTTTGAAACGTTTTTCCCCGAGCGTGTCATACGCCTCGCGGAACCAGTTGATATCAAAAGCGCCATCGTTGAACTCTTGCGGCGTAATCGGGGAGTAGTGGGCAACCACCGTCTCCTTTTCCGCCGAAAAGCTTTCATTGATGTGGGCGTGGAAGTACCAGGCCGCGCTGCGCAAACCTTCCCAGCCCAAGTGCTCGGCTACGATATCAATCCACTGCGGCGCATACATGGCGGCTTCGAGCAGGCGCTTTTCCGTAATGCCTTTGTGCTCTTTCAGCAGCTTGCCGAGCAGGGCAGCATCTTCGCCTGTGCGCGGGTGGCAGTTTTTCAGGAGATGGCTGAACGCTTCCTTTTTCGTCAAATTGCCATTGTAGCTGTAGACGTAGCCGCGGACAAAAGCATCCTGGTCAAGCCCGGCCAAAAGCCGCACCCAGTAGTCCATGCCCTCGAATCGCTGAAGCCTTGTCACAAAAGAGCTCACCTCTGTAGCCAAGTCTCCTCGACCAAGCTCGATGCTGACGATCCGATCCACGACTGTATCGAGGACAGCTTTCACCTTCGGCCGCTCCTGCAGCGAATCGATCCTGCCGGAAGTCATCGTCCACAGGTAGCTGCTGCTGTCGCCACTGCCGAGCAGCGCCTTGTACAGCTCTGCTTCGCCAATCATCCCTGCTTCAAAAGCGCGCAGCCGTTCTTCCAGATTGTAAGAGGACATGCCATTTTTGTCGCGAACCATCCGATCATAGGCGAATACGGTATGGTAAAACTCTTTGAACGACGCATCGTCGTACACGCGAGTCCGGGTCATGTTCAGCCATGGCTGCGCCAGCAACTCAAATACTCCCGTGGAGTTTTTGGACTCGTATGGACGCATGTTTGCAATCAGCTTGTGGACAGCCGAATCGGTCAAACGGAACGTTTCCTGCTTGTCGCTGTCATGATAAAAAGCCTGAATCAACTGCCTGACCTGATTGTTGTAAGTCAAAGCCTTGAACGCTTCCTGAATCTCCAGCATTTTCGCAAGCGGATAAGCTTCCTCGACAAACTCCTTGCGCCAACCTTCCAGGAGCTTGTGCTTCTGCAATTCGCTGTACTCCATCTCGTCGGAAAAATAGCTGTACAAGCCGTCCAGCGTCCGATCCAACGGCTCCAGTATCGTATAGTAGTGAAGCTGCATCAGCTCATGAGCCGACAGCTTGCTCTCCAGCAGATAGGCCCGCCACTCTTCGGCGAGCGGGTAGCACTCCAGACGCGAGCCTTGTTCTTCCCCGGTTTGGTGCCAACGATGCGGATACAGCTCGCGCAAATTCGTGCCGATCAAAAGCGTGTCTTTGTAGCCGGAATAGTATTCGGACACGTACTCCACATCGCGATGCTTGTGCACGAGTTCGTCCAGCCCTTGCAGAAAAGCTTTGATTTCATTCAGGGACAACGTGAAGGCGTCTTTTTCAAAAGAAAACGTGCTCGTGTCCTTTTCTTCCAGCAACCACGGCTCTGTCTGCTCAGGATCATACAACCCGAAGCCCTCCGCTCGTCCTGCACTGCTTGTTTGCACCAGCTTGTCCAGAACGGCTTTTTCTTTTGCCGTCGGCTCAGCGATCAGCTCTGCCAACGGTTGCAAACGTTCAAACTGCTCCTGGCGCGAAGCATCGCTTTTCACTTCTGTCAAAACTTCCAGTCCGCCCAGTCGCTGCAACTCATTTTTGGCCGAAAGCAGTCTGGTCAGGGAAGACTTCAAAATCTCTTCCGGCTGGCTGAGCAACAGCCCAATCGTGCTTTGACGAAGCGAACCCGTCTTGAGCTTCAACAGTTCCTCCATCGGAAGCAGTTCCTCGTCCGCGAGGCTCATTTCTTTGGCTTGTTCCAGCGCGTGCTCGCGGTTTTTCATGCTTTTGTCCGTCAGGCTCTCAAAAATAAATGATCGCAGCGCCGGGCGCTCCTTGTCGCTCATAAAATGGGACAGCATGGCGCCGCGCTGGTCAGGGCTCATCTTGTCTTTGCGCGAGATGAGCTGGGCAATCCAGTCGCTGTCCATATCGTATGCCGTTATGTACAACATTTTCTGCACAGGCAAATCGGACGTGTACTGGATATGGACAAAATCGAGAGCTTTGGACGGAGCCGAGTATTCTTTTTCCATTACGTCAAACATCGCGAGCAAGAGTGAAAAATCACGCTGCCGCTCGTTTTTGTCCTTCAGCGCCTCTACCTGCTCAAACGTAATCGTCGGGCCGTCCGCTTCTGTTCCAGGCTTGCGCCAGAGCGGGTAGTATTGGTAGCAGTAATTCATCAGTACCCAGTATTGCAGCTCGGGATCAGTCTCATGAAGCTGCTCGCGAGCCAATCGCAGACGCAGTTCGCGGTTTTGGCTGTTCGCCAGCACGTACAGCGCAACGATCTTCTGGTGACGCTGTCCCTCGCGCATCAACCGCTCAATCTGCTCGTACAAGTCTTTTTCCTCATGGACGGCTGTCGCCCAGAGCGCAATGTAAACCTCGTTGGCATGGCTGCTCGCCAGCCACTGCTCGCGCACATCTGCTTCTGTCAAAGCGCGGTACGCCTGCTCGATCAACTGTCCGGCCACCCGTTGATTGGCCGCTTCCAGAGACATGCCCGTCCAGACGCCCAGTGCCCGGACTACGGAACTGTAACGTATGTAGCCTTCGTCGATGATCAGCTTGAGCATGTACAAATTTGCCGCAAGTGTACCCTCGTCCATCCGTTCGACGATGCTCTGCCGCAGCCCTTCTTGCAGACGAGCCGCTTTTAACAGCTCCCCGAGCATTTGGTACATGTCTTCCTGGTGACTCATGACAATCCCTTTGATCATTTCGTGAGTGAGCAGCGCTGTCTGGTTTTCCCCGTAAATGATCTCTTTGAGTGCCTCGCGCACTTGCTGGTTGCCCCGGTCCAACTCGAAGCCGATCACGTCGCCAATAACATGGCGAATCTGGTAGTTTCTCGCCGGAGAGTAGTCTGTCGTGGTCAAATAATCCGACATTTTGAACTGCTCCCTGTCCATGACCATCAGCGCGATTGCCTTTTGAACGATGAGTCCCATTTTCGGCGCTGCCTCAGCTGTACGGAACGGCCGACGCGCATAGCCTTGGGCGAACGGATATTCCGAGGCATGCACTACAATATGGCGCAACACCTCAGCCTGCTCGCTTTCCAGCAACTGTCCCACGATTTGGACGAGCGGCTCGAACAGACGGCTCTCCTCCCCCGCTGCCCGCTCCAGCAGAAAACTTCTGCACTCGTTCATGTTGTCTTCATCGATGTATCTCTGTTTGCTCAGCTCGACAAGCAAATGGGCGAAATCCCGATCTTCTTTCGCAATTGCCTGGATTCGAGCCTGGATCAATTCTTCGTATGCTTGCTCTTTTTCTTCATGACTCATTGGGTGCTCCCCTCTCACCATAATCTCCCAGCCAACATCGTGAACCGGATCAGCACGATCTCATCGTCCTCTTTTAAAGCAAGCGGCTCATCCAATGCCTCGATTTCCCGCTCGCAAACAAACACGCGATACAAGCCGTCTTCAAAAGCGAGAATCGCTGTGTCGACAGCTTGCTGCACATCTGGAACCCCGTCATTGTAGACAGCGCCAAAGCCCACTTTGCCAATCTCCGCCTGCTCCTGTACTTCTTCGGCGGTCAAGTAAGGAACAAGCGCTACCTGCTGCTGTTTTTCGAGCAGCCCCCGAATATTCCACTCTACCAATCCGGCAATCAGCTCCCGCAATGTCCGGGGAGATGGCAGCAGCTCGACCGGGATGCGGCTAAGGGCATTTTTGCGCTTGCCAATGCTTTTGACTGTGACAGCCAGACGCATACGCGGTGTTCTCCTTTCGGTCCAATTATGGATACATATGTTCTATACAGCTATTCTACTAAATTGTGGTTTGATTTTCCAAATTGATAGAGTGCTTTCCAGCAAGAATCGTTAGTTCGAACTATAGGGAAATGGCGGGATTGGAACGATCGACCTAGAGGGAACAGAAAGCACCTCACATTAGGCACTTTGTGGAAAGCTTGCTGTCAAAAAAAGGACTTCCCCAGTCTTTGCAAATCCTGCTGGGGAAGTCCCTTTTTACGATGCTGCTATGCGAGTTTCGTTCCTTCATTTTTACTCCTCTTCCGACATCACATAAAATTCCTTGCTGAATCCTGTGCGCTCCCAAAACGCTTGCGCCGATGCGTTATCCACGTCGACAAACACCCGGATCGCCACAACGTTTTGGTTTTCCAACCAACTTTTCAGGCTATGAAAAATGGCTTGCCCCGCTTTTTGCTTTCGGTAGGCTGGGACGACGTAAAGCTCATCTACTTGGCCTATATAGTCCTCTGTGAGCATGTCTTTTTTGAGGGAAGCAAGGCCGTAGCCAACCAGTTTTTGCTCGTCGTCAACAGCGATGTGTACCATTCCATACGGAGACTGTACGTAATCAGCCAGCTGCTGCCCAATTGCCTCCATCTCTTCTTCGCTCAGCGAGCAATCTGCTGTTTCTTGGGCGTTGTCATTCCATAAACGCACGATTTGGGACAGGTATGGCTGATCTGCTTGCAGTTGCTGGATATGCATGAGTTTGTTTCTCTCCTTGCTGTGTCTTCTATTTTTATTTACTTTCACTTGCGAAATGGAAGTTCCATTCATCATCCCGCCCCGTTCGTGCTGCTAATCAACCTCGGATTTTTTTGGCATGATAGCTCCTTGTTTGCTGAAAAGGGCCTTGCTGGCTGGTGTTCCGGAAGCTAAATCGAACTATTAATAGAAGACGTATGAATAGAAAAAATGCCACACATTACATTGGTTTGGCAGCAGGAACATGTCTCGGCAGCTATCCTCTGCCTTTTAGACTGCTTGCTGGTAATGAAGCTCCGTTCTTTTTCCCTTGCTTGAGGGCTTGCTGGCATGGTCGCTTGTCCCTTTTCGCTATTGATTATGAGCACGCAAAAAGCTTATTCCCTTCGTTGCTTGAGTGGGAATAAGCTTTTCGTGTCGGAACTTCTGGATGGATTTTTCGCGCATCAGCAGGAGCATCCTAGCAAATCGTGATATATTTTGCGCTAATCTCGTCCGCCAGCCATACTTTTTCATTGCCAAAATAAAAGGCAGTTCCCTCTTCCCATGCCTTTTTCGCGTGAATTTTCAGCAAGACAGGCTTTTCATCTCTTCTTTTCCCGACTTGCAGCGCAGTTTCTGTATCCTCTGACAAATGTACGTATTGCCTGCCTTTTGGCAAGAGGCCGCTTTCCATGATGGAACTTACAAACCGTGTCGCCGTCCCGTGGTACAGCACTTCCGGCGGTTGTTTTTTCTCCTTCGAGATTTTCTGCGGTACGGAGTGACCGTACAAGGCCCGAATTTTTCCTCCCGATATTTCATGACGTTTTTTCGCGGAGGCTTCGATCATTTGAAACAAATGCTCTTCCTTAACTTCCCTCCACCGCTTTGCTTCCCTCAATGCTTCCAATAGCTGCTGCACGTCTACCCAGCCGTTCTCATCCAGTTCCAGCTCATATTCGTGCGGGGCGTGCCTGAGGGCGTATGAGAGTTCTTTGCTGAGTTTGTCCAGGTCCATGTGGGGCCTCCTTTTTGGGGAGTAATTTTGGTGATCAAACAGTCCAATAGCCATCATTCATTATTTATTCGTATCGGACAGTACGTACTTCTTCATGAGTAAGATACTTTTGGAGTCAGCTAAAATCCTTTTGATCAAATCATTCGGTTATCAAATTTTGCATGCTGCAAGTCACAGTATTCAATTCGCTTAGCTGACATGGTCGCTCAATGCCGAAGCGAAGGTAGCCCTAACATATTGCCACTTCATTTCATAGAATCAGTGTAAAAAAAGCCCCATCCGAGCTATTCATTACTCGTTTAGGGCCAGGCACTAGATGGTCGCCAACTATTCCTAACATCCAAAATTTTTAGTATAGATTAGTTTTTTGTAGAGCGGAGTGGCTCATACATATCTGCGACAACCTTGTATGATTCTGCATCAGCTAACTCATAACTTTCACCAATAAACAATTCTTCCCAAAGCCATAAAAAGAAATCTCGTGCATTAGGCGGAAGGTCAAATGGTGGAAGCAGTGATTCAAATACACTTTCAAAATCTATTCCTGGTTTTGTTAAGTAGTAGCTAAGTGCTAGTTTTGATTTTCTCTTTTCCACTTCCTCAAGATTATTAAACTGCTCAACAAGTGTTTCTCTGATTACTGCTTTATATTGTTCCTCTGTTTGTAGCTCTACTTCTTTATAATGTGCTATCGCCTCGTCGTCATCAGCCAAACCTATTAATGGTCTTAAAAAAACATCCAAGAAGTGAGGATTTACAACATTCATGTTTTCCTCCAATCCTGATAATTATCCTAATTTTAGATACAATGCCACTATTTCTCTATCTTTAAATATAGCTTGGCATGTAACCTATTTTTCGAAAGCAATTCTTTCTTGGAAAATTTTCCATTCCCCCAAACTAATCAACTATTGCTGAGTAATATATTGAAGGGGAACGGTTGGCCGATACAAAATCGCTAACCCAACGTTTCGCTGTTGCTTGTACTTGTTTAACAAATTACCTATTCTTCCTTTGATATTTGGGATGCAAAGAAGGCTCATTCCACCTCATCGTTCCAGTGGGAATAAGCCTTTGAAAGTTGGTCCCAAGCGAGCAGCAGCCTATTCGTCTAGAGTTTCTAAAGCTTTCATTTATTTACGCTTGCTAAACCTATCACTGTGCTTCGAATCCCCACATCTTCTTCGCATACTCTACACATACATAAGACAAGCCTCCTTCAAAATCGGAAGTGTCCCGTCTAATATATCCTCCGTCGCCCAATTTTTGACTTGATATGATAAACGGATACGCCTCACCGCTGTACTGATACGGGGTGGACATCCCCTCCGTTTTTGAGATGACGTTGGACTGTCAACACCAAACTAGA
>NZ_DOTK01000089.1:0-169695 GCF_003521185.1 Brevibacillus sp.
CCCCCTCCTACTCGATTTTTTGCAGTGAAAAGCTTGTTAGCGGGTGCTTTCAAACAACTCCAGCCACTCGCCATCCGGTCCGCGGAAAAACATGTAGCGGGAGCCGTTGGGGAGAGTGGTGATCGCCTCGTCGATAAAGGAGACGTCAAGCTGTTTGAGCCGCGCGATTTCTTCTTCCAGGTTGTCCACAGCGAGTGCGAGATGATGAACTTTGCCCTCTACAGGCAGAGAGTCGTTGTAGCCGTGGATCAGCTCCAGCTCGGTTTCCGGGCGGCCGGGGAAGCCGAGGAAAGCGAGCGTGATAACTTGGTTGGAGTGCACCAAGGTGCCTTTTAGCTCCATGCCAATCACGTTCGTATAAAAAGCGATGGACGCATCCAAATCTTTTACCATCAAGCCGACGTGCTCGATTTTTTTGATCGCCACTTTGATTTCCCCCGTTACATTTATTTGCTGGAATACTTCGCAAGCGCTCCGGTTTGCTTCAGGCGCAAGTACAGCCTGTGCAAAATCGTGACCGCTTCCGCACGAGTCAGCATGTCTTGTGCCTCAAATTCTCCGTTGTAGGCTGTCATGATGCCTGTTTTTTGCAAGAGAGCGAGATCGCTGGCGACAATGCCGCTGTAATCATCCGGGATGTGCAGTTCATTGCCGTCTTTGGCGAACAACAGAGGAAACAGCAGGTTCGTTTTATTGCCCGCGTTTTCGTCGTAGCGCCCATCCTCTTGAAGGGGATGGCCCATAAACAGCTCGTCATCTGAGTAAGAGCTGACGACTATGGGAACATCGCGCATGGCAGAAACGATCTGATACACTTCTTCGTTGGACAGATCCTCCTCCGCCAGCATGAACAGCGGGAGAAGGTTGACCGCTCCGATGCGATTCAGCTTGGCGTCAGGGTAGAACAGATACCCTTTCGGGGAGGATTGGACGGCATTCCACCAGGAGATGTTGATGAGCGAGCTGATTTCTTTGTACGCCCAATGATTGCTAGGAACATCGGCAAATTGCTTGATCGAATAGCTGTTATCGTTCGAACCTTGACCAGAGCTGTTCGGTCGGTAGCGATCAAACAGCCGATAAATCATCACGGTCATCTCCGCTTTGTCTACGAATCTCCCTGGCTTGAAGGTGCCATCCGGATAGCCGCTGATCACGCCTTTTCCGACCATAAAGGAAATGGCGTCCTCCGCCCAGCCGTACTCTGCGGAATTGACGTCGGAAAAGCGCGTAGCAGCCTGCGCGGGAGCTGATGTTGCCAGAACAGTGCCAAAAATGAAAACAAAAAATAGCCAGAGCTTTCTTCTCATGTTGCCTCCTTTGCTGATCGCGTTTGGCGAGGATCATACGGGTATGGAATCAGTGCTTCTTTCTAGTATATCGCCTGAACGAAAAAAAGGAAGACTTCACCAATACCGATGACGGCCATCGAACTCTTCTATTGGTGCAGACGGGCCGGATCTGATAGGGTGAAAAGAAAGCAGAGGAGGAATGAGCATGGAGCAACAAATTGCTAGGCTGGAAAAACATTTGCTTGCCGTTTCCCAAACATTTCAGCAGATCGGAGAGGAGAAGGCGGCAAGCCGTCCTGCTCCCGGGAAGTGGTCCGCCAAGGAAATTTTGGGTCATTTGTGCGATTCGGCGATCAACAATTTGCCCCGATTTGTCCGGGCACAGACTGAACAGCCGTATGTGCTTATTCCGTATCAGCAGGATGAATGGGTGAAGGCGCAGGCGTACCAGCAGCGGACCGTTGAAGAGATTGTTCAGCTCTACAGCAGCATGAACCGCGCGATCATCACCGTGATCTCCGTCATGCCAGCATCCGCCTACGACCATTCCTGTACGACTGCCGATGGCACAGCCGTGAGCTTGCAGTGGCTGGTGCAAGATTACGTGGAGCACATGGAGCACCACCTCGACCAGTTGCAGAGGCAAATCAGCTAGAATAGCGATGACGGCTCGCTGCTTCCTTGATCCGAGAGCACAGAAGTAACGATGTGCCGGGAGTCGAACTCACCTTCCGATAGTGCGATGATCGGAGATGTTTTTGCAAAAAGCTTCGAATGGATCTCTGCGGCAGTCAGTCCTTGCTGGTGCAAGTGCACAATCTCTCCCTGCAAATGGAGCAGGTCGTCCAGCTTGCGCGACAACAGAGCTTTTCCCTCGGCGATGTAACCCGCGTGCGCGCAGAACATGGCGCCAAAATCGCGTGTCAGCACCTGGCGAAGCGATTGGATCAGCAGCGGGATGGATTCGTCTTGCAAAATCACTTTCGTTTTCGTCCCGAGAAACAGGTCGCCAGAAAACAGGCGGCCTGTTTGTTTGTCAAAAAACGCGACGTGGTCATGCGCGTGTCCAGGTGTATGGATGACCTCCCAGTCGATGGAACGGGAATGAACAGTCTCTCCCAGAGGCTGTGCGGCAAAAGGCTCGCGCACTCCCCAAACCAATTGGCGATACAGCGGGTAGTCTGCTGGCTGCAAGCATTGCCCTACCCCTTTTTCATGGATGAAAATGGGCACGCCTTTGGTGCTGGCGATCCAGGCTGCGTTGCCGCTGTGATCTTCATGGCTGTGTGTCAAAACAACCGCGTCGAACGAGGCTTGCGAAAAACAGTCGATCAAATCAGTGGCAAGTGATTGCGGGCCAGTATCGATCATCATGCCGTCTGCCACATACACGCAGATGCCGGATTCGCGGCCAGCTCTTTTCACCACGCCTTCCAGACATAAAACATTTTCATGCTGATGGACTTCTACCACGTTAACACCCCCGTATTTTCTTCATCCTGCTGCCAGATCCGCTTCCGCCCTGCATTGAACGTATGCTCATTATACTATTGAATGATTATTCAGTCATTTGTCAATCTCTTTTCCTGTCGCTCTAATCGTGTATGATGATTACAGAATGGATTTGGACATGAGGTGAAACACAACATGGCATTGCCTATTGATACCGTGTTGCCGCAGCTGATCGAGACGCTTGCGGCAAGCAACAGCGCGGTGCTAGTCGCAGCTCCCGGCGCGGGAAAGACGACCAGGGTGCCGCTTGCTTTTCTGGAGCAGGCGTGGCTGTCCAACAAGCGCATTCTCATGCTGGAGCCAAGGCGTCTGGCAGCCCGTTCGGCGGCGGGTTACATGGCGCGCAAGCTTGGGGAGCAAGTGGGAGAGACGGTCGGCTATCGGGTCAAGCACGATACGCGAATCGGCCCGAACACGCGGATTGAGGTCATTACGGAGGGTGTCCTGACACGCATGCTTCAGGACGATCCGGGTCTGGAAGCTGTCGGTCTGCTTATTTTTGACGAGTTTCACGAACGCAGCTTGCATGCCGACCTCGGACTTGCCCTCAGTCTTCAGACGCAAAGCCTGTTTCGCCCCGACCTGCGCATTTTGGTCATGTCAGCGACGCTTGCGGCGGAGCCTGTCGCCCGGTTGCTCGGTGACGCTCCGATCATCGTCAGCGAGGGCAGGGCTTTTCCGGTCGAGACGCGCTTTTTGCCCAAACCGCTGAATGGTTCCGTGGAAGAAGAGATCGTCCGTCTCGCGCTCGCGGCGCTTATGCAGGACGAGGGAGACATGCTGGTATTTTTGCCGGGAGCCAAAGAAATCCGCACGACGCAAGCTCTGTTGGCGAAAAGTCAGCTTGGGGCACAGGTGCGCGTATGTCCGTTGTACGGAGCGCTTTCGCAGCAGGAGCAAGATCGGGCGTTGCGTCCCGGGCAGCCAGGAGAGCGCAAAATCGTGCTCGCGACTTCCATCGCGGAAACGAGCCTGACCGTAGAAGGCGTGCGGATTGTCATCGATAGCGGTTTGAAAAGGTATCCGCGCTTCTCTTCGCGCACCGGGATGACGCGACTGGAGACAGGGCGTGTATCGAGATCGTCCGCAGAACAGCGCATGGGCAGGGCGGGCAGGCTGGACACGGGCGTCTGTTATCGCTTGTGGACGGAGCAGGAAGACCGGATGCTTGCCGCGCACGATTCGCCGGAAATCATCGACGCTGACCTAGCGCCGCTTGCTTTGGAGCTTGCGGCTTGGGGCGTGAAGGATGTCGAGGAGCTGCAATGGCTGGATATCCCGCCAAAAGCGGCACTGGCCCAGGCGCAAGAGCTGCTTCAGCAGTTGGGAGCACTGGACGCTCATGGGCAAATAACGGCGCATGGCCGGGTGCTGGCCGGGATGGGACTGCATCCGAGGCTTGGGCAGATGATTCAGCGAGCAAGCGAGCTGGGACTGCTCGATTTGGCTTGCGAATTGGCTGTATTGCTGGAAGAGCGGGATATCGTTCGCGGGAGAGGGGCTGCGGCTGACGCGGATATTGGCTCGCGAGTCGAACTTCTGCGGTTCGTGGCAGGAAATCGCGGGGAGGGACGTTCTGTTCACGGACATGGGCTGCAAGTGGAAGAAGCCGTTTGCAGCAAGCTGTGGAACGACGCGGCGCAGTTGAAGCGGCAGTGGAGAAAAAGCGGGGAGCCAAAGACAAGCGTGAGCGGCGACATCAGCCAGACAGGCAGACTGCTGGCATTTGCTTATCCAGATCGGATCGCGCAGCGCAGGGGCGACGGGCGATATTTGTTGCGCAATGGCCGTGGAGCAGCGTTTGGGCTGGAGCAGCCACTGGCTTTTGCCCCGTATGTAGTAGCGCCGCTTCTTGACGATCAGGGAGTAGACAGCCGCATCATGCTGGCAGCGCAAATCGAAGAGAGCGAACTGCACCAGGACTGGGCCGGGCAGATCAGCGAAGAAACAGCCGTCTGGTGGGATCGTTCCGCTGGCGCTGTGCGGTCGCGTACCCGCAAGAAGCTCGGTGCGCTCATCTTAAAAGAGACGGCGGCAGACCGGGATGACGACGCCGTGTTGCACGCCTTGCTTACCGGCATCAGGACAGAGGGCCTGGCGATACTGCCATGGAGCCGTCACGCCCGCCAGCTCCGGGAGAGGTTGCAGTTCATGAGCGACCTGTTCCCGGAATGGCCTCGCGTCGATGACGAAGCTCTGCTCGCTACGCTGGAAGAGTGGCTTGCGCCGCATGTGTACGGCATGCGAAAAAGAGACGAGCTGCAACAGCTGTCTCTGGCTGCCATTTTGGACGGGATGCTCGGCTGGGACGAACGGCGACAACTGGACGAGTATGCGCCCACCCATGTGCGAGTTCCAAGCGGATCGAACATTCCCGTCGATTACAGCGATCCGGCTGCGCCCAGTCTGTTTGTCCGGCTGCAGGAGCTGTTCGGCTGGCAAGACACGCCGCGCATCGGGCGTGGAAAAGTGCCGCTAACGCTTCACCTGCTGTCTCCGGCACAGCGTCCGGTGCAAGTGACGAAAGACTTGGCGAGTTTTTGGCAGCAAGCGTACTTCGAAGTGAAAAAAGACTTGAAAGGGCGCTACCCGAAGCATTACTGGCCGGACGACCCGCTGACGGCTGTTCCGACAAACAGGACGCGCCCGCAGAACTAACTCATCTGCTTGCGCTGCCAGCACGATCGGGTGATATTTCCCAATTTCGTAGTTCCATGTGAGCAAGTCGGCTTTTCGCTGAAACTTGCGGGCAGGGTAGTTACGTCAGGAACATACCGAGATTCACGTACTACCCTCCACTTTGATTGGGGCTGCCTAGTTTTCCGGCAGCCCTTTTTGTGCGTGCCGGGCACTTTCTCCCCAGCTGTTGCGATAGATCAGTTGTTGCAAGTCTTGCCGCTGTGCCCATTTGTGCAGCTCTAAAAGCGGCCGATCCGGGTAGTGGTCTGTATAGCCAATAGATAGCAAGGCAACCGGATCGATATGCGGCGGGATGTGCAAAATGCGGCGGACGTCTGCTTTTTTGTAAAAGCTCACCCAGCCCATCGCCAAGTCTTCGGCATACGCTGCCAGCCACATGTTCTGGATGGCGCAGCTGACAGACATGATATCTGTCTCGGGGATAGAATTGCGTCCGAGGACGTGGTCGCCGCCCCGCGTCGGATCACAGGTAACGCAGATCGTAATGGGAGCTTCTTTGATCCCTTGAATTTTCAAGTCGAGAAAAGCGGATTCGCGGCCGGTTCCCTCGTAGTGGATCGCGAGCGCCCGCCGTTCTTTGTCTGCACAGTCTGCCAGCTCCTGCTTGATTTGCTCATCCTCCACGAGAATGAAATTCCACGGCTGCATGAAGCCGACGGAAGGAGCGTGGTGAGCAGCGGCGAGAATCATGGCAACTTTTTCAGGCGGAACCGGGTCGCGGCGAAAAGTGCGAATATCCCGCCGATTGCTGATCGCCTTGTACAGTCCGGTTTTTTCTTCCTCGGTCAAACGTTTCATAAGTATAGCCTCCCTAAATCTACTACAGCTTTCTTCATTTTAATGCCAGTCTAGCTATTGATCTAGACATTTGCTTGACATATTCATGTCCTACGCTAGAGAGGGAAGACCTGTCGTTTTCGAGGGGAGAGAAAGTGCAATGACAAACATCTTGATCGTGGAAGACGAACTGCCCATCTCTCGGGTACTAAAAGCGTATCTGGAGAAGCATCAGTTCCAGGTCGAACAGGCTTTTACCGGAGACGAAGCCCAGAGCAAATTCGATGCCTTCAACCCGGCGCTGGTCCTTCTGGACGTCATGCTGCCAGGACGAAGCGGGTGGAGTCTCTTAGAATACATACGTTCCAAAAGTTCTTGTCCCGTCATCATGCTGACGGCACTCGGGCATATCGACAACAAGCTCGCCGGGCTGGAGCAAGGTGCCGACGATTACATTACCAAGCCGTTTATCGCGGATGAAGTCGTTGCGCGGGTCAAGGCTGTGCTTCGCCGCTCCAAGCAAATTATCGAGGGCGATCAGGTCAAGCAGTTTGGCAGTCTCAAAGTCGATTTCAAGGCGTACACCGTTACCTTGCATGGCATTGAGCTGGCGTTTACGCCGAAAGACTTGTCCCTGTTTTTGTTTCTCGCCCAATACAAAAACCAGACATTTACCCGCGAGCAGCTGATCGAGCAAGTGTGGGGGATGGATTACGAGGGAAGCGACCGGGCCGTCGATCTCGCCATCAAGCGGATTCGCCGATCGTTGGAGAACTGGCCGGCTTCTGAAGGGGAAATTCGCACGTACCGCGGCTTGGGTTACAAGCTATGTGTCTATGAGTGAGAAAAAGCGGATTACTTTGTTCCGGTATTGGACGACCCGGTATTTGATTACGCTTTGCATCGGCCTGTTGGTCATCGGTATCGCTTCCAGCTTCTGGATCAACTACAGCGAAAAGCAAAAGCGGCTCGACTTCATGCGCTTGATGGCGGCGGAAGTATCGGACCGCGTCGTGGATGCGGACGGAAAAGTCGTCATTTCGCCGTTTTTGTTCCGCCTGCTCGACAGTCGGCAAGAGTCGCTGCGCGTCAATTACAAACCGTTCATGGTCATTTTGGATGCCAATCATCGCGCCGTGTTTGGCGGGCGTGATCCGCTCAACTCTGAACTGCGGCGGATGGCCCAGGACCTGGTGGAAGCAGACGAAAGCATGTCACAGGTGAAGCTGGAACGCGGCGAAGAGCTGCTGTTCGTGAAAAAAAGCATCCGGGTCAACCAGCAAACTGTCGGCTGGGTCATGCTTTTTACCCCGAAGCAAGACTTGATGCGCAGCACGACCGAGTTTCAGCTGATGTTCATCATGCTGATCAGTCTCGGACTGCTCGGCTGGCTCGTCATCTATTTGTTGACGAAAAAGCTGTCTACCCCGATCAAGGACGTAGCAGACGCGGCCAAGCAAATCGTCATGGGCAACTACGAGATTCACTTCGAGAAAGACAGGCGCGAAGAGGAAATTGACGAGCTGATTCATTCGTTCAAGGAAATGGCTGATCGCTTGCGGCAGCTGGAGCTGATGCGCACCGAATTGCTGGCAGGAGTCACGCACGAGCTGAAGACGCCTGTTACGTCGATTAGCGGGCTGGTACAGGCGGTCAAGGATGATATCGTCAGCGGCGAGGAAGCCAAGGAATTTTTGGAGATATGCGCGAAGGAAACCGTACGCCTGCAAAAAATGGTGGAGGATTTGCTCGACTTCAACTCGTTTGCGGTCGGGGATATCCGCATTCGCCGCGAGCAGCAAAACATGTACGAGCTGGTGCAGGAAATTACGCACCAGTGGCAGATTATGCAGGAGGCGGAGCAGATCGAGCTGTCCATCCAGAAGCCAGCCGAACCGATCATCGTGAACACGGACCCGTTGCGCGTGCAGCAAATTTTGTACAATCTGCTGAACAATGCGGCACAAGCGATGGGCTCGCGAGGGAAGATCGACGTGTCGCTTTCGGTGGTCGGCGAAGAAATTCGCGTAGATGTCAAAGATACGGGGCAAGGAATCCCGGAGGCGGAGCAGCCACTGATTTTCGAGCGGTTTTACCGTGGCGAGGAAAAGAAGCAGGTCGTTCGCGGGCTGGGGCTGGGTTTGTCTTTTAGCAAAATGATCGCGCAGGCGCTCGGGGGCAAGCTGCTGCTTGCGGAAAGCTCCAAGGACGGCAGTACCTTCACCCTTGTTTTGCACCAATAACATAGGCTTGCCACAAGCGACCATGCCAAATCGGCTGGTCGTTTTTCACATCATTCCCATTCATCTGACTTATCCCTGACGTATTCGTTCCGTATATTGATCGCAACAGGGAAGACAAGGTGTTTCCCGCTTATTACGCACAAGGCAGGAGGATTTGATGTGACGCAATCGGAGAAGAAACGGACGTTGTTTTCGGCGGCGCGAAATAGCAAGAAGAAATGGCTCATCGCCGGACTGGCGGTCGCGGTGATCGCGGGAGGGGGCGTGTATGGATACAAAGCGTTTGTGACCCCTGAGCAGGCGCAAGCAGCTTTTCAGGTTGTCACGGTCCAAAAAGGCGACGTCTCCGAAACCGTGCTGGCATCCGGGACCGTTCAGGCTTCCAAGCGTTCCTCGCTATCGTTCTCAGACGCAGAGGACGCCAAAGATTCCATCTCGACCATCCAGGTGAAAATCGGTGACCAGGTCAAAGCGGGACAGGTGCTGGCAACGATGGATGATTCCGTGGCGAAAATCCAAGTGACGAATGCGCAGGCTAATCTGTTGTCCGCGCAAGCCAAGCTGGAAGATGCGCAAAAGCGCAAGAGCACAGCGGAAATTGCCTCGCTCCAGGCGGCGGTCACTCAAGCGAAAAGCGAGCTTGAACTGGCGAAGCAAAACATCGACGGGAAAAAGGCGACAAACGATGTAGCGAAGGCCAAAGCCGCGCTCGAAAATGCGCAGAAGACATTTGACTCGCAAAAAGCGCTGTTTGCGGCAGGAGCCATCTCGCAGACCGAATACGACAACGCGAGCGACTCCTTGGAGCAAGCGAAGCGCGACTACAACTCCGCTACATTGACAGCCGGACAGACGACATCGCAGTCCAGCGTCAAAGTCGATCAGGCGGAGGCAGCCTACCAGACGGCGCAAGAAGCTTTGAAAGAAGCGAATGAAGGCCCGGATTCTGCGACGATCCTCGCAGCGAAGGCAGCGGTAGAGCAGGCGAAAGCCGAGCTGCAAAAAGCGCAGAAGGCTTTGAATGCCGTGACACTGAAAGCGCCGATGGACGGGGTGATCGTTCAGTTGAATGGCAACGTAGGTGAAATTCCCGGCAATGATTTTATTATTATGGATAATTCCAACTCGGGTGACCTTGAGGTGCTGGCGCAAATCAGCCAGAGCGACATCGGAAAAGTAAAAGAAGGTCTGCCCGTGTCTTTTACGACCAGCTCTTATACGGATGATACTTTTACAGGCAAGGTCAAGCTGATTTACCCCGAGGCGAAAACCGATTCGGGTGTGACGAGCTATGATGTGCTGCTGTCTGTGGCAAACAAAGACAACAAGCTGAAGATCGGAATGACGATGAACGTGACGATTGAGCTTGGGACGCACAAGGATGTGCTCTACGTGCCAGCTGCTGCCCTGCAAACGCAAAACGGCAAGGACGGCGTCTACCTGATGGCAGGAGAGCGTTCGGGTACGGCGGCAAATGCAACCGCAACGGCTGCGCAGACTGAGACAAAAACGGAAGCTGCCGACAAGTCGCAAGAAAAGCCGAGAAGTGAGCGAGCCAACAGAATGGCATCGATGCCGTACCATTTCACACCGATCAAAATCGGATTTTTTGCGGCGGATCGGGTAGAGATTTTGGAAGGCTTGAAAGAAGGCGATCGGGTCGTCATCCCGGTCAGCACAAGCACAGCCTCAACGTCCGCCAACTCGGGTAATATGCGCATGGGCGGAAGCGGATTCCCGGGGATGGGCGGAGGCTTCCCTAGCGGCGGAGGCGGCGTCCAGATGAGGGGTCGATAAAAGATGAGACCAGTCATTCAAATCGAAGACTTGAAGAAACAGTATCAGATTGGCGACCAGGAGATCATGGCTTTGCGGGGCGTCAGCCTGACGATTGACGAGGGCGACTTCGTGGCGATCATGGGGCCGTCCGGCTCAGGCAAGTCGTCGATGATGAACGTCATCGGCTGCCTCGATAAACCGACCTCGGGAGAGTTTTATTTGGACGGGCAGCCTGTGTCTTTGGCTCACGATGACGAGCTGGCTGTAATCCGCAATCAGAAGATCGGATTTGTCTTTCAAAATTTCAACTTGCTCCCGCGCACGACTGCGGTAGAAAACGTGGAGCTGCCGCTTCTGTACGGCGGTGCGTCAGCCAAAGAGCGGCGGGAGAGAGCGATCAAGGCACTCATCAGCGTAGGACTGGCCGAGCGGCTGAACAATAAGCCGAATGAGCTGTCTGGCGGCCAGCAGCAGCGGGTGTCGATTGCCCGGGCACTGGTCAACGATCCGGTCATCTTGCTCGCGGACGAACCGACAGGCGCATTGGATACGAAGACGAGCGAAGAGATCATGGGAATTTTCCAGCGGCTGAATGACGCAGGCAAGACGGTGATTCTCGTCACGCATGAGCCGGACATTGCCGAGTATGCCAAACGGATCGTCCGTTTTCGCGACGGTCAGATCATTTCCAATGAAGTGGTACAAGAGCGCAGAATAGCGCAGGCAGAGGAAGTGAGAACATGAGCTTGATTGAATGTGTACGTGTTTCGTTTCGCAGCATCCGGGCAAATGGCTTGCGCTCTGTGCTCACGATGCTGGGGATTATTATCGGGGTGGCAGCCGTTATTGCCATGGTTGCGATCGGGGAAGGAACGTCTTCTTCTGTCGCTTCCCAAATCAACGGACTGGGGAGCAATCTTTTGATCGTCTCGCCGGGACAGGCGACACAAGGCAGGGTAAGCCTCGGGGCCGGGTCGCTGAATACGCTGACGATGGCTGATGCCGAAGCGATCGCCGAGAACGATTCGGTCGCGGGAGTGGCACCGAGCGTCAACGGACGCGCGCAAATCGTCTGGGGAAGCAACAACTACTCCAGCTCACTGGAGGGAACGACTGCCGACTTCCTGCAAGTTCGCAATGCGGAAGTAGCGCAGGGACGCTTTTTCTCGAACTTTGAGGTGACGAGGCAGTTCAACGTGGCTGTCGTCGGGACCGAGGTCGTCAGCAATCTGTTCAAAAATGCGACGACAAACCCGATCGGGCAAACCGTTCAAATCAACCGGGTTCCTTTTACAATCATCGGGGTGTTGAAAAGTCAGGGCAGCTCGGGGATGACGAACAATGACGACAGAATCCTCATTCCGATTACGACCGCGATGAGCCGTCTGACGGGGGGCAAAAATGTCGGCACGATCTACGTGTCCGCTGCTTCCTCTGATGTCATGGACAAAGCGCAGCAAGACATCCGCCAGACGTTGCGCGCCAAACATAACTTGCGGCCGCAAAAAGAAGATGATTTCCGCATTACCTCCCAGTCCGACATTTTGAGCACAGCGCAAGAAGTGTCCAGCTCCATGACGGCGCTGTTGTCCGGCATTGCCGCGATCTCGCTTATTGTCGGCGGGATAGGCGTCATGAACATCATGCTGGTGTCCGTGACGGAGCGCACCCGGG
Source organism: Brevibacillus sp. (assembly GCF_003521185.1). Taxonomy (NCBI): domain Bacteria; kingdom Bacillati; phylum Bacillota; class Bacilli; order Caryophanales; family Paenibacillaceae; genus Brevibacillus; species Brevibacillus sp. The sequence goes on from NZ_DOTK01000089.1 coordinate 11,978, forward strand.
AAATCGGCATTCGCAAGGCGATCGGAGCCAAGCGCCGAGACATTTTGCGCCAGTTTTTGATCGAAGCGGTCACTCTCAGCCTGATTGGCGGCATTTTAGGGATCGCCTTCGGTGTAGGGGCGGCGCTGTTGATCAGCAAGCTCGGATCGCTTTCGACCTCGATCAGTCTCACCCCGATTTTGTACGCCTTTTTGACCTCGTCATTGGTCGGCGTCATCTTCGGTGTCTATCCAGCGCGCAAGGCAGCCCAGTTAAAGCCGATCGATGCGCTGCGGTATGAGTAAGTGTGTATTTTTTCCAATCGGGGCATACTAGCTTCGGTGAGGTGTTTGTACAGATGGAGAAAAACGTCCAATTTTCCGTGTCGTGGCGAGAAGCGGTGCGCATCTTGAAACGGCTGAAAACGAGCAAATTGCGGTATGTTGTCAGGCAGCATGCGGGGAAAGCGGGCGTCGCCTTTGTCTTTCCGCGAGTCAGTGTCAGCCAATACGTCTATTTGTACATCATCTTTGGGCCGAGAGCTGCTGATGTGATGGACAAGGATACGAAGTAGCAGGGAATCCCTGATCGGATAGTCGGGTCAGGGGTTCGCTATTTTTCCACTTTTTCTATCTATTTTCCCACTATTTCGCTATAAAACAAAACCTGACACTTTTCGATAGAAGAGTTTCATAGTACAATTCCAATATGAACGAACTTGGGGAAGTTCGGGATGGCGGTACCCAAACTGTGCAGGAGGGCCGCCTACTTTTTTTCAAGAGCGGGCGAATGTGGCTTTGCAGGTGGATAGAACAGGTTTTTTTGCCTAAACATACAGCTAGACCCGATAGGTACTTGGATATACAATAATCGTATTCACGTGAATACTTCCGTACTACCCTTCCCAGGAGCATATCCTGGGTTTTTTGTTGTCCAAAAACAGCAAACAGCCACCCGAAGTTGCTCATCTGGCTGGCTGTTACGATGCGGGTGTCTTGGGGGAAAAGCTGCCTTTCAACAGGGCGTCAATCAACTGCTCCTGTGAGAGCGAAATAGAGATTCCGGGATCGGGAAGATCGGCGTGAAAACAGTCTTCCTTGTGCAAATACCAGAGGGAGCCTGTTGGCTGAAGAAGATAGAGGCGGATGTTTTCCCGGCGTTGCCGCCCAGTTTTGGCGATGTCCCGCAAAGCGGTAAAAAGCTCGCCCCACACGGGTAAATAAGGCTTTGTTTTGGATTGGATAATCGCGCGAAGCAAATGCTGTTTGGCGAGGGAAATCGAGTCAGTCGGGTGGTTTTCCACAGAGGGCATGTCGCTTGCTCCTTTTGTGAAGATTGTCGAATCGCAGGAGAATGAGTATAACCTACAAAATGGAAGTTGACGAACTTTGTCGAATATAAAGATAAGTGTAAAATAGACTGCCCCGCGATGCAAGAGGATAGCTGGCGCAAGTGTGCTGACATTTGACGACTGCTGCCGATTTCGTTAGCATAAGTACAGCACATTTTGCAAAAAAAGACATAGACCAATGCGGGAGTTGAGAGCCATGGCATCAAAACAGCGGCTGCTGATCGATTTTAGCGGTGACTCCGATCAAGCGATAGGGCTGTTGTATGCACTACAGTCGCCAAAGGTTCAAGTGAGCGGAATTATCGTGAGCGATGCCGAGCCAGATCGCGGCATCCAGCTGGCACGCAGACTGGTAGATCAGGTTCGGCCAGGTGAAGAGATTCCTGTCATGGCAGGAACGCAACAGCCGCTATTTCGCGGGGAAGCCGATCGCGCGGCTGATTCCGTCATGACCAGTGAAGCGGTCACCTTTTTGACTGAGCTTGCGCCCGATCCGGACAACCCGCTCACGCTCGTTACTTTAGGGCGTCTGACGACCGTGGCCAAGGCGATTGCCAGAAAGCCTGAGTGGCTGCAAGTTGTGCAGCGAATCGTCGTGCGCGGGGGAGCGATCCGCGTGCCGGGAGATGTGACGGCTATTGCGGAAGCCAATTTGCATGCCGACCCGGAGGCTGCTGCTTTTGTTCTCGCTGCGAAAGGACCGCTTTTGTTCGTTCCGCTTGATGCGACCGAATCGCTCGGCGTGACGGATGAACAGGCGGCGTTGTTGGCGAAAACGGTAAGGGGAACCACAGCCACTGGAAAAGCAGGCACTGTAAAAAGCGTGCTGGGAGCGATGATTGCGGCTGTAGCGCCTGAGCAGATCGAAACCGAGCGGCTGAAGCTGAGCATCGACTGCCACAGCCTACTGTCTCGCGGCGCTCTTATTGCCGACCTGCGGGCCAAGCCAAGTGCAGGAACAGATGCCGACGTCTGCATGGCGATACAATCCGAAGCGATCGAGACTTGGGTCCGGCAGCTGACGGAGGGGGAGGACAGAGCATGAAAAAGGTCATTCTGGACGTAGATACGGGAATCGATGACGCACTCGCGATCTCTTACGCCGTACATTCCCCTCATTTAGAAGTGTGCGGCATCAACACGACCTTCGGGAACATTACAGTGGAGGAAGCGACGAGAAATACGCTGCAAATGCTGGAGCTGCTCGGGGCTACCCACATACCTGTCTACCAGGGATCGTCTCGTCCGATCGTGCGCGAGCTGACGGGCAAGGCGAGGCTGTTTCACGGGGAAAACGGGCTTGGCAACGTCGTGTTGCCTGAACCGACTGCAACTGCGCAGCCAGAGAGCGCCACGCAGTTTCTGATTTCGACGATCAAGGCGAATCCCCATCAAGTCACGCTGATCACGGTAGGCAGCATGACGAACCTCGCCCGGGCGATTATGGCGGCGCCAGAAATCGTGACACTCATCGAGCAGGTCGTCGTAATGGGCGGAGCGGTCAGTGTGCCCGGCAATCGCACTCCGGTCGCGGAAGCCAATATATGCGCCGACCCGGAAGCGGCTGCCTTTGTGTTTCAATCAGGCATCCCGCTGACGATGGTCGGACTGGATGTGACGATGCAGACGTTGCTCACCCGCGATCATCTGCGGGAATGGAGAGCGCTGGATACACCGCTTGCCCATGTGTTCGCTGATATGTGCCAGGTGTATATGGACGCGTATGCCACAGTCGGCAACCTGCGCGGCTGCGGCTTGCACGATCCGCTGGCGGTCGGTGTGGTGATCGACCCGACTTTCGTGAAAAAAGTGCCGATGCACGTCGAGGTGGATACGTCCGGCGGCGCGAGCGATGCCCGCACGATTGGCGACAGACGGGCCAATCCGGCCAAGCCTGCGAATGTGCAAGTGTGCCTGGAAGTAGACCACGAGCGGTTTGTCGAACATTTTTTGCAGCATGTACTGGGACATTAAGGAGGAATTTGCATGTTAAAAGAATTTAAAGAGTTTGCTTTAAAAGGCAATGTACTGGATCTCGCTATCGGGGTCGTCATCGGGGGAGCCTTCGGAAAAATCGTGACCTCGCTCGTCAACGACATCATTACGCCGTTAATCGGTCTGTTGCTGGGCAAAGTTGACTTTACCAATCTGTTTATTACGTTGAGCGGCGGAGATTTCCCTACGCTGGCGGAAGCCAAAAAAGGCGGAGCAGCGACGCTGAACTACGGACTTTTCCTTAATTCTGTCATCGATTTTCTGATTATCGCCTTCTCGATCTTCATCGTGATCAAACAGCTGAACCGCTTCAAGCGCAAGCAGGAAGTCGTTCAGGCGCCGGTAACAACCAAAGAGTGCCCGCACTGCATCACGTCCATTCCGATCAAGGCAACCCGCTGCCCGCATTGCACCTCCATGCTGGACGGGAACAAAGCTGCACTGGCGCACGAGTAAGCGGGGGCGCAAGTCAAACGCGCAATCACACAATCACAACGATCATGGAAACGACAAAAGCAAGCCGACCAAAAGGAGCGGCTTGCTTTTGTTTTGTTTGCAACCGAATGTTTACCGTCAAAAGGATGCAGCTAGTTTTTGATAATGTTCGGATTTTGCGGGACTTTTCCGGCCTGCGATTTTTTGGACAGGTGCGTGTACAGCTTGATGTATTGGCCGACGAGGATGGCGTTGATAATCGTTCCTTCGCGGATGAACTTGATTTCGCCGAGGAACAGCAGGCCGATACATGCCGAGGCGACCAAAAGGGAGCAGTCGAATGCGGTCTTGATGTTCCCCCATTTCCACCCGGTTTTTTGGAACAGCGTATTGACGAACAAATCGACGGGAATCAGGACCAGGTTCGCCTGGAGCATGAGAAACAGTCCGAAGGCGAGAGCCGCGTCAGCGACAATCAGCAGCATGACTTTTGCCGCGTACAAATCCAACTGGATGAAGCCGGTCAACAGCAAGTTCAGGTCGAGAAACAGGCTGAGGGCAAGCGCCGGGATCAATCCGGCAAAATACTTGAGCTGGAACGCCTTTGGCATGACGAGAAAGGCAAGCAAAAGCATGAGCAGCTCCAGCATGAAAGAATAAGTGCCTTGGGTCAAGTTTGGATAAATGACAGTGAGCGTCCGGGTAAGGCTGCTCTGCGGCGAAATACCGATTCCCGCCCGGATCGCCAGGCTGATGCCAAGAGTCAGGATATAAATGCCGACCAAGTAAATGATCCACCGTTTGGTCAAACTGCCCTTCAGTTGCAGTTCCGTCGAATCCCCGTGAGTGTGCATATACCAATCCCTCTTTCTAAAGAAGTTTTATGATGCTGACAGCAAACCACCAGGCGTGAAAATGGGGAGGGAAAGTAGCGCGAGCAGGATACGATACAGCGTGAGATAGCAAATGTTCCCCCGAAATGTGCGCAGGCATGGGGGAGATGAGGCTTTTTGAGAGATCATCCCCCCATACGTTAAAGCGCTTTCTTTTTTTGTGAAAAGGATTCAGGCAAAAAAGATTCCGATGATTCAGACAGTGAATGACAGTCTTGACGAGCTTTGCCATTATTCCATGAAGCGGAAGCGGTGCAGGGAGATAAACAGGCTGAGCAGCTTGTTTACAACAGGTTCGCCTTCGTTGCGGTTGCCCATCTCTTCCAGAGCGGCGTCGATGGCATCGGCGCTTTGCGTCAGTTCGCTGACAGTCATGTTCGCCATCACCCCGTAAATTTCCAGCGGCAGCACGCTTTTGTTGGTCTTGTTATCGGTGACGATGCAAGCTCCGGAATACTTGTCCACTTCTTTGGCGCAATAGCACATTTCCTCGCTTTCTTGCCCGACGACGACGAAGTACGGGATCGGTGCTGGCCAGGAGGTTGCCACAGCGCCGTGTTCCACGTAAACGCCTTTGAACAAACCGTTGACAATATGGCGTTTGCCATCGGCATAGCGGCGAATGACAGACAGGCGGCTCAATTTTTCGCCTTCATGCTCCGCGACGACTTTGCCGTCTACTACAGGCACCCAGATTTCCTGATAAAACTTGGCGTGGCCGCGGCCGTATACGTCAAACAGGTACACTTTGGCTTGTTGCCCGTCTTCGGACAGTTCCAGCGGCACGATGTCAAGCTGCTCCGGCGTCAAGTCGTCCAGCCCGGTGACGCCTTTTGTGCACATGGCAGAGTAGTCGATGTCGGCATTTTTCAACATTTTTCTGTCTTTGGCAATCAATTCCCCGTCCTTGAAGACGTACAGCGGGTTGATTTGCGACAAGCTATCTGTCAACACGATATCGGCAAAACGGCCTGGTGTCAAAGAGCCGATTTGATGATCCATGTTAAACGATTTCGCCGTGTTGTAGGAAGCCATTTTGATCGCCTTGATCGGATTGATGCCCATTTGGGTGCAGAGGGAGATGATCCAATCCATGTGTCCCATTTTCAACAAGCGCTCAATCGAGATGTTGTCGGTGCAGAGCATGAAGTTTTCCGTCGGGAACTTGCGGTCGACGATGGAGCGGAGCAATGTTTTGATGACTTCGCTGCTGCCGACGCCAAATTTGATTTGGGTAGGGAAGCCGTAGCGGATGCTTTTTTCGATGTCGTCTCCGTTCCAGACGTCATGGTTGTTCGATACCCCGATGGCTGGCAAGTAGTTCAGCACCATGTCTGGCAGAGCGGTCAAGCCCCAGTGGCCATTCATGAAGCCGCCTTTGGCCCGCACCCACGCTGCTTTCTGGAAATCGTCCTCATCGCCTTTGCTGTAGGTGAAATGCTCAAACTCGCCCAAACCGATGACTGGCTCCATCTCCAGCACTTCTTTGGTCACCCAAGCTGCGGTCTTTTTGCCAGGCGCAAAAGCGTACAGGCGATACGGCAGCTTGTCGTAATCGCGGAACAAGTTTTGCGCCGCGCGCACGCCATCTTCGCCAGCCGCGCTTAACAAGTCCAGACACTCTGCAAAAATCGTCGTCGTCCCGCAAGGCACCATCGCTTCCGCAAGCGCCGTCGGATGAGCGAGCTGCGATTCGAAGTGCAGGTGGGCATCGATCAAGCCCGGAATGGCATACAGTCCTTGACCGTCAAATACTTCTTTTACCTGGATGACCGATTCGTCCGGGTTGAGCGCAACGATTCGTTTGTCGTAAATCAAGAGGGAGCCATGGTAGACGGTTTCTCCGTGAACATCCAAAATGTTCAGGTTTTTCAGGAGCAGGTCGGCTTCCTTTTTCCCGTGCAAAATATCGAAGATCGCACGGACTTTTTCAAGGTGGTTGATTTCTGTTTGCTTCATGGCTGAGTTCTTCCTTTCCTTGGCAAAAATTTTATATAAGTAGAGCTAGGCTCTGCACTTATCGGGAGTAGGGTGATGATCGTTAGTTAATCGTTTAACTAAAAGGGAACAAAAAGAGATTGGCTGCATGGGACGAAAATTTGCTTAGTTAAACGATTAACCAAGTGGGTGTAAAAAAGCAGCTTTCCATGCAAGCCCAAAAACGAAGGGAACTTCCAGTTAATCGTTTAACTAAAAGAGGAACGAAAGGCCAAAAGACGTGTGGTCCTTTTGCGGCCTGGTGACTGTTCTACCAACTGTCGCGCCATCCAGTCACGCTGATTTTCGCACGACGATGCACGGCGCAAGCACAGTGACAGGTTCAAACTCTTCTTTGCGAATCTGGCTTAAAATCATTTCTGCGCTTTTGATCCCAAGCTCGCGGTTCTGCAAATCCACACATGTCAGCTCAGGGGTCGATATTTGCGACATCAAGGAATTGCCCAAGCTCAGCACAGCCATGTCTTCCGGAATCCGAATGTTGGCTTCAACGAGTGCTTTCGTCAAATAGACAGCGCTCAGCTCGTTCAGCACAAAAACGCCTTCGATGCTGTTTTCGACAAGAGTCGGAATGCAGTCTTTGACAAGCTCCAGCTCATCGGAGATTTCCAGGAGCAGTGGCTTCTCGTCGCTGTTCGTCGCCTGGCGATACCCTTCCAAAAATAGCGCGAGCAGCTGATCGGGCACTTTTTTGTGGACAAAAGCGAGCTTGTTTTTGCCACTGGCTTGCAAATATTCGGTTCCTAGCTTGCTGGCCTGGACCAAATCGGGGTACAGCAGCGGGAAGCCTTCGAACGGCATGCAGCGATTGGCGTAGACGACGGGAATGTTCCAGTCGATGACGTTCTGGATGCTCTCGGAAAAGGAAGTGTCCGAGAACAAGCCGATGAAGATGATGCCCGCTACCATGTTTTCGCGCATGAGCTGGAGGATGGCTTCTTCCTGGAGGTTCAGGTTGTCGACTTCATAAATATAGAGATTGTAGTGATGCTTCCCCAAAGTTTGGCTGATGCCGGAGGTAATCTCGGAATAGTAAAGGTTGTTGATTTTCGGCAGGATGACAGCGATGTTGAACGTCTCCTTGCGCTTGAGCGATTTTGCCACCACGTTGCGGACGTAGCCGAGTTCTTTGATGGCGTGCAAAATGCGTTCCTCTGTTTCTTTTTTGATGACGATATCATCGTTCAAATATCGGGAGACGGTGCAGGCACTGACATTCGCATGCTTGGCAATGTCTTTTAAAGTAGCCACGGGAACCTCCTTGCCAAAGCTTAGTTAAACGTATCAGTTAATCGATTAACTTGTTCTGTTGAGAGAATAGTAGCATTGTGTTTGTTGAATTGCAAGAAAATTCTGTTGTTGTTTTTCGAAAAAAGCAAAGATAGAGAATCCAGAGGCGATCTGAAAGCTCTATCCCGAAAAATGGCCCGCTCACACTTTTTTCTTTTTGCGCCTCACCCGGTTTTTGTACTGGTAGTGCAGCCGCTTGATGTTGTGGAAGTACGTTTTGTCCTTGAGCTTGGCAAAAAGCGCGTGCGACGGAAAGTCGTAGTTGACCTCGATGATCGAGAGCTGGCCTTGCTTGTCGATGGCAAAATCAACCCCGATTTGCGCGCTGTGGCGGTACTTGTTGAAGTGCGCACAGACGCGATGACTGACCTGGATGAGCTTCGCGACGATGGCTTTGACTTGTTCCGGCTCCACGGCTTTCGACTTCGTCAAGGCATACGGAACGGTAACCGCATATCCGCCGCCGCGGGCGACGTTCGTAATTATGCTGTCGCTGCCAGCCACCTTTGCCAGCATTCCGGCATACTGCCATTTCCCGAGGCCGTTTCGCATCATCATGACGCGTATATCGTACGGTCGTCCGTCCAGCTCCGCCAAGTCCAGCCCTTTTTGAATCACGTAGTTTTTTTCCGTGCATTGGCGAGCGAGCTGTTGCTTCAACTCGGACAAGGAGCCTGCCTGTACAGGCTCTCCGCGTTCTTTGACGAGCGAAAAGCCGTCTGCTGTTTTCCAGACGCGCATGATGCCTTTGCCCATGTGGGTTCTGGTCGGCTTGATATAAACCGTGCCGTACTTGCCGAGATAGTCTTCGAGAAGCGCAGGCTGGTAGAGCGACGTGGGGGGCAAATACGGGCGAACGTACGGGCTTTTGGAAAAGAACTGATGAAGACTCCATTTGGATGAGGAGATCAAATCGTGCACCTCGCCTTTCTCCAAAGATCAAAGTTCCATTCTTGCTAACATATACAACAAATTGGGAAAAAGTGAGCAGGAGTTGGGCCATCGTGGGGAAAATAGGTTCTAGAAGCAAAGAAGCCCGCTTCGCTTCGCAAAAGCCAGTGAAGCATGCTCGCCAAAAGAACGGAGAAACACGATGAGACGATACCGACCTGTGCAGCCGCCGACCTTGCAAAAGCCGGACTGGCCTGACCGTTACCATTATCACGAATACTTGCCGAGCGAGCGTCTGGCGAACTATGTGGCTTGCTATTGGACGTCGCAGTTTCACGGGCAGAGCACGCCGCACTTGCACCGGGTCATACCGGATGGCTGCGTCGACATCATTTTCGATCTGCAAGCCGGGGCGTTTGCCAGCGGAGCTTTTGTCACCGGGTTGATGACCTCTTATGAAGTCATGCCACTGGCAGGGCCGCAGTCGATGTTCGGCATTCGCTTTTTCGTGGAGGAGGCAGACCGTTTTTTCCGCTTTCCCGTAGCAGAAGTGAGTGCAGCCCATGTCTTTTTGCAAGATTTGTGGGGGATGGAGGCGCTTTGGGCTATGGAAAGAATTTTGGAGGCGGCGAATACGGCGGAGCGGATCGCCCGTGTCGAGCAAATGCTTATGCAGTGCCTGAACCGCGACAGGCCACCGACAAACTCGTTGCTGTTGACCAGCATGCAGTACATGTACGAGCAGCGCGGAACGCTGTCCATCGCGGCTTTGGCGGACAAAGTGGCGTACAGCGAAAGAAACGTGCGCAGGCTGTTTCAGCAAGCTTTTGGCGTGGGGCCGAAAGAGCTTATGCGCATCATTCAGTTCCAAAGCTTGCTGCAAATGCTGTCCCGCAATCAGGCGTTGCCTTTTGTCGAAGCGGCTTTGCAATGCGGCTATTACGATCAGTCGCACGTGATCAAAAGCTTTCGCGCCTTTTACGGCGAGCCGCCAAGCGGAGTTTTTGCCCAGCCCCAGCGTACAGGTGTGCAGGTGCAGCAATCGCCCGAAGCTGTCCGTTTTTTACAATCCGGCAACTAGGCTTGTCTGATATGGTTGAACAAGACCCCCGCTGACGCCTGGATCGCTCTGGCGGGAGAAGCTGTGAACAAGGACAGGAGGTCATTAAACATGACAATCAAGCTCGATATGGTAGGAATTGTCGTACAGGATATGAAAAAAGCGCTGGACTTTTACCGCACGCTCGGACTTGCGATTCCAGAAGAGGCGAATGGGGAGCACCACGTAGAAGTGGCGCAGGATGGCGTCCGCTTGGCTTTTGACACGGTAGAGATCGCGAAAAGCGTCTACGGCGGTTGGGAGCCTGCCAGCGGCCACCGAATCGAGCTGGCCTTTTTATGCGAGGATGCCGCCGCTTTGGACGCTTTGTATGCAAAAGTCGTCGAGCGCGGCTACGAAAGCCACCGCGAGCCGTGGGATGCCGTCTGGGGCCAGCGCTATGCGATCGTCAAAGACCCGGATGGAAACTTGATCAGCCTGTTCGTCTGAGATTTAGCGGCGTCCGGCATTCTGCGATCCGCCAGATGCAGAGGAAAGAAAAGCAAGCCGATTCTCCATGCCAAAAGGAGACTCGGCTTGTTTGGTTTTGGTTTTGGCTGTAACTGTAGTTTTGGCGTTCGGGCGCATGCATTCTTTTCAAGCATGCTTCCTTCGTCCATAATAAGCTTGTTGCATCAACCCGTCTGGACGGCACGAAGAGCAGGAGAAAGGAGGCGGGCTTTTTGCGCAGGTTCGCATGGCTCATCGCTTTATTCACCTTGGTTGGCTTGTTCGTACCAATCGCTCATACGAAAGCGCAGGAAGAGCGGCTCATCCGCGTCGGCTTTGACAAAAGCTTGCCGCCGCTGTCTTACGTGGATAAAAACGGGGAAGCAGCCGGGTTTGATATTGAACTGATTCGCAGCATGGACGCCTTGCATGGCTATCAGATCGAGTATGTTCCGCTCGAATGGGAGGATGCGGTCATCAAGCTGAGAGAAGGACAGCTGGACGTGGTTGTCGGGATGAAATACACGAGTACGCGCGATACGCAGTTTGACTTCAGCGACTCGTATTTGACCGCGGCGGACGCGTTCGTCATTCCGCAAGCGATGCGGGATATTGCGGCGATCAGCGACCTGCGGGGCAAAGTCGTGGCAATTCAGCGCGACGATGCAGGCGTGTCGCAATTGGAGAGCATTCGCGGCGGCAAAAGGCTGGCTGCGTTCAGTCAGACGGATGCGCTGGAGATGCTTTTTCTCGATCGGGCCGACGTGTTTTTGGGCAACCGCTGGACAGCCGAGTATATGCTGGAGAGAACGGGCAAGGGGAGCGACTACCGGATTCGCACGGGACTGATTCCGCCGTCCGACTATGCGTTTGCCGTCCGGGAAGGAAACTACGAGCTGGTGAACAAGCTCAATGCCGGACTGGCGCAACTGCACCGCAACGGCGTATATGAACAGTTGTATTCGCGGTATTTGGAGCCGTACAGCGCACTGGCGATCGACTGGTGGCGAAAGCTGGTCTACGGGCTGCTCATCGTGATGGGCATCGTCATCGTCGTGTTGACGGGCAGTTTTTTGTGGAACAAAAGGCTGCAAAAAGCAGTTCGGAGGCAAACGGCAGCTTTGGCGGACAGCTTCGCTTTTCAGACGACGGTTCTCAACAGCGTGGACAACGGAATCTTGTCGTTCGACCAAGAAGGCAGGATTACACTGATCAACCATGCGGCACAAAAATGGCTGGGGAACATGGACAAGCCGGAAGCAACGTCAGTAATGGATTGCTTGCCGGAGCTGCCCGTCCGGGAGCTTTTGCACATGCAGGATGCCCGCGTGCTGGAAGGCGAGCTGCACTTGGGGGATGGCACGGGGCGGATTGTGCAATACTACCTCGCTACTTTGACGAACGGGGCTGGACAGAGAACGGGCGGGATACTCTGCTTGCAGGATCGGACGGAGCAGAAGCATTTGCAGGCCCGCTTGATTGCCCAGGAAAAAATGCGCGCGTTGGGCGAACTGGTCGCGGGCATTGCTCACGAAATCCGCAATCCGCTTACCGCGATCAAAACGTTTGCCGAGCTTTTGCCGAGGAAGCTGAATGACGAACGCTTCCGCGCACAGCTTGTGGAGCACGTTCCCGAAGAAGTGGCGCGCATGAACCGCATCATCGAAGACTTGCTCGATTACTCCCGGGAAAAGCCGTTGCAGCGCAAGCGGGAAAATCTGCTGGAGATTGTGCAATCCGTGCAGGGACTTTTTGCCAAGCGGCTGGAGAGCGAGCGGATCGAGACAAAGCTTGACCCTACGCTCGATGTGGACGTGCTTGTCGATCGGGACCGGATCAAGCAAGTGCTGATCAATCTGTTGCTGAATGCCAGCGAAGCGATGGCGCAGCAAACTACTGACAAGCAATTGACGTTTCGCGTACTGCCCGGAGAAGCTCGTGCGGTGTGCCTGGCGATTTCCGATACCGGGCCGGGCATGAGCGAACAGGACAGGCTGCATTTGTTCCAGCCTTTTTTCACGACGAAAAGCCAAGGAATCGGACTCGGCTTGTACCTCAGTCAAAAAATCATGCACGACCACGGGGGAGAAATTACCGTGCAGAGCACAGAAGGAGCGGGAACGACGTTCTACCTGCATTTTGCGAAAGGAGAGACTGGCGATGAACATCTTGATCATTGATGATGAACGGGCGATCTGTTCGTCGCTTTCCTTTGCCCTGGATGACGAGTATCGGGTGTTCACTGCCTCCGGGCCAGAGGAAAGCTTGCAGTTGTTGGAACAGGAGCCGATCGACGGCATTCTGCTCGATTTGAACTTGCGCGGGACGAGCGGGATCGAGCTTTTGCGCCAGATCAAGGAAAAGCAGCCGGACGCAGTCGTCATCATGATGACTGCCTACGGCTCCATCGAGTCGTCCGTCGAGGCGATGAAGGCAGGTGCCTACCATTACTTGACCAAGCCGCTCAATTTGGAGGAGGTCAGGCTGCTGCTCGGCAAGGCGCTCGCTTTTCAGCAGCTGCATCGCCAGGTTCAGGTGCTGAGTCAGGCTGTCCGCCAGCAGGAAACGTACGCGGGGATCATCGGCAAGAGCCATGCCATGCAGAAAGTGTTTCAACTGGTGGAAAAGGTCAAGGACATCAATTCGCATGTGCTGATTAGCGGAGAAAGCGGGACGGGAAAAGAGCTGGTCGCCCGGGCGATCCATTATCAAGGCGACAGGCAAAAGCGCGCCTTTTCCGTCATCAACTGCGCGGCTATCCCTGAGTTGCTGTTGGAAAGCGAACTGTTCGGGCATGAAAAAGGGGCGTTTACCGGAGCGTACGCGCGGCAGCAAGGTCTGTTTGAGCGCTCGGATGGCGGCACGATTTTTCTCGATGAAATCGGCGAGATGCCGCTTGCTCTGCAAGCCAAAATTTTGCGCGTCATTCAGGAAAAGGTGGTCACGCCGATCGGCTCGCAGCAGTCCAAGGAAGTCGACGTGCGAATCATCTCCGCAACGAACCGTCAGTTGCAGGACGAAGTGGCAAAAGGAACGTTTCGCGAAGATTTGTACTACCGGCTGAACGTGATTCCGATTCATCTGCCGCCATTGCGAGAGCGCAAGGAAGACGTGCCGCTGCTCGTGGAGCACTTTTTGGCCTTGTATTCGGCGAATATGGGGGTCAGGACGAAAACGCTCAGTCCGGAGGCCAAGCGAAAGCTGTATGACTATGCTTACCCTGGCAACGTGCGGGAGCTGTCCAACATCCTCGAATATGCGGTTGCCCTATCGGAAAAGGAAGTGATCGGGCCGCATGACTTGCCGGAAGCAGTGCGCGAAAAGCGGAGCAGCAGCCAGGTGCAAGCAGCAGAAGAACAAGCGCTGTTGATACCGCCAGGATTGACTTTGGCAGAAGCAGAGCGGATGTACATTTTGTATACGCTGGACAATAACAACGGGCATCGGTTGAACACGGCCAAGCAGCTTGCGATCAGCGAACGGGGCTTGCGCGAGAAGCTGAAGCAATACGGGAGAGGCGCGCAATGAGGCAGGCTCGCGCATGGATTGCCGTGACGGCTGTCGTTGTTGGATTGGCGCTTTTGGCAAGCGCTGGCGGGTGCGCTCCGAAGCTGGAGTCGGCCCAGCCTGTTCCCGGTGAAGAACAAGCGCTGCTGACGATCGCAACGGGCGGCGCGTCAGGTCCGTACGACGTCATCGGGGGAGCGTTGGCTAAAGTGTATCAAACGAAGCTCGGCTATCATACGGCGGTGCGTTCCTCTGACGGCTCTGTGGAAAACGTGCGCCTGCTGGAGAGCGGAAAAGCCGATTTGGCCTTTGCGATGTCGGATGTCGCTTCGTTCGCGCTCGGCGGGCTGGAGAGCTTCCAGTCAAGCGGGCCGGTTGCGCGCATGAAGTCGGTGGCCGGGCTGTATTTGAACTACGTGCAAATCGTGACGAAAAAAGACCGGGACATTCATTCCGTGTACGATCTGAAAGGCAAGCGGGTAGGCGTAGGTGCGCCGAACAGCGGCGTCGAGGTCAACGCGCGGATGATTTTAAACGAGCACGGCATTACGTACAACGATCTGCGGCCGGAGTATTTGTCTTACTCGGAGGCGATCGAGCAGTTGAAAACCAATGCGATTGACGCAGCCTTCGTCACGTCCGGCTTGCCCAACACGGCTGTGCTCGCGCTGCAATCCACCGATGAGGTGCAAATCGTCCCGATCTTTCCCGAGCATATCGAAAAGCTGACCAAACGGTTTGCCTTTTTCGAAAAAGCCCAGCTTCCGCCTGGCGTCTACCAAAACGAAAAAGCGATCCCGACGGTTGCGATCCGCAATATTCTTTTGGTTCGCTCCGATTTGCCCAACGAACAAGTGTATCGGCTGACGAAAGCCTTTTTCGAAAATCTGGACGCCTTGCAACATGCCCATGAAGCCGCGAAGCAAATCGACAGGCAAAAAGCGGGCGAAAACCTGGTCGTTCCGCTTCATCCGGGAGCAGCCTTGTACTACGCGGAGCTGGCCCGAGCGAAGGAGCCACAGCCGTAAAGGAAAAAAAGTACGCGTCATGTTACCGACCCGGCAAAAAATTCCGCCTCAACCGGAGTTTTTTGCCGGGTTTTTGTGTGGGCCAAGAAAAATACAGATGGACGCAGGCGGCTGATTTGCTAGACGAAACATTTTGGCAGATCGGAAAATTCCATGGATAGCGCGCGCTCAGAATCGTTTGCCTGTGACCTGCCAGCAGTTTGCGACTGGTTTGGCATGCAACTTGCTTTTGTATATTCGCGAATGATTTTTGAAACCGATTACATTTGGAGGAGGAAAAAAAGTGAGTCAAGCAAACGATCGCGCCAATTCGCGACGCATCACGGGCAACATTTTCAAAGGTTCGATCGGAAACCTGATTGAATGGTACGACTGGTATGTGTATTCCGCATTCGCAGTGTACTTCTCGTCCGAGTTTTTCCCGAAAGGTGATCCGACCAGCCAACTGCTCAACACCGCAGCGATTTTTGCCATCGGCTTTTTAATGCGTCCAATCGGAAGCTTGCTGATGGGGCGTTACGCCGACCGTCACGGCAGACGCGCAGCATTGACGCTGTCGATTACGGTGATGGCCAGCGGTTCCTTGATTATCGCCTTGACGCCAGGCTATAGCACGATTGGCATTTATGCGCCTATTATTCTCGTTCTCGCGCGCCTGCTGCAAGGTTTGTCACTGGGTGGAGAATACGGAACTTCCGCTACTTATTTGTCAGAGATGGCGAGCAGCGGACGCCGCGGCTTCTACTCCAGCTTCCAGTACGTTACGTTAATCGCCGGACAGTTGCTTGCCCTCGGGGTGCAAATCGTCCTTCAGCAAGTTCTCAGCGAAGCGGACATGCATGCATGGGGCTGGCGCATTCCGTTCGTGATCGGGGCGCTTGGAGCTTTGGCTGTCCTCTGGCTGCGCCGCTCGATGGATGAGTCGGAGCAATTTTCGAAGATGGAGAAGAAGAGCAAGGAAAGCGCGGGTACCCTTCGCGCGCTGATGAAGCATCCGAAGGCTGTGCTGACCGTCGTCGGACTGACGCTCGGCGGAACGATTGCTTTCAACACGTACACGACGTATTTGCAAAAGTTCATGGTCAACACCGTGGGGCTTCCGAAAGAAACGGTAAGCTGGATCAACTTCACGGCGTTGCTCGTCTTCGTCGTGCTGCAACCGATTGCCGGAAGGCTGTCTGACCGGATCGGCCGTCGTCCGCTCCTGATGGGATTCGGTATTTTGGGAACGCTGTTTACGGTGCCGATGTTCCTGTTGATGGAGCAAACAAAAAGTCCGATGGTTGCCTTCGTCTTGATGCTGACAGGGCTGATCATCGTCACTGGCTACACTTCGATCAACGCGATTGTGAAAGCCGAGCTGTTCCCGACGGAAATTCGCGCATTGGGCGTAGGCTTCCCGTATGCGATCACGGTTGCCGTCTTCGGGGGAACGGCTGAATTTATCGCCCTCGGCTTGAAAAACATCGGCTCTGAATCGCTCTTCTACTACTATGTCGCCGGCTGTATTGCGATCAGCCTGATTACGTACTGGCGCATGGGCGAAACATCCAGCGCTTCCCGGATCGAGGCTGAGCTGGATGACCAGAAGAACGCAAGCTAACGAGGTGTACACAGAAAAAAGGCGCGTATTGCGTCTTTTTTTGTTTGGGGGTGAAAAAATCTTTTGAAATAAAATTTACTAAAAACGATTTTACTAACGTAATTTCATTACATAAAATGAAAACGGATGATAAAGAGCGAATATTTGAACGATTGATGGATGGATGCAGAAAGGGATTGCCGGAAGGGAGAGATTTTGGATGTTGCCTGCACCGATTCGCGCACAGCTTCGGGCCATTGTCGGCGAGAAACATTGCCTGGACAGCCAGGAAGCGCTTGTAGCCTATTCGTATGACGCGACTCCTATGCAACAAGCTTTGCCCGATGCCGTAGTCATGCCGGGGAGCACCGCAGAAGTTCAGGAGGTGATGCGGCTATGCGCCTCCGCCCGGATTCCCGTCGTGACACGCGGCGCTGGCTCCAACTTGTGCGGCGGGACGATTCCGCTGGGAGGCGGCATTGTGCTGGTGCTCAACCGCATGAATCAAATCGTGGAGATCGACGAGCAAAACTTGACGATTACGGTTCAGCCGGGAGTACGGACAGTCGACATTCATCAGGCGGTGGAAGCGCGCGGACTGTTTTATCCGCCCGATCCGGGGAGCATGGTCATTTCGACCATTGGCGGGAATATTGCGCTCAATTCGGGCGGACTGCGCGGTTTGAAGTACGGCACGACCAAAGATTACGTATTGGGACTGGAAGCGGTGCTGCCGAGCGGAGAGATGATTCGCACCGGAGGAAAGCTGATGAAGGACGTAGCGGGCTACGATCTGACGAAGCTTCTGGTAGGCAGCGAAGGGACGCTGGCGATCATCACGGAGGCGATTTTGAAGCTGATTCCCAAGCCGCAGACGCAGCGGGTCATGCTGGCGATGTACGCGGATATGGCGCAGGCGGCGAAGTCGGTGTCGGACATTATCGCCAACCGGATCATTCCCGGCACGCTGGAGTTTCTCGATCAGGGCACGATTCGCGTTGTCGAGGAGTTCAAAAAGATCGGGCTTCCTACAGACGTGGCGGCCATTTTGCTGATCGGACAAGATGGCGACCCGCTGACGGTCGATCAGGATATGGACAAAATTGCTGCGATCTGCCAAAAAAACGCTGCGGTACAAATCAAAGTGGCGACGACAGCGGAAGAAGCGGACGAAGTCATGACGGCGAGACGGAGTGCGCTTGCCGCCCTGTCCAGAATGCGGCCGACGACGATTTTGGAGGATGCGACTGTGCCGCGCGCAGCCATTGCTTCGATGGTCGCCGCCATTCAGGAAATCGCCAGCCGCTACGGGCTGCAAATCTGCACCTTTGGCCACGCGGGAGACGGCAATTTGCACCCGACCTGTATGACCGATGCCCGGAATACGGAGGAAATCGAGCGCGTGGAGCACGCTTTTGAAGAAATATTCGCCGCAGCGATCGAGCTGGGCGGGACGATTACCGGAGAGCACGGCGTCGGAATCGTCAAAGCGCCCTATTTGGAATGGAAAGCAGGGGCTGCCGGAATGGAAGTGATGAAGGGAATCAAGCAAGCTTTTGACCCAAATCATTTGCTGAATCCGGGAAAAATGTTCGCCAAAGAGTCGCGCCAGAGAGTGGTGGTGCAGCGTGCTTAAAGAAGCGCTCGTCAAAAAGCTGGATTACGAGGAATTGTCCAATTGCATGCGCTGCGGCTTTTGTCAGCCAGCTTGTCCGACGTTTCGCGAGACAGGCTATGAGGCGGCATCTCCGCGCGGCCGGATAGCCCTGATGAAAGCGGTGGCAGACGGCGTCATGGAACCGGACAAAGACTTTGTCGACCAGATGAATTTGTGCCTGGGCTGCCGGGCGTGCGAGCCAGTTTGTCCGGCTGGCGTGTCTTATGGACAACTGATCGAGCAGACGCGGGAGGCGATCGAGGACGTGCAGCAGCACCCGTGGTGGGTCAAAGCCGTGCGCAAGCTCGCTTTTGTGCATCTGTTTCCCGAGCAAAAGCGGCTGCGACAGCTCGGCCGACTGCTGCGCTTTTACCAACGCTCCGGGCTGCAACAGGCAGTGCGCAAGCTGGGCTTGCTGTTCTGGCTGCCCCGGCACTTGCGGGAGATGGAAGCGATCATGCCGGAAGCAGCCGCTGGCAGTCTCGCGGACGAATGGCAAGCTGCGGTCATCCCGGCCATCGGGGAACGCAAGTATCGGGTCGGGATGTTTTCCGGCTGTATTATGGATGTGTTGTTTCAGGAGACGAACAAAAATACGGTGCGCTTGCTCGCCGAAGCGGGCTGCGAGGTTGTCATCGTGCCCGGTCAGGTTTGCTGTGGCGCGCTCCATGCCCATAGCGGAGAGCGCGGCATCGCCCGCAAGCTGGCGCGGACCAATGTAGCGGTCTTTCACGCAGCGAATGTGGACATGATCATTTCCAATGCGGGCGGGTGCGGTGCCATGCTGAAAGAGTACGACCATTTGCTCACGGACGACGCGGAGGTGCGCGAGCAGGCTGACTGGTTTGCGGCGCGAGTCAAAGACATCAGCGAGGTGTTGGGCGAGCAAATGGATGCGCAAACATGGCAGTCCTTGCCGCAGCGAATCACCTATCAGTCTTCCTGTCACCTGCGCAACGGGATGAAGGTGAGCAACGAACCTGTCCAACTGCTGAAAGCGATCCCCGGTGCAACGTATGTCCCGCTGTTTGAAGGGGAGCGCTGCTGCGGCTCGGCAGGCATCTACAACTTGCTCCAGCCCGAGATGGCTTCCGGTTTGCTGGATGAAAAAATGGGGCACGTCGCAAAGACGCAAGCGGACATTCTCGTCACCTCGAATCCGGGCTGCCTGCTTCAGATGAAGGCCGGGATTCACCGCGCCGGATTGGACGGGCGCATGGAAGCTGTACATCTCGTCGATCTGTTGGCCCGCGTCTCCCCCAAGGAATAAGAAAACCGTCTGGATTGTCCAGGCGGTTTTTTGCTGTTGCTTCATATAGACGTCCAACGCCGCGGCCTGCGTTTTAAAAATCAATTTTGAAGTTCAAAAAGCCCGCCTTGCGCAAGGCTTCGTAAATGATCACCAGCGCGGGGCCGATAATTAACCCGAAAAATCCCATGACCTGAAAACCGAGGAAGAGGCTGACGAGAGCCGCCAGGGCGCTGATCCCGAGGTTGGACGCGAGAACT
The DNA here is from genome assembly GCF_003521185.1 of Brevibacillus sp. Taxonomy (NCBI): domain Bacteria; kingdom Bacillati; phylum Bacillota; class Bacilli; order Caryophanales; family Paenibacillaceae; genus Brevibacillus; species Brevibacillus sp. The sequence goes on from NZ_DOTK01000089.1 coordinate 31,642, forward strand.
TTCGGCTCAATAATGCGCCGGACAACGGTAATGACGAGGAACAGGATAATCAGCCCGATCCCCAGGCGGGCATTTCCGGTCAAAAAGTTGTAGACCGCCCACGGAACGAGAAAAGAACCTGTTCCGAGAATGGGTAAAATATCGACGAGTACGATCAGCAAAGCGACGACAGCCGCGTATTTTACGTGCAAGATGAGCAGCCCCAAAAACGAAAGCAAAAACGTCAGGAGACTGAGGATGATTTGTGCGCGCAAAAATCCGACGGTGGCGCGGTTCAACTGGGAAAAGACAACATTGACCTTCTCTCTGGCCGACACGGTGAACATCCGCAGGAAGCCAGCCCGCAGCCTTGGCAGATCCAGACTGATCAGGAACAGCGCGACCAGGTAAATGATCGTGCTGATCAAAAAGCCGGGGATGATCGCAACGGCTCCGAGAATCGCTCTGGCGACGCCTGACGCGCTCGTGATCGCCCAGTTTTTTAATCCGGCAAAGACGCTCTGGATTTGTACGACCGTGTCTGCCGGCAAAGTAGCGTAGTAGCTTTCCCAGCTCAACAGGTACGATTCCACCAGCTCGAACAAGTGCTGGGAAAAGCCCGGCAACCGCTGGGCCAAATCAATCCCTTGAATGACGATCTGCGTGGCGATCCAGTACAAAATGATGCCAAAGGAGACGAGAAAAAGCAAAAAGGAGACGCTGACGGCGCCCATCCGGTTCATTTTGACCCGACGGATGAGGAACAAAACAAGCGGCTCAAGCAAAATCGCGGTCAAAAGCGCGAGCAGAAACGGGACAGAGTATGGCAATAGAAATAGTGCAACGGCCAACAGCAAGCCCAGAAGCAACATTTTCCGAATTGTCATGAAAGTGCTCCATTCATGTTTAATGAGTCCAGCGTATTACGGTAGGCTTATTTTAGCATTTTTGCCGAACCGAGCACAATCTGCCCGCTAATTGCGGAAAAAGAACTGGTTGTCAAAAAATAAAGAGAAATAAAAAGAATAGAAAAAAACAGGGTAGCCAAAAAAACATGATATGATTCTCATCTATATAACACTTCGTTTCAGACGGATGTGTATATAGTGTGACAAACCATTCTTTTCAAACTATACTAGCGAGGTGTCAGAATGAAGCGGTTTGGGTTAGCGATTCAAATTGTCCTCGGACTCATTCTGGGTATCCTGGTGGGTGCCATCTTCTATGGCAACCCGGCAGTGGCGACCTATTTGCAGCCTATTGGCGATGTATTTTTGCGGCTGATCAAAATGATTGTCGTTCCGATTGTCATTGCCACTCTGATCGTTGGGGTAGCGGGAGTCGGAGACATCAAGAAGCTCGGTAAAATCGGCGGAAAAACCATCCTCTATTTTGAAATCGTTACCACGATTGCCATTGTGGTCGGTCTTTTGGCCGCCAACCTGTTCCAGCCGGGTGTGGGCGTCGACATGTCCCATCTGACGAAAACAGACATTCATACGTATGTTGAGACAGCGGAAACGACGCAAAGTCACAGCATGATTGACACATTCGTAAATATCGTTCCGAAAAACATATTCGATGCCATTGTCCGCGGAGACATGTTGGCCATTATTTTCTTCTCTGTCTTGTTTGGACTTGGTGTTGCCGCTGCCGGGGATAAAGGAAAGCCCGTGCTCGCCTTCTTCCAGGGAGTTGCCGATGCGATGTTCTGGGTTGTAAACGCGATCATGCGCTTTGCCCCATTCGGTGTATTCGCCCTGATCGGGGTGACGGTATCCAAGTTTGGCTTGTCGTCCCTTGTTCCATTGGGAAAACTGGTCATCCTCGTTCACCTGGCGATGCTGTTCTTCATCCTCGTCGTATTGGGAACGATCGCCCGCATCAGCGGAGTCAAGATCACGTCGATTCTTCGCATTTTGAAGGACGAGCTGTTGCTGGCCTACTCCACGTCCAGTTCGGAGACGGTACTGCCGAAGATCATGGAAAAGATGGAGAAAATGGGCTGTCCAAAGGCGATTACTTCCTTTGTCGTTCCGACGGGCTACTCCTTCAACTTGGATGGCTCGACCTTGTACCAGGCACTGGCTGCTTTGTTCATTGCCCAAATGTACGGCATTGATATGCCGATCAGCGCTCAAATTACGCTGATGCTTGTGCTCATGGTAACTTCCAAAGGGATTGCCGGTGTTCCAGGCGTATCGTTTGTCGTATTGCTTGCGACTCTCGGTTCCGTAGGGATTCCGCTGGAAGGACTCGCCTTTATCGCTGGTGTCGACCGACTGCTGGACATGGCTCGCACCGTCGTCAACGTGGTAGGAAACGCGTTGGCTGCTGTCGTCATCTCCCGTTGGGAAGGCCAGTTTGACCAACAAAAAGCAGAGCAGTACATTCAAGAAGTGAAAGCCGAAGCAAGAGCGGCTTAACCATCGAAACATACGAAAGCCTCCTGTTAGGATGTCCTGACAGGGGGCTTTTTGCTTGACACCAAAAACAGGAAGCAGTAATATGATGAAAACAAATTGATAATAACATTTTGTTAATAACAAAACATGCGTAACAATAAGCGATTTTTTACAGAGGTGATTTTATTTCCATGACCGATAAACCGCTTGTCAATAAAAGAGGCCAGACCGAGCAGGAGTATTTGCGCACGTACGATGCCAGCCAGTTCGAGCGGCCGTCCGTGACAGTCGATATGCTTATTTTCACCGTAGTGGACGAACAGGAAGAAAACTACCGCAAGCTCTCGCCCAAATCGTTGCAAATCTTGCTCGTGAAGCGCGGAGAACATCCGTTTTTGGGCCAATGGGCGCTGCCGGGCGGGTTTGTCTCGCCGCGCGAAAGTTTGGAGGATGCGGCCAAGCGCGAGTTGTTTACGGAAACGAACATCCAGAACATTTACCTGGAACAGCTGTACACGTGGGGAGACGTCGGGCGTGATCCGCGCATGCGAGTCATCAGCACTTCCTACATGGCTTTGGTCGATAGCTCGACTCTCAGTTTGCAGGCAGGGGATGACGCGGACGAGGCAGAGTGGTTTCGCATCGAGGACAAGTGGCTGAAGGAAACGAAAACGGCGACAGAGAACGGCACGGTGACAGAAAAATGGCTGGAGCTGCGGCTGGTCAATGCCAAGGAAGAGCTGTCTGCCACGATTAAGATTACGAAGACGATCGCCAACCGGATCGTGCAGGAGAAGCGCGAGATTGTGGACGCTGGCAATATCGCGTTCGATCACGCCAAGCTGATCCAGTACGCGCTGGAGCGGCTGCGCGGCAAGATTGAATACACCGATATCGCGTTTGCCTTGATGCCGGAGCTGTTTACGTTGAGCGAGCTGCAACAGGTGTATGAAGTCATTTTGGGCAAGGAGCTGCTCGCAGCGGCATTTCGCCGGAAGGTGGCAGACAAAGTGCTGGAAACGAACCAATACAGAAAACATGCCGGACACCGTCCATCCAAATACTATCGCTTCAACCCGGAGTGGATGGAACAGTCATAGGCGCAAGCAGGGAGAGAAGAAACGATGAGCCAGGGAAACAACCGTGGCGGCCGCGCAAAAACGGCCCACGAAACGTTGCACATATTGGAGCAAGGCGAGTACGTGAATCGCCGCGGGCAAAAAGTGCAGATCGCAGCCGAGCTTGCGACAGCAGTCAGCGGCACTCTGTTGTATCGTCCAGCTGATTTGACCGAGAACTCGGCGGCAGGGGTAGCGAGAACGGGCCGAGGCTCGATCCAGGTGACCTCCGAGTCGAGCTTGGGGGCAGCGGAAAGGCTCATTGTGCGGGAAAAGCGCAGCGATACGCTCTGCCTGAACTTCGCTTCGGCGAAAAATCCGGGCGGCGGCTTTCTCGGCGGGAGCCAGGCGCAGGAGGAAAGCTTGGCCCGGGCGTCCGGACTGTATCCGTGCCTGGTGCAAATGGAGGAAATGTACCAGTACAATCGCCAATTGAAAACATGCTTTTATTCCGACTACATGATTTACTCGCCCGACGTGCCCGTGATCCGCAACGCGGCAGACGAACTGCTGGATGAGCCGTACCTGCTGTCGTTTGTCACCGCTCCGGCTGTGAACGCGGGAGTTGTCCGCGAGCGCGAACCGGAAAATGTCAGCCTAATCGCAACTGTAATGAAAGAGCGCATCCGAAAAGTGCTGCGCCTGGCTGCGATGCACGAGAAACGCACAATCATTTTGGGCGCTTACGGCTGCGGCGTCTTTCGCAATCACGCCCGGGATGTGGCGGACTACTTTGCCCAGGTGCTGCTGCAAGAAGAGTACGCGCCGCTGTTTGACCAGATCGTCTTCGCCATCTATGACCATTCGGCGCGGCAGGAAAACCTGCGGGCGTTCAAGGAGAGATTCGCATGATCGCAATGAGTCGCCGGTTTTTGGCAGACTGGAATTGGTTCGAGCGGATTTGGCTGGCTTCGTTTACGCTTGTCACCGTCTATTTGTACGTAGTGCTCGATGATACGTGGATCGGCTTGTGCGCGTCATTGACCGGGATGCTGAGTGTCGTGCTGGTCGCCAAAGGCAAGACGTTCAACTACTATCCGGGCATCGTCAATGTGATTTTGTACGCCTTCGTCGCGTATGGGCAAAAGTATTACGGCGAAGTGATGCTGAATCTGCTCTATTTTTTGCCGATGCAGTTTATCGGACTGATCATGTGGCGCAAAAACAAAGTGTCGGAGCAAAAGCAAAACGACGTCAAAATAGCCGTATTGCGCTCGTCTGAACGCATTTGGTGGAGCGTGCTGTGCGTAGTCGCTACGGTCGCCTACGGATTTGTGCTGAAACAGCTGGGCGGAGCCTTGCCCTTCATCGATTCGCTGACAGCCGTTCTCTCGATTGTGGCGATGATTTTCATGGTGAAACGGCTGGTAGAGCAGTGGGTTGTCTGGGTCATCATCGACTTGTTCACGATTTACATGTGGGTAGTCGCTTTTCTCGCGGACGGCAATGACATCTCGATTCTCGTCATGTGGTCGGCTTACCTGGTCAATGCGCTTTACGGCCTGCTGAACTGGATTCGCCAATATCGCGCGCAAAAGGAGGGGCAGCTATGGGTACCGTAGGCTTTATCGGCGGCAAGTTTTTGCCGTTGCACCAAGGGCACGTCTACGCCATTACCCAGGCGGCGTGCCGCTGCGACGAGCTGTACGTGGTGCTCTCGCACAGCCCCGTTCGCGATCAAAAGCTGTGCGAAGCGGCGGGGATGAAGCCGATACCGTACGAGGTCAGGCTGCGCTGGCTGTCGACACTGGTCAAGGATATGGAAAATGTGCGGGTAATTGCGGTGGAGGATGGCGCGGAGAGCGACGAGACGTACGATTGGCAGGCGGGCGCTGCCGACATCAAGCGCAAAATCGGCAAGCCGATCGATTTCGTCTTCAGCTCGGAGCAGTCGTATGATCCGATTTTTCGCCGCTTGTACCCGGACGCCAAACACGTCGTGCTCGATGGTGCGCGCAGTCAGGTGCCGATCTCGGCTACCCGGATCAGAAACGAGGGCGTCTTCGCCCATTGGCAGCACATTCCGGCCGTGGCTCAGCCTTTCTTTGTGAAAAAGGTGGTCGTCGTCGGGACGGAAAGCTGCGGCAAGTCGACGCTGACCCGCTATCTCGCCAAAATCTACAACACCGTGTTTGTCGAGGAGTACGGCCGCACGATTTGCGAAGAGGTGGGCGGCTGCGACACGATTTTGACGAAAGAGTATTTCCCGCACATCGCCTACGGGCACAAAATGAAGGAATACGAAGCGCTCCAGCGGGCCAACAAGCTGTTGTTCATCGATACGGAAGCGATCGTCACGCAGTTTTATTCAGAGCTTTACACAGGGACTTCCTTTCCGGTGCTGGACGAAATCGCGCGCGAACAGCATTACGATTTGTGGCTGCTCCTCGCGCCGGATGTCGCCTGGATTGATGACGGCCTGCGCGTCCACGGCGCTGAGCAAATCCGTCTGGACAATCACCAAAAGCTGTGCCGGATGCTGGATGAGCGGGGCATCACTTATGTGACGATTACAGGTGACTATGAAGAGCGTCTGCATCGCGCTGTGCAGCAAGTCAATCAATTGCTGTAAATGTCTTCCCTTTTAGTCGGAATTAAGCTAGACTATGGTCATCAAACGATTCTGACAGAGAGAAGGGAGACGTACTGCATGCAGACGATCGTACAGCCGCAATCCCCCTTGAGCCTGAAGGAATGGGCGGTCGCTGTCAAAGCGCTCGGGGAAGGCGAGCAGATCATTACGATCCGCAAGGGCGGGTTATACGAAGAAACACGAGAATTTCGATTGGAAAACAATCTGTTTTACTTGTACCCTACTTACGAGCATCAGAAGCGCGACATGGTGAAGCCAGCTTACCACCATCTGCTGGATGCGACGCTTGCAGGCTGGTCGAGTGATCAGACGACCGTCTCCATCGAATATTTTGCCGAAGTGACCGACGATGTGGAGCTGATGGACGAAGCCAAGCTGCGCGCGCTCTCGCCTTACCACATCTGGACAGACAACTTTGCGGATGTGCGCCTGCACTGGAAAAAGAAGCAGCCGCTGCATATTTTGTTCGTCCGCATGTACCGTCTGGCGCAGCCGGTCGTGATTCCGATTGAGGCCGCTTACCAGGGGTGCAAGTCGTGGCACGATTTGCTCGCAGACTTGCCGCGCAGCGAGTTTGCGCCCGTGCTTGCCGACGAAGAGTTTGCGCGGAAAAAGGCGGAAATCTTGGGCATTTTGCAAGCATAAAAGCATAAAAAAGCGAGAAACCGTTCACGCCTTGAGCGGTTTTTTGCGTCTGATCGGCAGGAACTGGCAGGGAATCGGAAGCTCATGCGGAAGTAAAAGAGCGACCAATCAGCATGGGAGGCATGTTCATGAAGGCGATCTTGGTAACACAACTGGGCGGCCCGGAAACGATGCAGTACACGGACGTGGATATACCGAAGATTTCAGCTGCGCAAGTGCTCATTCGCGTGGAGATGGCGAGTGTCAATTTTGCCGATATCAAGTCGCGCTACGGCAAAAAGGGAGCAGCCAAGCTGCCGTTTATTCCCGGACTGGATGCGACAGGAGTAATTGAAGAAGTCGGGTCAGAAGTGAAAAATTTGCGCGTCGGGCAGCGCGTGATCGCGTTTCCGGCGAACGGCTCGTATGCGGAATACGTCGTTGCCGATGAGGCGCTCACCTTCGCGATTCCCGACTCGATCAGCACGGAAACAGCCGCAGCTTGCCCTGTGGTGTCGTTTACTTCCTATCAGTTGCTGGCAAAAGTCGCCCGTTTGGCCGAAGGAGAAACGGTGCTGATCCACGCGGCGGCGGGCGGGATCGGCACGACGGCGATTCAGTTGGCCAAGCTTCTCGGAGCGGGGCGCGTCATCGGGAGCGTGGGCAGCGCGGCAAAAGCCGCAGTCGCTTTGGCTGCCGGAGCGGATCATGCCATTTGCCACGACACGGAAGACTTTGTGGAAAAAGTACGCGAGCTGACGGACGGGGCTGGCGCTGACGTCATTCTGGACTCGATCTCCGGCCGGGTGAGCGAACGAAGCATCGAATGTCTCGCCTGGTACGGCCGACTCGTGCATTTTGGCAATGCGAGCGGAGAAATCGGGCAAATCCGCACACTTGATCTGCATGCAAGCTGCCGCTCGGTGCTCGGTTTCAGCTTCGGCACGACGCGGAAGCTGCGTCCGCATCTTTTGCAGGATACAGCCCGGCAAGTGATCGACTTTTTGGCAAAAGGACAGCTCGACGTCAAGATCGGCAAAGTGTTTTCGCTGGAAGAGGCGGCAAACGCCCACGCATGGGTAGAAAGCAGACAGAGCACGGGAAAGGTACTGCTGCAAGTGCGGCCCTAGCATACGGGAGAATCGAAACGGCTAAAGAGGTGCAGAGCATGAACATCATAGCGGCAAGCGAACTTTCGAAAAGCGTCATTACGGACTTTTTCATCACCAACTGGGGAAGTCCGCAAATGGTGATCGGAAGCGGCATTTTTACATGTGACGAGCTGGACGGCTATGCGCACATCGGCGCGGATGGCGCGATCCAGGGGTATGTCAGTTATGTGCTGGAGCAGACCGAGTGCGAAATCATTTCGCTGGACAGCCTGGCGGAAAACAGGGGGATCGGCTCTGCCCTTTTGGCGAGAGCGGAGCAGGCGGCGAAGGAAGCGGGCTGCGAGCGGATGAAGCTGGTGACGACCAATGACAACTTGCATGCGCTCGGCTTTTATCAGCGGCGCGGCTATCAGTTTCACGAGCTGCATGTCAACGCTGTGGAAAAAGCGCGTGCGATCAAGCCGGAGATTCCGCTGATCGCGGACAACGGGATTCCGATTCGCGACGAAATCGTGTTGGTCAAGCTGATTTAAACAGTATGAGCATGAGAGGGGAAGAGGAAACCAGAACGGAAGCCAGAGCATCAGCTAGAGCCAGAGCACCAGACCAAGGCTTCCTCCCGCTCAAGCCCGCCACCGCCACCACAACCACGGCAAAAGAAAAACCAGCATATATGGAATACAGTTACGCCTCCCGCAATTGTTGACATTCTTAACTGTAAGAATTATGATTACAGTACACTTTCGGAGGGGGCCGTCTCAGACGTGAATAGTGAGTTTACGATAGCTGTTCACAGCTTGGCCTTGTTGGCTCATATACCGGGACATATGGCAAGCAGTGAGCTCATCGCGCAAAACGTGTGCACCAATCCTGCCAGAATACGCAAAATTATGGGTATCCTGCGAAAAAACGGATTTGTGAAGACAAAAGAAGGCGTAGGCGGCGGATACATTTTGGCTTGCGATCCGCATGCAGTGACACTGGCCGAGATTTACCATTCCATGTCAAAAGGAACCTTGAAGCCGCATTGGTGTTCGGGTGACCCGAAAGAAGCCTGCCTGGTGTCTGCGAATATCCACAACGTGATGGATCAAATTTTTACGGAAGCAGAGCTGTACTACACGAAGTATTTGGAGCAGCTTACCATTCAGAGCGTTCTGGATAAAATTCGTCAAAGCACGTGTCAGGATCAGGTCAGCGAATAAGCAAAGCAGACGAAGCGACTTGTTTGACTGGAAACTGTAACTATTTTTACTACATTTTAAGGTGGTGCGTTCGTATGAATCGGGAACAGTTGCTGGAAATCAGTGATTGGGTATTGGGCAAGACCAAGCATGGCGAGTTGGTTCAAGGCTTCGTGGAAACCGTCGATTCATTGCGGGGCATTGCGAAAGTCTACGTCGTCAAATGCGACAACGAAAACACGGTGGGCAAGATCGTGGCCATCCCGTTGCAATGGCTGGAGCGCATGTCGACAGGCACTTTTGACGATCTGGAATCTTTGCATGATTTGATCGACCTGTCGCTGCTCATTCGCGACAAAGCGTGGTTCCTGGAGCTTGCGGCAAAAGCAGAAGCGGTGCGGGACTCGGCAACTGAGGTGCAAACGGGCAAGGCCAGACATTTTTCTGTGCGAAATCGCCTGGGCACGTCAGCGATTTGGGAGCAATAATTTATCATTTTTGCATATAGAGGAGGAGTACCCATTATGTCTAACGTGAATCAGAGCAGTTGGTTTGAAAAAGGAATGACGTTTGAGCAGTATCGCGACAGCATGAATGTGAACAAGCAAGAGTTGAGCCGCGTCTACGAGCAGCTGACGTTCAGCGAGGAAGACCTCGCGTTTTGGAAGGAGCTGTCCGCGCGCAACTGGAAAGGCATCGTGCTGACAGCCGACTGGTGTGGAGATGCGGCGCTGTGCGTTCCGGTCATTCAACGCATCGCGGAAGAAAGCAATATCGAGCTGCGCTTCCTCATTCGCGACGAGAATCTGGAGCTGATGGACCAATACTTGACGAACGGTACAGCGCGGGCGATCCCGATTTTCGTTTTCCTCGACCAGGATGGTTACGAAGCTTGTGTCTGGGGGCCGCGCTCGCCAGAGGTGCAGGAAATGATCACAACTGCGCGGGCGACGCTGCCTGCGACCGATGCGCCGGATTTTGAGGAGAAGCAAAAGCAGCTGTATCGGACGTTCAAGGAAACGATCACGACTGATCCTGCGGTGTGGCGCACCGTGATCGAAAGCGTGAAGGCGAGGCTCAAAGCGTAAAGAGAAAAAATAAACAGGATAGGATTGGATCAATGAAAAGTGAAAATGCAGAGAATAGCGGGCGACCGATTCTCTTTTTGATGATGAACATGTTTATTGCCATGCTCGGAATCGGCTTGATTATCCCGATTTTGCCCGAGTTTTTGAAAGAATTTGGAGCAGGCGGGAAGACGGCTGGCTACCTGGTGGCAGCGTTTGGTTTGACGCAGTTTCTGTTCTCTCCGATCGCGGGAGAGTGGTCGGACAAATACGGTCGGAAAATCATGATCGTCTCCGGCCTGGTGTTGTTTACGATTTCGAATCTGGTGTTTGCCCTGGCCGAACAGACATGGGTGCTCTACCTCTCCCGTTTGATCGGGGGAATCGGCGCCGCTTCGATGATTCCTTCCATGCTCGCGTACGTCGCCGATATTACGACCGAGGACAAGCGCGGAAAAGGCTTGGGACTGCTCGGCGCGGCGATGTCTCTCGGGTTCGTGATCGGGCCGGGGATCGGCGGTTTTCTCGCCGAGCTTGGGCTGCGGATGCCGTTTTACATTTCCGCGGCGGTAGGGGCCGTGGCGACGATCGGCTCCGTGCTCTTTTTGTCTGAGTCATTGCCAAAAGACAAACAGCTGGCAGCCCGCCGTTCGGAGCAGAAGAAAGAAAATATTTTCCTGCAACTCGGCAAGTCTTTCCAGTCGTCGTATTTCATCATGCTCGTGCTGATTTTTACGATGACTTTCGGGCTGGCGAACTTTGAAGTAATTTTTCCGCTCTTCGTAGATGCGAAGTTCGGCTATACGCCGCGTGACATCTCGATCATCATCACGGTCGGAGCGTTGGCTGGAACGATTGTGCAGGCTATGCTGATCGGGAAGCTGATCTCCCGTTTTGGAGAAAAGAAGCTGATCAACTGGACGTTTTTCAGCTCGGCGGTCACGATGGTGCTGATGCTTTTGTCAGGGAACTTCTGGTATATGCTCGTCCTGACTGTGCTGTTCTTCACCTTGACCTCGATCATGCGTCCGGCGATCAATACGCTCATCTCCAAGCGGGCCGGGGATGAACAAGGCTTTGTCGCCGGGATGAACAACGCCTACATGAGTCTGGGCAACATTTTTGGCCCGGCTGTGGCGGGGACTTTGTACGGAATGCATGTGAACGCACCGTACTTGTTCGGAGCGATCGTCCTTGTCCTAAGCTTGTTCCTGTCGCGCGTGGAAAGCCGCAGAAGCTTGAAGCGGGTCGCGGCGTAACAGACCGCTTGCTTTCGTTTCTTGACAAAGCTGGAAAACTGATGTAAAAAGAAGGTACGAATTGAACCGATCAAATTCATTGACGAGAAAGAGTACGCTAAACCCCTTGTTCCCCAGAGAGTTGGCCTAGTGCTGAAAGCCAACGTTCAAGACTTAGCCGAAAATCCTCTCCGAGAAGGAAAGCTGAAGCGCAACAAAGTAAGCTGACCCGGGACCCCGCCGTTACAAGGGGCGCGTATGATGGTACGTAGCAGAGGTGTCGAAGCGTCACGTTTTCGTGATCGTTTCGGAACAAGGGTGGTAACGCGAGATGAAATCTCGTCCCTTCGGGGGCGGGATTTTTTTGCGTTTTCGGACATCAATCATAGGAGGGATGAGTGAGATGAGAAAAGTCGACGTCAAAGAAAAGGCGAGGGCACGCGAGCTGCGTGTGCTGGCGCAATGGAAAGAGGATGGCACCTTTCAAAAATCGATGGACAATCGGCTTGGCAAACCGAACTACGTGTTTTACGAAGGGCCGCCCACGGCCAATGGTCAGCCGCATATCGGCCACGTGCTCGGACGAGTGATCAAAGACTTCATCGGGCGCTACAAAACGATGTCCGGATACCGCGTCGTGCGCAAAGCAGGCTGGGATACGCATGGCTTGCCAGTGGAGCTTGGCGTGGAAAAGCAGTTGGGCATCTCCGGGAAGCATGAGATCGAGAACTACGGTGTGGCGAAGTTCGTGGAGCGCTGCAAGGCGAGCGTGTTCGAGTACGAGAAGCAATGGCGGGAGCTGACGGAGGCAATCGGCTACTGGACGGATATGAATCATCCGTACGTGACGCTCACTAACGACTACATCGAAAGTGTCTGGCACATTTTGGCTACGATCCACAAAAAGGGGCTGTTGTACAAAGGGCATCGCGTCAGTCCGTACTGCCCGGATTGCCAGACGACGCTCAGCTCTCACGAAGTAGCGCAAGGCTACGAAGATGTGAAAGATTTGAGCGCGACGGTCAAGTTCCGCAGCAAGCAGGGGGAGGAAGTGTTTCTCGCCTGGACGACCACGCCGTGGACGCTTCCGGCAAACGTGGCTCTCGCCGTCAACAAAGAGCTGGACTACGTGCGCGTGAAGCAAAACGGCGAAGTGTACGTCGTCGCGAAAAATCTCGCAGACAAAGTGTTCACCGATGCATATGAAGTGTTGTCTACGCACAAAGGGGCGGAATTTGTCGGGACGGAATACGAGCCGCCGTACAGCTACGTCCGCGTGGAAAAAGGGCATGTCATCGTCGACGCCGAGTATGTCAGCGATACGAGCGGGACGGGGATCGTCCATACGGCTCCCGCCCACGGAGAGGACGACTATCGCACGACCCGTCAGCACGGACTGGACTTCGTGAACGTAGTCAATCTGGCTGGGCGTTACACGGAGCAAATTACCGATTTTGCCGGGCGCTTCGTCAAGGAGTGCGACGTCGACATCGTCAAAGACTTGGCCCATCGCGGACTGTTGTTCTCCAAGGAACGGTACGAGCACAGCTATCCGTTTTGCTGGCGCTGCAAGTCGCCCTTGCTCTACTACGCGATGGAAAGCTGGTTCATCCAGACGACGGCGATCAAGGATCAGCTGATCGCCAACAACAGCAAAGTCGAATGGTATCCGGGCCATTTGCGCGAAGGGCGGTTCGGCAATTTTCTCGAAGAGCTGGTGGACTGGAACATCAGCCGCAACCGCTATTGGGGAACGCCGCTCAACATCTGGCTTTGTCACGATTGCGGCAGCGAGTACGCGCCTGGGAGCATCGCAGAGCTGCGCGCAAAGGCAGCCGTGCCAATCGACGAGTCGCTGGAGCTGCACAAGCCGTATGTGGATGAAGTCAAGCTGCGCTGTACATGCGGCTCTGTGATGGAGCGCACCCCGGAAGTCATCGACGTCTGGTTTGACAGCGGTTCGATGCCTTTTGCCCAGTACCATCATCCGTTTGGCGACGACAAGCAGTTCCAGGAGCAATACCCTGCCGACATGATCTCGGAGGGGATCGATCAGACGCGGGGCTGGTTTTTCAGCCTGTTGGCTGTCTCCACGCTTTACAACGGGCAAGCGCCGTACAAAGCGGTCATCTCGACCGGGCACGTACTGGATGAGCACGGCCAAAAAATGTCGAAGAGCAAAGGCAACGGAATCGACCCGTGGGAAGTGATCGAGGAGTTCGGGGCAGATGCATTCCGCTGGGCGCTTTTGTCGGACAGCGCGCCGTGGAGCAGCAAGCGCTTTTCCAAGCGGATCGTCGCCGAGGCGAAGTTCAAGGTGATCGATACGATCCACAACACGCACGCCTTTTACTCGCTGTACGCGGGTATCGACCAGTTCGATCCGCAGCAGCATCCGGCAGTTGCGTCTGAAAACGAGCTGGATCGCTGGGTACTGTCCCGCCTGCATACGACGTTGAAAAATGTGCGCAAAGGGCTGGACACGTACGACTTCATGAATCCGGCGAAGCAGATTGAAGCATTCGTCGACGAGCTGAGCAACTGGTACATCCGCCGTTCGCGCGACCGCTTCTGGGAAAGCGGCCTGTCTGCCGACAAAATCGCCGCTTACCATACGCTGCGCGAGGTGCTTTTGACACTTGCGCGGATGATTGCGCCATACGCTCCACTGATCGCGGATGATATGTACGGCAATCTCGGCGAAGCGGGCAGCGTTCATCTGGCAGACTATCCGCAAGGAAACGAGGACGTACGCGACGAAGCGCTTGAGCGCGACATGGAGACGGCGAGACAAATCGTCGAGCTGGCCCGCAATATCCGCAACGAAACCGGAATCAAGACGCGTCAGCCGCTATCCGAGCTGATCGTCTCGCTCGATCGACCGTTTCGCCTCGACCAGTTTGCCGGCATCATCCGGGACGAAATCAATGTGAAAAGCATTCGTCTGGAACGGAGCGACGACGGTTTTGTCACCTATCATTTCAAGCTGAATCTGAAAGTGGCTGGCAAAAAATACGGCAAGCTCGTAAGCGGGCTGCAAGCGCATTTGAAAGAACTGTTGCCAGCCGCAGCCAAGCAAGTGATGGAGTCGGGGCATCTGGACGTGGTGCTGGACGATGAGCCGATTCGCGTTCCGCTCGAAGACTTGCTCGTCGAAAAGCAAGGAAAACAAGGCTTTGCCTCCGCATCCGGCTATCAAATCCACGTGGCGCTGACGACGGAGCTGACAGAGGAGCTTGTCCAGGAAGGGCGGGTGCGGGAAGTGATCCGCGTCATTCAGGACTACCGCAAACGCATGGAGCTGCCGATCGACAAACGGGTAGTTGTCACGCTCGCGGTCGACGAGGAGCTGCGGGCAGCGCTGAACCGTTTTGAGCATTTGCTGCGGGAGAGCGTGCTGCTGTCCGATGTGGTGTACACGTCCGGGCAAGAGCTTGCGACGGTGTCTTTTGGCGAAAAATCGTTCGGCTTGCATATCGAATAAGCAAAAAGGATAGGGAGAAGCGGCACGAATGCTGCTTTCCCTATCCTTTTTTCATTACAACTCATCCCGCTTGGTTTCCACAAGACGCGGCCCTGTCAGCGAATGATCCTCAGGCTGCTCGGCTTCCACCAGCCGTTTCAGTGCGGTCAGCTTGTTGTCCCAGAAACGGTCATAGTAGGACAGCCAGCTTTTCAGCTCGGCAAGCGGCTCCGGTTGCATCCGATACCTCGTCTCGCGACCTACACGCTGCTCCTTGACCAGCCCTGCTTCGGACAAAATGCGCAAATGCTTGGAAACGGCAGTGCGGCTTATCGGAAAGTGCCTGCTGATCGCGGTCACAGGCATTTCCTGATCGGTCAGCAATTGCAAAAGCTTGCGGCGCGTCGGATCGGCGATGGCTTGAAATACGTCATGCTTGGCGGCAGAGCTGCTCATTTACGCTTCCACATACGCTTTCAGCTTAGGCAGCACAGAAGAATCCCAGCCCTGGTTCATCCTGTCGCGGACGACGGCATGGCTTTCCCCAAACTCCGTTACTGTATCGGCAGACCAACCGGAATGAATCAGCGTGAACTCTGTTGTTTCTCCCAAATCTTTTAACGCGAACGTGATCACCCAGTCTTTGCCCCATTTGAACACGAGACGGTTCGGCGGGTCGATTTCTTGCACGACGCAAGGAGAATCGCCGTATGGGGAATGGATGGTAAAGGCATGTCCAGCTACTGGCTGAAAATCGTTTGGCATGAACCAGGCGGCAATCCCGTCTGCTGTAGCGACGGCATCCCAAACTTTTTGCAGTGGAGCTTGAAATACTTGTGTCTGAACGATATCAGGAATGGTGTTGGACATGAATACGCCTCCGTAAAAAGAAAGTAGTTTCCTAGTTTGCACATGGAAACGAAACCAAAACGTTTCGCTTTTTGCAGTATACGAAACCAAAAGGTTGCATGTCAACGGATGATAGGAAAGAAAGATTTGACAGGTTCAGGAGAAATTGATTACAATCAAAACGGAATGAACATTCATTCCGAAGTGAGGAGGTCTGGCATGTCTGAGACAAAGCGGGAGTTAATATTGGAAGCGGCGATGGTTCTGTTTGAACAGCGAGGCTTCGACGGCACGACTGTTCCGATGATCGTCGACAAAGCAGGCGTGGGCGCCGGGACGCTGTATCGCTATTTTGAAAACAAGGAAGCGCTGGTCAACACGTTGTTTCAAGAGTGCGTCAACGATGTGCTGGAGACGCTGAACCAGGGCTATCCGCACGACTCGAATGATTCGCGCAAGCAATTCGCTCATATTGCCAAGCAGTTGGTCAGCTATGCGAATAAAAATCTCACGGCCTTGCTGTTTGTCGATTCCCATGTCAATGGCTACTATTTGGACGAAGCAAGCCAGGCAGCTTACATGCGCCTGCGCACGTTTTTTTATGAGTTCATTGACCAGGGGAAGAAAAACGGAATCATTCGTCCGTTGCCTGCCGACGCATTGATCGCGATTATTGACGGTGCGTTTATATCGCTGTACAAGTCTTGCCGGGCGGGCGAGATCGAGGAAACACCGGAATTGCTGGCAGGCGTGGAAGAGGCTTGCTGGGATGCGATCAGAATTCATTGATTCTGATCTTTCTTTTGAACAAAACGGAATGAATATTCATTCCGTAAAACCGACATCGCTTGGACATGTACCTAATTAAGCAGGAGTGAAGAGAACATGAATGCATGGATCAGGAAAGCGGCGGGAAGTGTAGCGCTCCTCTCGCTTGTGCTGGTGGGAACGGCTTGCACAACAGGGGAGCAGCCTGCAAGCAGCGTGGAAACCCGGCTGGATGCAAAAGTGGTGGAAACGAAACGCGTTCAAACGAAGACTGTCCGTACCGAGAGCGAGCTGTCGGGAACGCTTGTTCCTGTAGAAGAGGTGACGGTTGCTTTTGAAATTGCCGGGGAAATCAAACGGATGCCGTTCAAGGAGGGGGATTCGGTTAAAAAGGGAGACGTCCTGGCGGTGCTTGGCACCACGGACTACTCGCTCCAGCTCGCAATGGCAAACGCAGAAGCAAACGGCGCGAACGCCCAATTGGCCAAAGTGAAAAACGGCTCCCGCAAGGAAGAAGTCCAGCAAGCGCAGGCAGCGGTTGAAGCGAAGCAAATCTCTTTGCAGCAGGCCGAGAGCGATTACC
Source organism: Brevibacillus sp. (assembly GCF_003521185.1). Taxonomy (NCBI): domain Bacteria; kingdom Bacillati; phylum Bacillota; class Bacilli; order Caryophanales; family Paenibacillaceae; genus Brevibacillus; species Brevibacillus sp. The sequence continues at coordinate 48,625 of NZ_DOTK01000089.1, forward strand.
GCCGCATGGAGCAGCTACATAAAAATGGGGCGATCTCGCAAAGTGAGTTTGAACGGGCGAAAAATGCGCGGGAGCTGGCGGAAAAAGACCTTTTCCAGGCAAAAGCGACCTACTCTCTGGTCGTCGAAGGGGCGCGCGCGGAAGATGTGAACGCGACGCAGGCGAGCTATCAAGGAGCGATGGCAGCACGCAATCAGGCGGCGGCGACACTGGCGAAAACCGAGGCGAAAGCGCCTTTTGCCGGAACCGTACTGGCAAAAATGGCGGATGTCGGTCAGCTTGCAGGCCCGGGTGCTCCCGTGTATCGCATCGGCAACATCCAGCAGCTGAAAACGGTTTTGCCTGTGCCGGATAAAGACATCTCATCCTGGCGGGCAGGCGACGAGGTCGAGCTTGCGCTGTACGGGAACAAGCGCAAAGGCAAAGTGACGAACATCTATCCGGCTACGAATGAACAGACGGGCACGATCGGCGTGGAAGTGGTGGTCGACAATGCCGCCAAAGACTGGTTTGCCGGGCAAGTGGTCAGTGCGAAACGAACCTTGGAGCAAAAAGAAGCGATTTTTATTCCGACCCAAGCTGTTTTCAGCCGCGGGTCTGAACCTTATGTCTTCCTTTTGACAGAAGGAAAAGCCCGCAAGACGACGGTAACGCTGGGGGAGTATGTCGACAACGAGCTGGAAATTACAGCAGGGATAGCGGCGGGCGATGTCTTGATCACTGACGGGGCAGACCGCTTGCTCGACGGGGATCAGGTCACTGTCAAAGGAGGCGTGAAGCATGATTGAATTTTTGATCAAGAAGCGAAAAATCACGCTCGTCTTTTTTGCGATGCTGATCTTGATGGGGGTTTACGTCTTGTTCTCGCTCCCGAGACAGGAGCAGCCTGACATCATCGTCGGCACCGCGACAGTGACTACGGTCTATCCGGGAGCGACTCCGCAAAAAATCGAGCAGACCGTCACAAAAAAGCTGGAAGAGAAGATCAATGAAGTGCAAGGGATCAAGTCGATCAACTCCGAGTCGCGTTCAGGGGTGTCGATCATTACCGTACAGACGGAAAATGATGCCAAACCGAAAGCCGTGTTTGAAGACATGCGGAAAAAAGTGAAGGACGCCGAAGCCGACCTGCCGGAAGAGGCGGAGCAGCCGATCATCAATGATGACATGAGCCGCACTTTCATCCAGTCGTTCCAAATTACCGCCGATTCTTTTGAACAAATCGTGCAATTGCGCGATACGCTCGACCTGTGGAAGGATCAGCTGCGCACCGTTCCGGGCGTGTCCGATGTCTCGATCCTCGGATTGCCCGAGCAGGAAGTGAAAGTCAACGTACAGGCGCAAAAGCTCCAGCATTACGGCATTTCTTGGGCGCAAGTCATGAACGCGATTCAAACGAAAAACGAGACGGTTCCACTCGGAGACATACATGTCGACAAACGCCAATACCAACTGACCATGCCTGTCAGCTACGATCCGACTTCGCTCGGAAAAGTGGTCGTGACCCGTACTGCTCAGGGGGTACCCGTCTATTTGCAAGATGTCGCCACGATTTTGGACAGTACGAAACGGGTGGAATACAAGACGTACTACAACGGAAAGCCCGCCGTCACGGTCAGCATCAACGCCGAGCTGGGCAGCAACGTCCCGAGCGTCCAGCGCGCGGTCGACGAGAAGCTGCATTCTTTAGAAGAGCAGCTGCCTTCGTGGGCGAAAAAGGAAACGGTTTACGCCCAGATGGATCGGATCGACAGTTTGTTTTCCGAGCTGTTGCATGAAATGCTGATCGCGATTGTGGCCGTCCTGTTCGTTTGCAGGCTCGGCTTGAACTTGACGACTTCGATGATGGTCGCCCTCGCGATCCCGATCTCGCTTGCGTCAGGGATGGCTGTTCTCCCTTTGCTCGGGATCACGCTGAATCAGATGAGTGTCTTTGGCATGATCATCGTTCTCGGGATTTTGGTGGATGACGCCGTTGTGGTCAATGACAACATTGAGCGCAGGCTGTCCGTGCTTGGAGAAGAACCGTATACGGCAGCCGTGCTTGGCACGAAAGAGGTTGCCGTTTCGATTGTCACGGCGACATTTGCCACGATCAGCGCATTTGGCCCGATCATTTTTTTGACAGGCGATGCCGGGCAGTTCATTTTTCCGGTGCCAGTCGTCATCATTTTCACGATGACCGCCTCCATGATCATGTCGCTCTCGCTCATTCCGATTTACCGGGAGTGGAACGAGAGACGAAAAAACAAGCGCGCGAAAAAAACGGCAGCAGACCGCAAGCCAGCCGGACTTTTGGGCAAGCAGATCGATGCGCTGACCCGCTGGTACGGAGATCGGGTCATGCCGGCGATGCTGAAAAACCCGTTGAAAACGGGAGTGATCGGGGTGCTGGTCGCTACAGCCTTTTACGGACTGGCTGCGTTTATTCCGATCCAGCTGTTCCCGGATGACGACAGACCGCAGATGATTGTCAACATAAACATGCCGATCGGCAGCAATTTGCAGGAAACCGACCGGATCGTCCAAGGCACCAGCGACTGGATTGTCAAACAGCCGCACATTCAAAAGGTGGCTGCCTTCGTCGGGGGAGCTGCCCCGCAGATGATCACGAGTGCCCCGTCGATCGGAACAGGCGAAAACATGGCGCAGCTCGTCGTCGTCTTTGACCATACGCAGATGGATGCGCGCAAAGTCGTCGAGCCGTGGACTGTGCAGCTGAAAGAACTGTACCCGGAGGCGAATATCATTCCGTACAGCGTGAAGGCGGGCATGTATTCGGGCAGCCCGGTCGCCATTCGCGTGTATGGAAATGACTTGTCCGAGCTGTATGCGATTTCCGAGGAAGTCAAAGCGATGATTAAAGAGACGAAAGGAACTTACAATATCAATGACACGCTCGGGAATGCGCAATATTCCCTCCAATTCCAGGTGGAGCAGGGGAAAATGGACAAGGCGCTGGTCCATGAAGCGGATTTGACGAGAACGTTGCGTCTGATCAGTCAAGGCATCCCGGTTGGACAGTTTGACAACGGGAAAAAGCTGATCGACATGACTTTGCTGGCTGATCAGGCGAACATGACTCCGCAGCAGCTTTTTAGCCAGCTTACGGTTCCGAATAGCCAGGGGCAGCTCATTCCGGTGGCGCAAATAGCGGAAATGAAACCGAGCTTGTCCATCCAGAGCATTCCCCGCTACAATATGTCCCGCAGTGTCACGATTACGAGCGATGTGCGGGGGCGCACGGCGGATGACGTGATGAGCGAGCTGGTGCAAAAGCTGGAACACGTCGAAATGCCGGATGGTTACGCCTGGAAGGTGACGGGTGAATCGGAGGAGGAAGGCGACGTGCTGGCCGATTTGGGGCTGCTCGCGGTGGTGGCTGTGCTGCTCATCTTCCTGTTGATTGTGTTGCAGTTCAATTCCTTGTCGATACCGACTTTGGTGATGAGCACAGTCTACCTGGCGATCGCCGGAAGCATGATCGGGTTGTTCATTACCGACACGCCGATCGGCTTCATGACAGTAGCCGGGTTTATCTCCTTGGCCGGAATTGTCGTGCGAAACGGAATTGTCCTGATCGAGTTCATCGAAGAAGCACGGCACGCTGGCATGGGGTTGCGAGACGCGGTGATCGGCGCTGGAAAAGCGCGGTTGCGCCCGATTTTGCTGACGACTTTTGCAGCCGTGGCTGGCCTTGCCCCGATGGCGATTTCCGGGAGCGTGCTGTTCAAACCGCTGGCCATCACGATTATTTCCGGGCTGCTGTTCTCGATGCTTTTAACTTTGATTGTTGTGCCGTCGCTTTATACCGTCGTGGCGCTGCAAAAGGAAAAGAAGCGTGAGCGGGTGGAGAAGCAGCAAGAGGCTCCGGCTTGCGTGTAGCGGTTTTGGCAAAGCTTTTTTGCGCGATCTCGTTTTTTTACAAGGAATTTTCAGACAAATGGAGAAATGGGGGAGGTGCAAAAAAGACGTACTTCATCAGGAAGCGAGGAAAGACAGATGAACCAGAGCAAGTGGAAAGTGGGCGTCATCGGCGCAGGAGTCATGGGCGAACGAATGATGAACGCCATTCGCACGCACGAAACATTTTGTGTAGCGGCAGTCAGTGACGTTTCGGCGGAAAGAGCGCAGGAGGCTGCGCAAAAATCCGGAGACGTGCCGTGGTACACCGATTACAAGGAATTGCTCGCAAAAGAAGAGCTGGATTGCATCTATCTGGCTGTTCCGCCAAAATTCCACCACGCGATTGCCTTGGACGTGCTGGCTCACAAAAAGCATTTGCTGTGCGAGAAGCCGCTCGCCAACTCGCTTGGGGAAGCGGAGGAAATGCTGGCCGCAGCGAAAGACGCAGGTGTCGTACACGCGATGAATTTCCCGCTCTACTATCAGGGCATTTTCCCGGAGCTGCGCCGCAGGCTGGAGGAGATCGGCGATGTGCGCAGAATCGACATTTTGACTCATTTCCATACATGGCCGCGCCCGTGGCAGCAGACGCCGTGGCTGTCCGGTCGGGAGCAGGGCGGCTTCATCCGCGAGGTTTTGCCGCATTTTACCCATTTGACGTACGCTTTGTTTGGCGACTTGCAGGTGATCCGCTCGGAGGTAGACTATCCGGAAGATCCGCAAGCGTGTGAAACAGGCGTATCTGCCTTCTTGCGCCTGGCAGACGGCACGCCTGTGACGATCAACGGGCTGGCGGGTATCGCGCATCAGGAGCATTTGGACTACCGCATTTACGGTACAAAAGGCACGCTCAGTGTGGTCAACTGGAGCAAGCTGTCTGTCGGAAGAGACAATGAAGCTCCTCAGGCAGCGGGCGTGCCCGAGCAGGACCGTCTGTCGCTGTTGCTCGATGAGCTGGCGCTGGCTCTGGAAGGCAAGGAAGCCAGGCTGGTTACGTTTGAGACAGGTGTAAAAGTGCAGAAAGTATTGGAAGCGTTGCTGGGTCACGCGTAACGGTAAGGCAGGAAAAATCCCCTCGCGGAAGCGTCCGCGTTCGTCTCGTAACAGCTTGGGACGGACGTGGATGACCGGAGGGGATTTTTTGCGTTTAATGGACGCGCAGGGCTGGGTAGACGAACGTTTTCAACGTCAGCCCTGTGAACGAGCAGCCCGCCGCTTTTGGATGTCCGCCACCGCCGTAATGGGCGGCGATCACAGAGAGATCGACGTCATCGCGGTTCGTGCGCAGGCTGATCCGGCCTTTTCCCGGATCGAGCATGGCGACAAAGTCGATTGTCTCGTCGCTTTTGCACAAAAAGCTTCCCGTCGTAGAGTGGTATTGCTCCAAAAAGACGACCCCGACTGTGTACTGCTTCGGCTTGTCCAGGTCGATGTCGACCGGAAGCCGCTTCATTTGCCGCAGCTTTTTTTGCTCGTAGGCAGCGATTTTGCGTTCCTCCGCATAGATCAGGATCGACTCCCATTCCGTGAACACAAACTGATCCGTGTCGTCGCCTTCCCCGCGCAATCGTCCGATTACTTGATCGGCAAAAGTCTCCCGTTCTGCCAAGTAAAACAACAGGTTCAACTGATGCGCCTGGTCGTTGCCGCTCGTCTCCCAGTCCCACGTGTCAAAAGCGCGAACCAGCTCTACGTAGTGGGAGAGCACGTCGGTAGGCGCAAGCGCGCCCTTTTGGATCAAGTAGTCGTAGTAAAGGCTTGTGGCCGAGGGCTTTTTCCCCGCCTCCTCTACCACGACATTCGCCCAGTCGTACTTGGCTGACAGCGGCAGCGCTGTCGGGTGGTGGTCGATCAGGACGAACGAATGCCCGCGCGCGACCTGTTTTTGAATCAGGGCGGCGGCTTTTTCGTTGACGCTGACATCGGTAATGACAACGGACATTCCGGGGGCAAGCTCCTGCTCGATAAACGTCTCGATCTCCTGGCTGACGGTATACGGAGATACGCCGCGGACGAGGACTTCCTGGTCGGCATAGGCGATTCGGCTCAGGATGGCGCACGATTCTCCGTCGAGGTCCTTGTCGGTGAAATGGATGATGGCTGGCTGATGCATTGAAGGCTCTCCTTGTGTTTGGCTTTTTGTGGGATAGCGAAGCTACCACTTAGGATGTCCTTTTCGGCTGGTGTTCGAACCAGCGGGAGGGCGAGCCGAGCCATTTTTCAAAAGTGTGTGTCGTCTGAAGTTCGTTGATGAACAAGCAGTCCGCCTGCGTTTGTTAACGAAAGGTGCGAAAAGACGTCTCCAGCTTATGGATAAACGCTTTGGCAGCCACACTCATGTACTTGTCGTTGCGATACATGATCACCATTTCCCGGATCGGCGAATCTTTGATCTCGATCGCGCGAATGTTGAGCGAGGGGAAGCTTTCGATCAGGCGGCTGGGCTGGATCGTGGCTCCGATTCCGGCGTGAACGAGTTGGAGCAGAGAGGTGGCAGAGCCTGTTTCCATGATCGTCTCAACGGTCAGCCCGTATTCCAGCCCCCATCTGTCGATCAAATCCCTGCCGTAAAAGCCTTTCGGATACATGACAAACGGGATGGTGCGCAAATCGTCGGCAGACACAAATTCGTTCTCGGCAAGCGGGTGGTCGGCATGGACGTAGAGACTGTACGTTTCCGTGTAAAACGGGATGCGGGTCAAGCGCTGGTCGGCAGGCACGGCGGGCATGGACAGACCGACACCCAGGTCGACTTCAATGTTCAGCACCTGATTGACGATGTCGATGGAAGGAAACACTTGCACTTTGGTTTGCGGGAATTGCTTATGAAAGTCGATGAGCAAAGAGGTGAGCCGATAGTCCAGGTCGGAGGGCAGTACGGCAATGCGCAAGTGGCTGGCATGCAGGCGGGTCAAGTCTGCGATGGCTGTTTTCGCATTTTCAAGCTGCTGCGCGATTTGTCTGGCGTGATGCTCCAAAATTTCTCCGGCTTCTGTCTTTACCGTTTTTTTCCCGATGCGGTCGAACAGGGGGACGCCGACTTCGTCTTCCAGAACGCGGATTTGCTGGCTCAATGTCGGCTGGGTGATGCCGAGCTTGTAGGCGGCTTCGGAAAAATGCAGTTCGTTGCACAGCATGAGAAAGTATTGCAGCTGGCGAAATTCCATCGCTTCCGCTCCTTTATACATAGTCTGTAGCTATTGTTTGTATAGAAAAAATAGAATTGATCTATTATAATCCGGCATTTACACTTCATTCAAGGACTGAGGAAGGAAGTGCTTGCGTGAAGTTTTTTTATTTGGGTTTCGTCGTGTTTTTTCTGTCGCTGAACTTGCGGCCGTCCATTACGTCTGTAGGACCGTTGCTTGACATCATTCAAAAGGATTTGGGCATGAGCGGCGTGACCGCCAGCCTGATTACGACGCTTCCGGTCTTGTGCATGGGGCTGTTTGCGCTTTTGTCGATCACGCTTAGCCAGCGTTTTGGGCTGGAGCGAGCGTTGTTTGTCTCTATGGTGATGATTTTTGCGGCTACGGCGTTTCGGGCGGCGGTCAACGACAGCGTCAGCCTGCTGGCGACTGCCCTGATTTCCGGAATTGGCATCGGCATCGCAGGCCCGCTTTTGTCAGGCTTTATCAAAAAGCATTTTCCTGGCAGGCCGGGTGCTACGAGCATCTACTCCGTATCGCTGGTCATCGGGGCGGCGGTCGCTTCGAGCTTGTCGATTCCGATTTTTGAAGGGCTGCACCAGTCGTGGCAATATGCGCTGTGCGTCTGGGCAGGCTTGGCGGTGATTGCGGCGGGGCTGCTGCTTCCGCTGACGAAAGAAAAAGCGGCGAAATCGGAGCTGACACGGCCTTCCTTGCGGGTGAAAAATGGGCGAATGGGCAGCAGCATGGTGTTTTTCGGTTGCATGTCATCGATGTTTTACATGATTACCGCCTGGCTGGCGCCGCTCGTGCAATCGGCAGGAATCAGCCACGAGCAGTCGGGACTCGTTCTGACGTTGTTTACGATCATCCAGATTCCCGTCAGCTTTTTCGTCCCGGTCATCGTCAGCCGCACGGGCAAACGCAATCTGTGGCTCGTCATCTGTGCCCTGTCCGAGCTGATCGGCGTCGCTTTGCTGCTCGCTCACCTGTCGCCGTGGTTGGCGACCGTGTTTCTCGGAATCGGGGCAGGCGGTCTGTTCCCGCTGGCGCTTTTGATCCCGATTCAGGAAGCGGAGAGCGCTGCAGAAGCAACTTCCTGGTCAGCGGCAATGCAATGCGGCGGCTACATGCTCGGCTGTCTTGGGCCGATGCTGATTGGGTTGACTGTGGATGTTTTTGGCAATTTTACGGTTGGGTTGATCGTGATGCTGTTCATCATCGGTTGTCTGCTCTGGTCGATCAGCAGGCTCGGCGGGCGGAAGCAGGTGGTTAAAAGGACGGTGGCGACATAGGGGAGGAAACAGGAGAAACCGCCGCAGGGCATCTGGCCTCTTGCGGAGAAGGGGAGACTGGAGGAGTCCGAAAGCCCTGCCGCTTGTTTCTCCTGTTTCCTCGGCCAGCGTTTGGCTTTGATCGGAGTTTGTTTGTTGAAAGTTAAGCGGAGGAGAAAATTTTGGATGAGGTTTGTGGTGGTTGATCAGGAACTGAAATGTTAGTGCAGCTGTTGATCGGTGCTGCAGCGAAGGGAGGAAACAGGAGAAACCGCCGCAGGGCACCTGGCCTCTTGCGGGGAAGCCTAGACTGGCCGCCTGCGGTGAAAAAGGAAAACCGCGGCAAAAGTAGTATGTTCGAAGAAGTGTGCTCACGTTGCCGCTTAAAAGCCGTTTTCCTTTTTCGCCTCCGGCTGGGGGGAGTCCGAAAGCCCTGCCGCTTGTTTCTCCTGTTTCCTCGGCCAACGTTTAGCTTTAGGCGGATATGCTTCTTGATCGTTAATCGGGGATGAAAAATCCAATGCAGGTAGTAACGAGCTTTTACATGGACGAGTTGCACGCAGTAACCTTCTTCTAGAAGAACCCTCATCATGTTTTCATGTCTTGTTGAAACGGACGTTGAACTCATCCGCCCCAGACGAGGAAAGAGACGAAATGCGCGAAAGCTCTTTGGGATACCGACCGAGGTTCCGAGGAAAAAGCGAAACACGGTTTTAAGCGTCAGCGTGCTCCCGCTTCTGTGAGCGGCTGCTTTTGACGCGGTTTCGCTTTTTCCCCGGAGCCGTGCAGTCTAGGCCCCCAGCGGGTATCCCAAGAAGCTACAGCGATTCGTCTCTTTCCTCGCCACGCCTGAAGTACCGATGACGCAGACTTCAAAGAGTCAGCCCAAGCAAGCTTTTATGCATTCAGCCTTTTCCTTGAAACCCCCGATCACCACACCTAGCCCCAGACGAGGAAAGAGACGAAATGCGCGAAAGCTCTTTGGGATACCGACCGAGGTTCCGAGGAAAAAGCGAAACACGGTTTTAAGCGTCAGCGTGCTCCCGCTTCTGTGAGCGGCTGCTTTTGACGCGGTTTCGCTTTTTCCCCGGAGCCGTGCAGTCTAGGCCCCCAGCGGGTATCCCAAGAAGCTACAGCGATTCGTCTCTTTCCTCGCCGCGCCTGAAGTACCGATGACGCGATCTACAAAGCGCCACCCCAACAGGCTTTGCTCCTTAAGCTTTTTCCCGCCTCACCTGAAGTACCGATAACGCAATCTACAAAGCGAAGCCCAAGCAAGCTTTCATGCATTCAGCCTTTTCCTCGCCACACCCGAGTTACCAATAAAGCAATCCACAAAGCATCCTCCCAAGCGCTCCCCATTCAACCGAAGCCACCCAAAAAGAAAAAGCCTCGCGCACAAAAACGTGCCGAAGCCTTTTGCCAACGGTATATCCCTCACTGCAACGCCTTGTTTTGCATCAAAAAATCGATAAACGTCCGCATGATTCCGTTCACAGGCGTGTCTTTCAAGTAAATCAGCTCAAAATTGCGGTTGATTTGCGGCAGGTTGAGGACATCTACTTCCTTCAACTCCCCGTCGCTCAAATCCTTGCTGATCGCAAAGCGCGGCAAAAAGGCGATGCCAAGCCGCTGTTTCACCATCCGCTTGACGACCTCGATGTTGTCCGCTTCCATGACGACATTGTTTTGCAGTTGAAAATGGCTGAACGCGTTGTTGATCAGCTTCCAGTCCAGAGAGCCGCGGTTGAACAAAATCAGCCGTTCGCGCGCCACCTCTTCGATCGACACCTGATGGCGATAGGCAAACGAATGCTCAGGGTAAATCGCCAGCACCATGTCGTCGGACATGAGCTGAATCCGGTTGATCTGCGGGTGGTTGACCGCCCTGGCGATGCCGAACGAAACCTCGTGGTTGAGCACCATATCGAGCACCTGATGAGAATGTCCCGTGAGGATCGTCAGCTTGATTTTCGGGTACAGCTGCTGAAACTGTTCCACGAGATCCGGCAAGATGTAGAAGGCCGAAACGAATACGGTCGAAATGGTCAGCTCGCCTTCCACGTCGCCTTGCGACCGCTGAATCGCCTGTTGGCCTTCTTGCAGTGTGTTCATGATATTTTTCGCGTAGGGCAAAAACAAGTCGCCTTCTTTGGTCAGCGAGATCGTATGTCCGGTGCGTTGAAACAGCTTGCAGCCCATCGAGGTTTCCAGCGCTTTGATCCGCATGCTGACGGTCGGCTGGGAAAGGTACAACAGGTCTGCTGTTTTGCTGAAACTCCCGGTCAAGGCAACAAAGATAAACGCTTCCAGTTGTTCCATATTCATAGGGGTAGGCTCCATTATGCAAAATTTTGAAGATGCCTATAGCAAAAATTCATTGGAATCGCACTTAAAAATACATTACCGTAAAATGAGAGAATTAGGTAGAGTTCGACCAGAGAAAATAGAGCGAGGAATGATGGGAATGCAGGGAATGATGGGAATGCAGGGAATGATGGGAATGCCGATTATCGATTTGCATTGCGATGCGCTGTTGAAGCTGTGGGAGGAAAAGGGCAGCATCTCCTTCACCGATTCCGACAAGCTCGATGTGAACAGAAACAGACTGCACGAAGGCGGAGTAAAGGTGCAAAGCTACGCGATTTTCACGCCACCCGATCTGCCGTCGGAAAGCCGGTTCCAGTGCGCGCTGGATCAGATTCATTACTTTTACGCCGAAGTGCTCGGCAAACACCCGGAAATGAAACAGATTCGCGACTGGAGCGATCTGGACAAGCTCGGCGACGGCGAGATCGGAGCCATGTTGACACTCGAAGGGGTCGAGCCGATCGGCAACGACTTGAAAAAGCTGCACATTTTGTACCAGCTGGGCGTGCGTTCTGTTGGGCTTACCTGGAACCTGGCGAACTTGGCGGCTGATGGAGTGCTGGAAGAACGGAAGGGCGGGCTGACCGCGTTTGGCAAAGAGCTGATCCAGTTTCACAATGAACGAAAAATTTTGACAGATGTTTCGCATTTGTGTGAGCGCAGCTTCTGGGAGACGCTGGAGCTGGCAAAGTACCCGATCGCGAGCCATTCCAATGCGCAGGCGATTTGCGGCCATCCCCGCAACCTGTCCGATGAGCAGGCAAAGGCGATGTTTGCCAAAGGAGCCAACGTCCACGTCGTCTACTGCACGATGTTCATTAACGAGTCGACACCGCCGACAATCGACGATCTGATCCGGCATATCGACCATTTTTGCTCGCTCGGCGGAGTACGCCACATCGGGCTAGGCTCCGATTTCGACGGGATTTCTGCCAAAGTCGTCGGACTGGAGCATGCGGGCATGAGCCAAAATTTGATCAATGAACTGCTCAAACGATACACAGAGGATGAAGTGCGCGGGTTCGCCTACGAAAACTTTTTGCGCAACCGTCCAGTGTAAGCAAAAAAGCGCAAGGAGGAGTAACCATGGACCGCACTGAAAAGAACAGAGGAAAAATTCGCGAATGGGGAGCTGTCGTCGGCAAGCTGCCTACAGGCGAAAAAAACGATCTGACAGACGTGGCAGGTGTCCGCGTGGGGCATGTGACGATTCAGCACGAGTTGGCAGACGGGGAGTGCGCATGTACAGGAGTGACGGCGATTTTGCCGCACGGAGGGAGTCTGTTCCGCGAAAAGGTGACCGCTGCAAGCTACGTCATCAACGGCTTCGGCAAGACGACCGGGCTTGTGCAAGTAAACGAGCTGGGGGTGCTGGAATCGCCGATCATGCTGACCAACACGTTTTCGGTGCCAGCCGTCACGCAGGGCACATTGCAATACATGCTGGCTACCAATGAGGAAATCGGCGATACGACAGGAACGGTCAACATCGTGGTCGGCGAGTGCAACGACGGGCACCTCAACTCCATCCGCCGCTGTGTGGTACGGCCGGAAGACGCAGTGGCGGCGATTGAAAACGCTTCGGAGCAAGCGGTAGAGGAAGGAGCGGTCGGAGCAGGAACGGGCATGATCGCTTTTGGCTACAAAGGCGGAATCGGTTCGTCTTCACGGGTCGTGGCGGCGGATGGGCAGAAGTACACGCTCGGTTCGCTGGTGCTGTCCAATTTTGGCAGCAAGGACGACTTTTTGGGCCACCGGCTGTTTGCCAACAGCAATACCAACGCCGACGAAACAGAAACGGCCAAACAGGCAACCGAGCGCAAAGAGGACGGTTCGATCATCATGGTACTGGCTACGGACGCGCCGCTGAGCGATCGGCAGTTGCTGCGCGTCGCCAAGCGGGCAGGAATCGGGCTGGGGCGTACGGGAAGTCACTTCGGGCACGGGAGCGGCGACATCGTCATTGCCTTTTCCACCGCACAGAAAATTCCGCACAACACAGACGCGCATACCGAGACGCGCGTACAGCTTCGCGAGGATCACCCGATCATGAACGAGCTGTTTGCGGCGGCGGCAGAGGCGACGGAGGAAGCGATCTACAACTCGCTGTCCCAGGCAGTCACGACGAATGGCAGAAAAGGGCGCACGGTGCACGCGCTACCGACCACGCTTTTGTAAAAAGGTCGGCTTCAGCAAGAACGATCTCATTTATCCCAACAATATGGAGGACGGCTATGGAGCGACTGCAAACGACAGAGCTTGCGCATTACGTAGAAACTTTCATGGAAGAGCACAGCGTCCCTGGCCTTGCCGTGGCGCTGTCTCTTCACGGACAAACGATCTATGCCAAAGGGTTTGGCGTGCGCGATCTGGATACAAAAGAGCCTGTTACGCCCGAAACGGTTTTTGGCATCGCTTCCGTCACCAAGTCGTTTACGGCAGCGGCGATCATGCAGCTTGTTCAAGAAGGAAAGCTGTCGCTGGATGATCCGGTCAACAAATACTTGCCGTCGTTCCGACTGACAGGCTGCGATGCGGGCAAAATCCAGATTCGCCATCTCCTGTCCCATACCTCCGGCGTTCCGCCGCTGCTGCGCAAAGAAGAGCTGATCCAGTTTCACGAGCACCTCGATTATTTGGCTCACGTGGAATTTGCCGCGCTGGGCGAGCCGGGACAGTATTTCAGCTACGCCAATGACATGTTCCTGCTGCTTGGGGCGATCATCGAGCGAGTGACGGGCCGTCTGTACCGCCGTTATATGACGGAACGGCTGCTGGAGCCGCTTGGCATGCACCGCTCTACGTTCAGCCTGGAGGAAGTCGCGCGTCTGTCCAATGTCTCTACCCCGTATGCGCGGCGAGGGGCAAACCAGCAGATGACAAAGGTTGCCTGGCCGACGCTCGGCAACTACGAGGTTGGCGGCGGCATTCGTTCCAGCGTGGAGGATTTGCTTGCGTACGGAAGCCTGTACGTAGGCGGAGGACCCGATCAACAGCAGGAAATCGTGCCCGCCAAAGGACTTGCGCCGATGTGGCAGCCCGTCCATCGGCTGACGAAAGACGCCTGGTACGGATATGCGCTCAAGACGACAACGGACTACGCGGGGGTCACGCTGGTCGAGCACGGGGGAGGGCAGCCAGGCGTGTCGTCCAATTTCGGTTTTGTGCCAGAAAAAGGTCTGGTTTGTGTCGTGCTGTCCAACATGGAAAACGTGCCAATCCGCAAAGTATGGCTGGCAGCGGTAAACGCGGCGCTGGGCTTGCCGCTTGCCCACAAGGAGCCAGACGCGCCGCTGTATCAGATCGACGGCGAGGAGCTGGACAAGCTTGTCGGGACGTACGCTTGCGCAGAAGGCGGGCACCTGCGGCTCTTCGTCAGGGAGGGCGTGCCCGTCGCCGATGTGGCAGGCACCGAGTTTGCCCTGCGCGCTGCCGCAAGCGATACATTGATCTTTACAGACAGCGAGCTGCCGCTGCGCTTTTTCTTCAAGGCGGATCGCCGAGCCTGGGCTGTGCTGCTCGGGATGAGGATGCTGCAACGCGTCGAATAGTCTTTTGCAAAAGCTGCATTCGCAAGCCTGTTTCACGGGGGAAGTAAGCCGTGGAACGGGCTGTTTGCTTTGCAGCGAAAAAGAGTAAAGAAAGTGAAAATATTGGTAAAAATTTTAAAACTAATAATTCTGAATATTTACTATAATACGAACTGTCTTCCAAAAGTAGAGGGGGTTCGTGTATGGGAGTTCGATCCTGGATATTTGCGGCACTTCAAGTGAGTATCGCCACGGCATTGCTGGTTGGGTGTAGTCAGCCCGCCGCCAATTCCGGCCAAGCGCAGCCAGATGGCGCGAAAGAGCAAGCTGGACAAGAAGTCAGGCTGAAGATGGTCGAGAGCATTACCAGTCCGCAGCGCACAGCGCTTCTGAAGGAAATGCTGACCCAGTTTGAAACGAAAAACCCGGGCATCAAGGTAGACCTGATCTCCCCGCCTTTCGAGGGGGCCGATCAAAAAATTACGCAAATGTTGATGGCAAAAGAAGAGCTTGATGTGCTGGAGGTCCGTGAGTTCAATGCGAAGCAGTTCTCGATGAACGGCTTTATTGAAAATCTGAAGCCCTACACGGAAAAATGGAGCAATTACGACCAGCTGACCGATGTGGCAAAACGCCGCGCCACTTGGGTCGACAACACCCCTTACTATATTCCGAACGGCTTGTATCAGCGCGTCCTGTACTATCGGGCGGACTGGTTCAAGGAAGCGGGCATCGAAGCGCCCAAGACGTGGGCTGAGCTGTTGGCCGCGGGCAAAAAAATGACCGACCCGGCCAAAAACCGTTACGGGTACAGCTTCCGGGGAGGCCCTACCGGGTGGGACTACGCCTTGATTGCGATGTGGGCCTACAACGGCACCGAGGTCGATCCGTCCTCTGCTTTTTTCCTGAAAGACGGCCGGACGCTTTTTTCTACCCCGGAGTCATTGGAGGCAATGCGCTACTACAAGCAGCTGTACAAAGAAATATCGCCGCCCGATTCGGTAAGCTGGGGCTTCCAGGAGATGGTGCAAGGCTTCGTGGCAGGTTCGACGGCCATGCTGATCCAAGACCCCGATGTCATCGATGGAGCCAAGGAAAAAATGCAGGAAGGAACATGGGCAACCGCCCCTTTGCCGATTGGGCCATCAGGTGTAGCCCAGCAAGTGGTAGGCGGACCAGGCTGGGGCATGACAGCATACTCCAAGCATAAAGCGGAAGCATGGAAGCTGATCGAATTTCTTTCTGACCCCGAGCAAAGCACCCACTTCGCCAAGAAAACGTCTGTCATTCCTGTGGTAAAAAGCGCAGCGGAAGACGAGTTTTACAAAACCGGATACTTCCAGCCGTTCATTGAGATGAACCAGCAGCCGCAAACATTCATCGATGTATCCAGACCTGTCGACTACAAAGGCTGGGGAGCGTGGCAAAGCGCGGCAGACAAGGAAATCCAGAGCTATTTGCTCGATCAGCTCTCTGCGGAAGACTTGCTGAAAAAGTGGGACGAGTATTGGACAAAAGAGCGGGCTGAGCGCAAATAGACGAGGGGGGAACGGTCTTGCAAACAGAGAAGCCCATCGTCGTAACGAAAGAACCATTCGTTTCGCCACCGAAAAAGCCGTTTCGGCTGTCCAGGGAAGGAGCTTTCATCTGCCTTTGCTTGCTGCCAGCGGTATTGTTTGTCGGCATTTTTACTTACTATCCGCTGCTGCGCGGCATCATCATGTCCTTCCAAAACTACACGCTGTTTAATTTGCTGGATGTGCGCTTCATCGGATTGGACAACTTCTTCGCTGTCCTGACCAGCCCGGAGTTTCCCCGCGTGGCGTTGAACAGCTTTTACTGGGTGGCTGTCTCGCTGTTCTTCCAGTTGCTGTTCGGCTTTGCCTTGGCGTTGTTCATGCGCCGCCGTTTCCGGGGGAGAGGCATCTATCAGGCGTTTGTGTTTTTTCCGTGGGCGATGTCCGGGTTTTTGATCGGATTGATCTGGCGGTGGATGTTCAATGCGCAATTTGGCGTCATTAATGACTTGCTGGTGAAAAGCGGGTTGATCGCTGCCCCGATCCCGTTTTTGGCCGATGGAAAATGGGCGCTTGCGGCCGTGATCATCGCAAACATTTGGTACGGTGTCGCTTTTTTTGCCATCATGATTTTGGCTGCCCTGCAATCGATCCCGGAGGAGCTGTACGAGGCGGCAGCGATGGACGGCGCGGGGCGCATCCAGCAGTTTTGGAGCGTGACCTTGCCCTACATTTTGCCGACGATGCTGGTGACGATTCTTCTTCGGGTCATTTGGATCTTGAATTTTCCCGACATCATTTACGCGATGACCAATGGCGGTCCGGCAGGCTCGACTCACATCTTCGCCACGTATATGATCGATAAAGTCATTTTCGGACAGGATTACGGGCAAGCCTCGGCTGTAGGGGGCATCATTGTCTTGCTCCTTCTGGTGTTCACCGTGTTTTACGTCAAGGCGACCCGCATGGAGAAGGGAGGGGATTTCTAGATGCAGCGCGATCACATATGGTGGCAAACAGCGCGGGTAGTTGTCTTGGGCGGATTTTTGGCCTTTGCGATTTTTCCGTTGTACTGGATTGTCATCACGTCGCTCAAAGGGCAAAAAGAAATTTTCTCGTTGCCGATCCGCTACTGGCCCGATGAGGTGACGTTGCTCAATTATGTGGAGATTTTTCGCATCTCGCATTTTCAGGTCTATATCTGGAACAGCTTTCTCGTATCGCTGTTCGCTTCGGCGCTTGTCGTCGTGATCGCCATGCTTGGCGGGTACGTTCTGGCCCGCTTTTCGTTTCGGGGCAAAAGAGAGGTCATGTTCGGCTTTCTCGTCACACAGATGATTCCGATCTTCATCGGGATGGCGCCGCTCTATGTCATGATGTCGAAAATGCATATTTTGAACAGTCTGTTTTCTTTAATCCTGATTTACACCGTCATGCTGATTCCGTTTTGCACGATCATCATGTCCGGCTTTTTTCAACGCATCCCGAACGCGTTGGAAGAGGCGGCCATGATGGATGGCTGTTCCCGGATCAGCGCGTTGTTTCGCGTAATCGTGCCGATCATGCTCCCCGGTATCGCAGCCACGTTCATTTTTGCCTTCGTGCAATGCTGGAACGAGCTGATCATGGCCGTTTTGTTCATCGATGAAGAGTCAGTCAAGACGATCCCGGTCGCCATGAACGCTTTCATCAAAAAGTACGACATCGAGTGGGGAGCGATGTCGGCAGCTACTGTTCTGTCTGTCATCCCGACGATGCTGTTGTTTGCCTTTTGCCAAAAGTACCTGGTGGAGGGGCTGACGCAAGGAGCCGTGAAAGGATGAAGACGCTACACATAGTCCCGCATCCCCGCCCGATACGCCTGTTCATCCCCTTGCTCGATGCCGAACAATGCTTCCTGCAAGGCAAACGTGCTGCGATAAAAGCGCATGCGGACGAGGACGGAATCCAGATCGGGGTACCACGGTGACAGGCAGGACAAAAAGTTCTCGCCATAGCTCGCGGCGAGTCCGGCGAAATCGTAAGCCGCGTCGCCGATGCCTGCTCCGCCGAAGTCAATGATGCCCGTGATCCGCTGTTTTTGCGCGTCGTACAAAATGTTGGTCGTGCCGAAGTCACCATGAATGAGCCGCGGCGCAAACGCAAAGTGGGCAGGATCAGCCAGATACGTCTCAAATCGTTCAGCAATCTCCTGTTTGGCCGACTCGCGCATGGCCGGGAACAGCCGGGAGACGATTCGGTCGTAAAGCTCCGTCAGCTCGTCTGCCATGCCAACCGAGTCGGAAACAAGCTCGGGGAGCCGCTGTTCATACGGAAAAGAGTGCAGCTCGTACAGAAATCGCCCGAGCTGGGCCGCGATGGCAGGGAGCTGATTGTGACGGGCTGCTTGCGCAAACGCTTCACGCGTAAACGGCTCTCCGCGTAGCAGCGGGTAGCCAGTGAAGACTTTACCAGGCTCCTCCGGCACGAAGGAACGATAGACCGGAGCGGGGATCGGCAGGGAAACGCTATCCTGGACCGCTTGCAACACGGCTGTTTCTTTTTTCAACTGGCGAATGCCCAGCGCGTACTTGGGAAAGCGAAACACGTACGCGCCGTTGACGATCCACACATCGTTGTTTTGTCCGATCTCATTGCGAACGAGAGAGTGGACAATGAAATCAGGATAGACATCCTGGATGGCGCGTATGCAGCTTTGTTCATTCATAGCCGTTCTCCTTTTAGCGTGTAAAATGTGAAAAAGAAAGAGCACTCTCCCGCGTGGAAAGTGCTCTTTTCGCATTCAGGAAGCAGCCAGCTCGAATCGGACCACCGTTTCCTTGCCGCCCGCGAGCTTTTCCTGCTCGACGACTCGCCAGTTTCTGGAGATCGTCTTGCGCATCCAGTCGAGCGCTTCAACTGACAAGCGAACCTGGCTCAGTGCCGTTTCCTCTACCTCATAATCTTGCTCGGCCAGCAGCTGATAGCGCTTATTCAACAGGAACTTGATCCCGTTTATCGTCGTGAACTTGATTTGATAGCCGTCGCGAATGGCTTGTTCCAGCGCAGCAGAATCGTTTTGGTACAGTTCAAAGAGGGGAGAGAAATCGTATTTGCCGCCTTCCACATCAGCGAAAGGCTCCGAATCGCCCGTTCTCAGCCTGTGAATGATTTCTTCATCGACAAATCCATGGGCACGAGCGGCTTCCAGAAGCATCGTCTCCCATTGGGACAGCTTAACCGTAGACATGAACAGCCCTCCTCGATCTTTGCATGTACTGTCTAGTATAATCTCTGCTTTTGTAAAACTCAACCATAATTCCGACTGTTTTTGTATGAAATAAAAATGTCACGAAGAAACAGGCGAAGCGGACTTATGATCGCGCGGCTCTTTGGAAGTGGTGGTTAGCGTAACGCCTGCGATGATCAGGAGCGCTCCAAACAGTTGAATGAGCGTGACGGGCTTCGCCAACAGGAAAAAGCCGAACAGCATGGCGATAAACGGCTCCAGGTTGGAAAACATCGCGGCTTTGGCCGCTCCGACTTTTTGCAGCTGGCTGTTCCAGATCAAGGTGACGATGCCGTGCATGATGACAGCGGTCACAAACAACAAAATCCACGAAGACAACTGCGTGCTGTAGGCAACTTGCGGCAAGCTGGCGAAGACGAACGGCAGCAGCGCGCCGAATCCGATCAGGTTGGAAAAAAGCGTGGTCACGAGCGGAGGCAGTCGGTGGCCGAGCATGCGGACGAGAATGATTGAGACGGCAAATGTCAGCATCGTCAGCACGATCCAGAGAATGCCGACGTCAAAGTGCAGCTCGGCCCCTGTGTAAATGACGAACAGAACGCCAGCCGTACCGATGACAGCGCCAAGCCCCATGCGCCATGTCAGCGCTTCTTTTAAAAACAGGGCGGCGAGCAGCGCAGTCGTTACCGGAGTCAAAGCCAAAATCAGCGACGAAGTAGTAGGATCAGCCGTCACCAGCCCTTTGTAAAACGACCACTGGTTAATCCCGACGCCGACAATGCCGAGAGTCGCAACCAAAAGCCAGTCGCGCCGTGACAGCTTCGGAATCGTCAGTCGTCCTTTTGCCCAGATCAACAAAAACAGCGCGATGAACAGCAGACGCATGACAGACAAAAACAGCGGCGAAAATTCCGCCACCAGCATTTTGCCAAAGACAAAATTGCTGCCCCAGGCGGTGACGCAAAAAATGAGCAGCAAGTAAGATCGCAGCATGACATTCGTTCCTTCCTGTGCGATCAGCGCCAGCCAGCACCAGCAGCGTAAGGGCTTGCAGGCGTTACGCCGTGCGGAAGTAGCGCCTCCACAGCCAGGTGATGCTCAGGTAGCCTACCAGGAAGAAGGCCGTAGCAAAAGAAGCGATCCAGATCGCTTTCATCGGATCGACAAACGCTCTGCTGACGTACCCTGCTGCCTGTCCTACCACAGCGCTGATCAAAATGAAATTGGATGCCTTCCCCCGCGACCAGACGATGACGATCAAGGGCAAAATCAGGGAGGCGTAGATGATGCCGAAGAAAAACAGCAAGTCGAGCAAGGTCGGCTTGAAATAGCTCGTCAGACCAAAAGACACCGCGCCAATCATGATGGCGAGCATGTAGCCCGTGCGAATTTTTTGCCGTTCGGTTGCACGCGGGCGGAACAGCTGATAGACGTTGTTGACCATCAGGCTGATCATGGAATGCAGCCCGGCTCCGAATGCGGACATGATCGCACCGAAGGAGCACAGGACGAACAGGACAAGCAAAAACATCGAATCGATTTTGCGGACGAGGTCGAACATGAGCGAGTAGATGTCGTCAAAGCCGCCCGTGAAAATGACGATGATGATTAGCGACGAAAAGGCCAGCGGCACCGTGGCGAAAATCAGTCCGGACAGCAAAAAGGTCGGGACGATTTTTTTCTCTTCCATCATATACAGCCGCTGCCAGGAAGCCTGGTCGGAAAAAACTTGTCCGAAGCCGATCAACAGCCCCGTGACGATAAACAACAGCCCTTCCTTGTTACTTGCCACGAGCAAATACGGATGGTACAGCCGCAAGCCGTTGTAGACGTGCTCGACGCCTTTTCCGATGAAAAAGTAAACCGGAATGAGAATCGCCGCAGCAAATGTAATCACAATCTGCACGATGGCAAAGCGGTGGATCGAGCGGATTCCACCGATGCCGGCAAACAGGACGGAGAACACAAAAAAACAGAGCAGACCGAGCGGGATAGGCAAGCCGAACAAGATGTTCAGCAAAACGCCGCCAGCCATCCCTTGGACAAACATCGCTTCGATCGTCGTCAACAGCAACAAAATAATCATCAACCAGTAGCCAAAAGGGTGCAGCTTGCCCTGCAAGTAATCGCCGATGGTCATGCCTTCGGAAAATTCCCGGCGCACCCGGCGACCGAGCAAACCGAAGAAGCAGAGGGCGACTGCCCCCATCAAGGCGAAGCCGATCCCGCCGAAGATGCCGTATTTGACGAGCGCCTCTGGTGAGCCAAAAATGGTGTTGCCAGTCACCCAGCGGGCAAGAATGGAGACGGCCCCGAGTCCGATCCCGATTTTGGCTGCGCCCAGCACGTACTCGCGAAAGGATAAATACGTCAAAATACATTCCCCTTGTCCCGATATTCTTTGGGAGTTTTCCCGACCACCTTGCGGAAGATGGTGCTGAAATAGTGCTGGCTGTTGAAGCCTGTGCGCTCCGCTACGGTCGAGATGCTCCATTCCGGATGGCCGATCAGAAATTTTTTGGACATCTGAATCCGGTACTGCATCAGGTACTCGGAAAACGAAACGCCGACTTCCTCATGAAACCGTCGACTGAGATAAGTCGGATTGATGTGCACCTCTGCGGCGAGGTCAGCCAGGTTGAGCTTTTCGGCAAATTTCTGGTGGATGATGTTCATCGCATCGGAAATAATCCGGGTGTAGGCGGACAAGGCAGGACTTTTCTGGTATTTGTTCAAAATCTCGACCAGCTCGCTCTCGATGACAGGCTTCGTGATGTAATCGACGACACCGAGGCGGATGGATTGTTTGGCGTAATGAAAATCTTGGTAAGCAGTCACGATGATCAGTTCGATCTCTTTATGCTGGGCACGCAGCTCCTCGCCGAGCGCCAGCCCGGATTTCCCCGGCAAATTGATGTCCAGAAAGGCGAGATGAAGAGGCACCTTCTGGCTGATCGCCATGGCTTGGCTGCCGTCAGCGGCCTTGTACAGATTCCACAAGGGGAACATGGGCTGGATCAAGTATTCCAGCTGGTCCAGCTCCAACGGTTCGTCATCCACGAGTAGTACGTTCATCTTGTTCACCTCACATCAACATGTTCAAAAATACACGGCCATTGAACAATCACACGCGTTCCTCCCTCAGATGAGCTTTCTAGCTGTAATTGTGCGTGATCACCAAAGCAAAGGTGGAGTCGGCGCCGGATGTTGTCCAAGCCGTGGCCGCTCTTCTCATGCGGCTGTTCGGCTTCGCTGTCTGTTCCATTCTCATGCTCGAAGGCGGCGAGGTCAACGGAGCCGTTGTCTGCGACGACGAGCAAGACATCGTCTGCCTGGCGGCTGATGTGAATTTGCAAAACAGCGTCGCCCATCTTGCGCTCCAGCCCGTGTTTGAACGCATTTTCCACGAGCGTTTGCAGCACGAACGGAGGGATCGAGGCGGTGAGCAAATCGTCCGCGCATTCGAGAGTAATATGCAGCCGGTGGCCGAAGCGGAGCTTTTGAATCTCCAGGTACTGCTCGGTGTATTGAATCTCCCGGGCGAGTGAAATCAACGGCTCCGTCGATTTGTACTTGAATTTGAGAAACTGGGAGAGGACTTCGAGAGCCCTCACCAGCTCTTTTGTCCGGTTGAGCCGTGCCAGACTGAGGATGACATTCAATGTATTAAACAGGAAGTGCGGCTGGATTTGCTGGTTCAGCTGATTGTAGAGCGCTTGCTGAAGCTCCTTTTCCAGCTCGATCTTCACATTTTTGTTTTCCAGCAGGTCGATGCGCTTTTCAAAAATGAACAAAAACAATAAAGCAATAGCTCCTATAATAGGAGCCAAAATGAACAACAGAATGAGCAGAGTGAAACCTTCGAAGCTTATCATGAGATCCCTTCTGTATGGTCGTCTTTGATTTTGCAGTTACCATCATATCATGCCGCTTGAGGTTCGCTTGCTTTTTTAGAAAATTTTAATGTCTCTTACGGCACGAGGTGGCAGGCAACCTGATGCGTGCTGTGTACGTTGGTCAGAGCCGGAACTTCTGTCTTGCAGCGCTCGACCGCGAGCGGGCAGCGCGTATGGAAGCGGCAGCCTTGCGGTGGATTGATCGGCGAAGGCACGTCTCCGCGCAGGATGATCCGTTCTTGCTTTTTGCTGACGTCCGGGACCGGAATCGCGGACAAAAGCGCCTGTGTATACGGATGCTGCGGACTGTCGAACAGCGACTTCTTGTCGGCGATTTCCACGACTTTGCCGAGATACATCACCATCACGCGATCAGAAATGTGGCGAACGACGCCAAGGTCATGCGAGATGAACAAGTAGGTCAGCTTGAACTCTTTTTGCAGGGATTTCAACAGATTCAGCACTTGTGCCTGAATCGAAACGTCGAGAGCAGACACCGCTTCGTCGCAAATGATCAGCTTGGGCTGCATCGCCAGAGCGCGGGCAATCCCGATCCGCTGCCGCTGCCCGCCGCTAAATTCGTGCGGAAAACGATCGATTTGATCCGGGCGCAGACCGACGTGGCTGAGCAGTTCAATGATGCGCTCCCGGCGCTGATTGGCAGGGACGATGTTTTGGATCGCCAGTGCTTCGCCGAGAATTTGCGCCACGGACTGACGCGGATTCAGCGATGCGAACGGGTCCTGGAAGATGACCTGCAAGTCTTTGCGCATGCTGCGCATTTGCGATTTGGACATGGCGAGCAAGTCTTTTCCTTCGAAAAATACCGAGCCGCTTGTCGGTTCATCGAGGCGAAGGATGGCGCGTCCGGTAGTCGATTTTCCGCAGCCGGATTCGCCTACGATGCTGAGCGTTTCGCCTTCAAAAATCGTGAAGCTGACATCGTCAACCGCTTTGACGTGATTGACGGTGCGGCCCAAGATGCCGCCTTTGATCGGGAAGTGCTGCTTGAGGTTTTGGACTTCGAGCAGTGGTTTTTTCGTTTGATCGGCTGTCATCATCATGACGTCATACCCCCATTTCTGTAGCAGTCTTGCTGGCGCCATCCCATTCAGGCGTGTACATCCAGCAGCGTACCTTGCTTCCGTCGTCGCTTGTCAAAAGCTCGGGCAGCTTGGAGTGGCACAGTTCAGTGGCATGCGGGCAGCGCGGGGCGAAGCGGCAGCCAGTCGGCATGTTGAAGGGGCTTGGAACGTTGCCCTTGATCGCCACCAGCTCTTCCACATCCTCGTCCAGACGGGGGAGGGAGTTCATCAGACCGATCGTATACGGGTGCTTCGGATTTTCGAACAAGTTTTTGGCGGTCGTGTACTCGACGACTTTTCCGGCATACATGACAGCGACGCGGTCGCACGTCTCTGCGACGACGCCGAGATCGTGGGTAATCATGATAATGCTCATGCCCATTTCGGCCTGCAGCTTTTTCATCAGCTCCAAAATTTGCGCCTGGATCGTCACGTCGAGCGCGGTCGTCGGCTCATCCGCGATGAGAATTTCCGGGCGGCAAGCGAGTGCCATCGCGATCATGACGCGCTGACGCATCCCGCCGGACAACTCGTGCGGCTCCTGGGTCGCGCGTTTTTCCGGGGAAGGGATGCCGACGAGGCGCAGCATGTCGACCGCTTTTTCCCACGCTTCTTTGCGGCCCATGTTCTGGTGCAGACGCAGCACCTCGGCGATTTGCTCGCCGACCGTGTACACCGGGTTGAGCGATGTCATCGGCTCCTGAAAAATCATCGAGATTTCGTTGCCGCGAATTTTGCGCATCTCGGCTTCTGATTTGGCAATCAGGTCTTGCCCTTTGAACAAAATTTCTCCTCCTACAATTTTTCCCGGAGGGCTGGCAATCAAACGCAAGATCGAAAGCGAGGTGATACTTTTTCCACAGCCGGATTCGCCTACCAGACCGAGCGTTTCTCCTTTGTTCAGGGAGAAATCAACGCCATCCACGGCTTTACTGACGCCATCATCTGTGAAAAAGTGCGTTTGCAGGTTGCGAACGTCCAGTATTTTTTCTTGTTGTCCTGGCATGGTGCTCCCTCCTTAGTTCAGATCGATTCGTTTATTGAAGTAGCGATACAGTACGTCGACGAGCAGGTTGACGAACACGAAGATGACGGAAGCGATCAGTACGCCGCCCTGGACGACAGGCAAATCGCGCATGCGGATCGCGTCGACGATCAGACGGCCCAAGCCGTTGATGGCAAAGACGGATTCGACGAGAACCGTACCGCCCAACAGGAACCCGAACTGCAAGCCGACAACGGTGATAATCGGAATCAGGGCGTTTTTCAACGCGTGCTTGTAAACGATCACTTGTTCACGCAAGCCTTTTGCCCGCGCTGTGCGGATGTAGTCCTGGCGTACGACGTCGAGCATGCTGGAGCGGGTCATCCGCGCTACGATGGCAGCTCCGGCCGTTCCGAGCGTGATCGCGGGCAAAACCATGTGTTTCCACGTGCCCCAGCCAGCGACCGGGAACCATTGCAGTTTGACCGAGAAGTAGTAGATCAGGCTCAAACCGAGCCAGAAGCTTGGCAGCGAGACGCCGAGCAGGGCGACGATCATGATCGTGATGTCAGCCGCGGAATACTGCTTGGTAGCCGAGATGATCCCCGCGACCATTCCGAGTACGACGGTGACAAAAATACTGGCAATGGCAAGCTCGATCGTTGCTGGCAGGCGAGCCATGATTTCGTCGAAGACAGGCAGGTTGGAGCGCAGGGACGTACCCAAATCTCCGGTCATGACGTCCGTTACATAATGGAAGTATTGCACCATGACAGGCTGGTCGAGCCCGAGCTGTGTGCGAATTTTGGCAATCGTTTCTGCAGAAGCACCTTCACCAGCGAGCAGGACAGCCGGATCGCCGGGAACCATTTGCATGATCAAGAACACAACCAGAATGACACCGAGCAGGACGGGAATCATCTGTAACAGGCGACGAACAATGTAGACAAACATGAAGCCTTCCCTCCTATTGTTTCATTCTTGGGTCCAGAGCGTCCCGCAGGCCGTCTCCGAAAATGTTGAAGCCGAGTACGAGCGTAGAAATCGCCAGGCCAGGGAACATGGCCAAATAAGGAGCGGTGAACAAAAAGTCGCGTCCGTTGCTCAGCATGGCGCCCCATTCCGGCAGGGGAGGCTGTGCGCCGAGCCCAAGGAACGACAGACCGGCAGCGGACAAAATCGCTGTCGCGAGACGCATCGTTGCTTGCACGATAATAGGAGACAAAATATTTGGGAAAATGTGCTTGAAAATGATCGTGAAGTCGTTGGCGCCGAGCGAGCGAATCGCGTCGATGTATTCCAGCTTTTTCACCGTCAAGGTAGAACCGCGGACGATCCGGGCAAACACCGGAATCGAGAAGACCCCGACAGCGACCATGACGTTGAACAAGTTGGGACCCAGGGCGCTGACGATAGCCAGCGAGAGCAGGATGCCCGGGAACGCAAGCAGAACATCAATGACACGGGAGATGACCGTGTCGACCCATTTGCCGTAGTAGCCGGACAACAGACCGAGAATAATTCCGAAGAAAGCGCCGATAAAAACAGCGACGAATCCGACAGACATGGAAAGACGTGTTCCGTAGAGGAGACGACTGAGCACATCCCGACCTTTGTCGTCCGTACCCATCCAGTGATCAGCGGATGGCGGCTTGAGCTTGTTCACCAGATCAATCGCGTAAGGATCGTGCGGAGCGATAACTGGTGCCAACAGGGCGATTGCGATGTAGAACAAGACGATAAACCCGCCTACCATCGCCAATTTGTTTTTGCGCAATTTCCGGTAAAAAGTCCGCCATCTGCCTGGGCGTGCTGCCGCAGCTTTTGACGGAAGAGCTTGATTGGTTGGTGCGAACTCAACCTTCATGATGTGACCCCCTCCTTTGCTTACGTCAAAGTTATCAGAAAAATGTATGAAGTAAAGGCAATTTGAACAAGTCGTAAAAATAGTGAAAATAGACGTAAAGATTGTGCAAATCAACGCTCGTCCCTTCCTAGATAATGGGTAGGGAAGGCATAGATACACATTTCCCAGAGAGGATGGATGATGGATGGGCACTGCCTATTGGCTGACCAATGTTCGTTTGGAGACGGGCTATCGCAGGGAAAACGGAGTCGTCGCTGGAACGGATGCATCCTTGTTTCACATCTTGATAAAAGACGGAAAATTTGCACGTATTGCACAGGCGACGGAGACGCTTGCGGACGATTTGCCGCAAAAAGACGCCAAAGGACTTTTGGCGTTGCCGTCCTTCATTGAAAAACATGTGCATCTGGACAAGACACTCTTGGGCGAGCCGTGGCGGGCTGTCATTCCGGTAGCGAACATTATCGAGCGCTGCGAGATTGAAAAGCGGGCATTGCCAGCCTTGCCGACGACTACGCAGGAGCGGGCGGAAAACCTGTTGTCCGTGCTGCTTTCCTACGGTTCCACACACGTGCGCACACACGTCGACATTTATCCGGAAGCGGGCATCTCCAATCTGGAATCGGTGCAGGCAGCGCTGGCTACTTATGCGAATCGGGTAACTCATGAGATCGTGGCGTTCCCGCAGCACGGACTTTTGCGGACGGATGCGCAGCCGCTGTTGCGTGAGGCGCTGCGCCAGGGCGCGACACATGTCGGCGGAGTAGACCCGGCAACGGTAGACGGCGATCTCGAACAATCGCTGCACCAGATGATGGAGCTGGCGGTCGAGGCGAACGCCGGGGTTGATTTGCATTTGCACGACCCGGGACATTTGGGAACGTTTACGATGAAAAGGCTTGCAGCCATGACGGTAGACGCCGGGTGGCAAGGCCGCGTAGCGATCAGCCACGCTTTTGCGCTCGGAGACATTCCGGTGCCGGAAGCAGAAGAGATGGCGACGATCTTGCGGGAAGCGGGCATTACGATTATTTCCAGCGTTCCGTTCAGCCGGGCGATCCCGCCTGTGTCATTGCTGCATCAAAACGGAGTGGACGTGGCGCTTGGCTGCGACAACATTTTTGATACGTGGCAGCCGTACGGCAACGGCGACGTGCTGGAGCGCTTGTGGCGCTTGGCGGAGCGCAACCGTTGGCTGGACGAGCTGGCTTTGTCCCAGTCGCTTCGCTTCATTACGGGCGGGAAAACGACTTTGGATGCGAACGGCACGCAACTGTGGCCTGCTGTAGGAGAAGAAGCGAGCCTCGTTCTGGTGGAAGCGTCGTGCTCGGCTGAAGCAATCGCGCGGCGGGCAGATCGCCAGGCGGTCTTTTTCAAAGGAAGCCAGGTCGCCGGACAAGTGGAAGAAGCGACCACAACGAAGGGATGATCGCAAATGAAGGCATCTCCGTACTGGATAATTAACGCTCGCCTGGAGTGCGGGTATGAGTGGGATCAGGGAGTTGTCACAGGAACGCGTACCGAGCTGTGCGATTTGCTTATCGAGAACGGGAAAATCACCCGAATCGTTCCGTCCAGCGAAATTTTGGAGGACGGAGTGCCAAAAAAGGATGCGAAGGGTCTGTTGATTTTGCCTGCGATGGCGGAAAAGCACATCCACCTGGAAAAAACGTATTACGGCGGGCCGTGGAAAGCGACGACTCCGGTGAAAAACTTGTTTGAACGGCACGCGGAGGATCGCACGTTGCTGCCGATGTACTTGAAGCAGGCACAGGCGGGAGCGGAGAGCATTTTGTCGCTTTTGGTGGCAACGGGCGTTACGCACGTGCGCACGCATTGCCACGTCGACCCGACTGTCGGCCTCGGCTTTTTGGAGGGCATGCTGCGGGCTTTCGAAACTTTTACAGACAAAGTGTCGCATGAGATTGTCGCCTTCCCGCACTACGGCATGCTGCGCACGCAAGCACGCGAGACGGTGCGAGAGGCGCTGCGCCAAGGAGCGACGCATGTGGGCGGCGTCGATCCCGGCGGTGTCGACCAGGATATCGAACGCTCGCTGCAAACGATCATGGAGCTGGCTGTGGAAGCGGATGCCGACATCGACTTGCATCTGCACGACCCTGGGCACCTCGGACTTTTCACGATCAAGCGGATCGCAGCGATGACGGAAGAGGCAGGGTGGCAAGGGCGTGTCACGATCAGTCACGCGCTCGGGCTGGGAGATGTGTCGCTGGAGGAGGCGAGAGAGGTAGCGCAGCAGCTGGCAACGCTCGGCATCTCGATCGCATCGACGGTTCCGATCAACCGCCCGACGATTCCGATTCCGCTGTTGCACAAAGCAGGCGTCGCCGTCATGCTCGGCAACGACAGCCTGACAGACAACTGGACGCCGTTCGGAAGCGGAGATTTGCTGGAAAAAGCAGGCCGACTCGCGGAACGTTTTCGCCTGACGAATGAGCGGTCGCTGGGAGTGGCCCTCGGCTTCGTGACAGAGGGGCGCATTCCGCTGGACGATGCGGGCAATCGTCTGTGGCCGCTGGTAGGGGATGAGGCAAGCCTGATGGCAGTGGAAGCCGCTTCTTCGGCAGAAGCGGTGGCAAGGCGGGCGAAGCGCAGAGTGGTGCTGTTTCAGGGCAACAGGGTAGCGGGCGAATGGTAACAGGCAACAGGCGGCGCGACATGTGGCGAAGAAGCCAACGGTCGGCGGCAAGCCTTGCGCGGTGACAGCGGTTTTTTACAAATTCCATCTGGAAAGGATGTTATGAATACATGTCTACAGCCTATTGGATTACGAACGTTCGCCTGGAGCGTGGATACCGGACAGAAAATGGCAAAATTGTCGCAACCGACACAGAGCTGGCGCACCTTTTGATCGAGGACGGCCGGATTGCCCAAATCGCCTATGGCGACGAGGCAGGGGCGAGCGGACTGCCTGTCAAAGATGCGAACGGCTTGTTGGCTGTACCGTCGTTTCAGGACATGCACATCCATATCGACAAGACGTACTACGGCGGCCCGTGGAAAGCGGTCACTCCGGTCAAAAGCATTTTGGAACGTCTGGAAGAAGAGAGCCGACTGATGCCCAAGCTGTTGCCGACGGCGCAGGAGCGCGCGGAAAAGATGCTGGAACTGCTTTTGTCCGCCGGTTCGACGAAAATTCGCAGCCATTGCAACATCGATCCGTATATCGGCCTGAAAAACTTGGAGGCGACACTTGCTGCCATGGAAACGTTCAGCGGCAAGTTGGAATGCGAGGTCGTTGCTTTCCCGCAACAAGGGCTTTTGCGCAGCAATCAGGTGGAGAACATTCGCCAGGCGCTGAAAATGGGCGCGACCTACGTCGGCGGCGTCGATCCGGCGACTGTCGATCAAAACATCGAGAAATCGCTGGCGACGATTTTTGAACTGGCGGTAGAAGCGGATGCTCCGATCGACGTTCACTTGCACGATCCTGACCATCTCGGCATTTTCACGTTCAAGCGTCTGGCGAAAATGACCGAAGAGGCAGGCTGGCAAGGCCGCGTCACGATCAGCCACGCCATCGCTTTGGCTGACGTCAGCCTGGAGGAAGCGGGAGACGTAGCCGAGATGCTCGCCGCACTCGGCATCTCGATCACTTCTACGGTTCCTGTCAACAAGGCGACTATTCCGATTCCGCTTCTGCGCGACAAAGGCGTCAAAGTCATGCTCGGCGACGACAGCATTACCGATCACTGGTCGCCGTTCGGCCAGGGAGACAGTCTGGAAAAGGCAGGACGATTGGCGGAGCGCTTCCGCATGCAGGATGAGCGTTCCTTGTCTCAGGCGCTGGGCTTTATCACAGGCGGCAAAACGCCGCTCGACAAAGAGGGCAACCGCCAATGGCCAAATGTAGGAGACGAAGCAGACATGGTGTTGTTGCACGCTTCCTCTGCGGCAGAAGCGGTGGCGCGCCGAGCGA
This sequence comes from Brevibacillus sp., assembly GCF_003521185.1. NCBI lineage: Bacteria > Bacillati > Bacillota > Bacilli > Caryophanales > Paenibacillaceae > Brevibacillus > Brevibacillus sp. The sequence goes on from NZ_DOTK01000089.1 coordinate 79,373, forward strand.
AGCGCCAGGCTGTCGTGTTCCGTGGCAATGTGGTGTCCGGGGCGCTGTAAGCTGACAGGTACTTGAAACGTTACGTACCATTTGCAGCAAAACATTCATGGCCGTTTTGTTGACTGCAAGCGGTCACATCCCATTTCACGAAAAACGTCGAGATGTTTTCACAGAAAAAAAGAGGCAGACCGCTTGCGGTTTTGCCTCTTTTTTGGCGTATGGAGCCATGCTTGTTTGCTAATGCGTTCGTGAAACAGCCCGTTCTTCCTATGAAATCAACGCCTGAGACGACAGACAGCGCGCGATCATGCCTGGCCAAGCTTCACGATTTGCTCGCGGACATTTTCCCTGCACATTCCCCCGTGATAGCAGACGACGGCTTCCAGGTCGAGGTCTGCATACTTTTTCAGCGAGCGCCGGGCTGCGTCCATATCTGGTGTCGTCGGGGCATGAATGCCGCCGATCATCCCGTCTACACTGTACAGCGAATCTCCGGCAATGAGCGTCTTGCTCTTTTTTACATACAGGCTGATATGTCCGGGAGTATGTCCGGGCGTATGAATGACGCGAATCCCGCCGCAAAAAGCCAGATCCTGACCGTCCTTTACTGTATGATCTACGCGGCCTTGCGGGGGATTCTCCAGGTGGCTGTCTTTTAACAGCGGCAACTCTCCCTGAATGTACGGCTGATCCAGCGCGTGCGCGTAAATTTTCACACGTGGACCGCATTCCTGCAAAATCTCAGGCAGACAGCCGATATGGTCCATGTCCTGATGCGTCAAAATCACGGCTTGCAGCTGGGCGATCGGCACTCCTGCCGCGTCCATGGCTGCGCGCAAATCTTCTATTTGCCCGGGAAAGCCTGTGTCTATCAAAACGCTCATTTCTCCCTCGCGCAGAAGCATGGGGTGAACGATATTCCCGTGAAAATCGAGCGAAAGCATGTAAACCCCCGGTGAAATTTCCGCCGCCATTGTCATCGTCATCAACCTTTCGTAAAATTACATTTTTACGTAAATATATAATATTACGTTGGTTTTGCCGTTGTCAATCTTTACCGGATGATTTGGCTTGCTGCCCTTGACCTGGTTGTATCGTGTGGCACAAGAAAAAAGCTCCCGACTGTACACACTCAACAGTCGGGAGGTGGCTTGCCTCTTCGTCGGATAGGGAAAATTTCCTTGTTTTTTATTTATTTCACATATAAAAATATTGAAAAATAAATAAAAGTAATATAGTATAGTGCCCGAATCTACCAAAAATAGGAAGCGGTGCATAAGAATGATAAAGAGATCTGTATTCGCTATTGCTGGTCTTGGCTCATTGTTATTGTTTGCGAATAGCGCTTCAGCCGACATCACGTCTGCGACTTCATCTGTCGACATCAGTAGCTCAACCACAAGTAGCTACAAAGTAAAGTTTTCCGCTAAGACGCTTAATAATAATGCGAACGCTAAAGTGTATACGTATACTTTGTACAAAGGAGTCGTGCTCGTAGACGAAGTAGAGGATAGAGTTCGGACGTCAGGTGCTTATACTTCCAGTCATGGACCGAAAATTAGATACAAGGTTGAGAGCGAGCATACTGAAAGTTTAGGCGCTGGACCAATAAGTGACTTCAAAATGTCCTCGGATACGGCCGTGTATAATCCGATTGATTGGACACTCGTTAAGGAAGATCCACATGAAGCCAAAGAATACGAGAATCTACTCGTACAAAGCGCCAATGAAATTGCTGACGATACTGGAATAGACTTGTCAGAATACACTGTAGTCGACAAAGAGGTAGTTTTCAATTTGGACAAAGACCTCTTTAAAGAGGTCAACGCCGTGACTAAGATTTCGATTGGTGATACACGCCCACAAATTTACCTCCATGAATCCCGTGAAAGTTTGTATGTACTGAAGCAATCAGCAGACGGGGAAAGCACGGTTACGGAATTTGTACTGGAAAACGATAAGTGGGAAAAGCAATAGTGTAAGGGGGGAGGTAGCGAAAGCTGCCTCTTTTTTCTTTCTTTAATGTCACAACTGCCATCCGATTACGGATGTATCCACATACACTACGAAAAGGGGCGGCATGCCAAATGAAAAACAGATACGAAATCAGGGGAGACGGATGCTTGCCAGCTCCCACCTTGGCCGCGTTCTCCTTCCAGACGTGGCGCCTGGCACTAGTTTTCCCCTCGTCTCTCCAACGCCCCATGCACGACTTTCCCTTTGAACATGACAGCAGCCCGGCGCGATCTTCTGGCGATGGCTTCGGCGGAGCAGGAAGCTTCGGCAAAAACGATGTTCGCTTCGTCACCAGCTTTGGGCCATGCGCGGTTGCCAGCGCGGTCGAGCGTCGTTTTGCCGCCTGTGATGAAAAAGAGCGATTGCACCAGCGAGCGCTCGTCCACCCAGCGATAGCGCTCCACGAGGCGATTCAGCTTCTCCAGCATGTCGCCCGTTCCGTACGGCGACCACGAATCGTAGAAACCGTCATAGCCAAGAGCTACGCGCACGCCTTTTTCGTGCAGAATCGGTACGGGAGGCATCGCTCGGTTGATCGGCACGGTCGTCATGATCATCGTGCCCAATCGGGACAAGCGCTCCGCCATTTCTGTGCTTTCCTCGACAGATACATCACCGAGAGCAAAGGCGTGGCTGATCGCCATCCGGTTTTGCCAGCCTGCTTCTTCTGTCAGGTCGAGAATGCGCTTGATCGTATAAAAGCCGAGCGTGCCCGGATCGTGCAGGTGGATATCGACATCGGCGTCAGCTTCCACGGCAATGTCCATCATCTCCCGCAGCGAACCTTCCAGCTCGTTATCGATGCCAGCCGGGTCCAATCCGCCGACGAGCGTAGCGCCTTCTTTCATCGCCTGTCTCATCAAGGAGCTTGCTTGTGTGCGCAACAGCCCTTGCTGCGGAAAAGCGACAATCTCGTAGGTCATCCGGTCGCTGTACGCTTCCAGTGCGGCCCGTACGCCCTCCAAGTTTTTCAGGCCGATGTACGGGTCAATATTGACGTGCGTCCGTACATGTGTGGCGCCGCCGTTCAGCAAAAGCTGCAACATCGCTTCGGCCCGCTTTTGCGTGGTTCCGGTCATCAGCGGCATTTCTGTCGCTTCGAACTCCAGGCGATCAATCAGCTTTTTCGGAGGGAGACACGACTTCCATGTAGCGCCTGCATACGTTTTGTCCAGATGGTTGTGCTTTTCCACGAACGACGGGAGCGCAAGCAGTCCGTTGGCGTCCTGCTGCGGAAGCGTTGTGTCGAGTGGCTTGGTCGCGGAAATGATCTCGTTAATCACCCCGTCCTGAATTTTCAGGTGGCAAATTTCCGAGCGTGTGTGGACTACCCCATCCTCTCCGGTTTCAAATCCGCTATCGAGACGAACGTTGGTTAGCCAGTATGAGTATGCTTGACTCACAAAAAATCAGCCCTTTCGCATGAAAAATAGTAAGAGGATCGTTGAAAAAAGCCCAGCCTAGCTTCATTGCTCTCTATTAATTGTAAGGAATATTTTGAATAAAGATTTGCAGCTTCTTTACGAGTTTTTGCATGATTTTTACTTATTGGCGAAATTCTTGCCGTTTTTTGAAAAGTAGTAAAGATTGTGCAAATACATGTAAAGCAATTGAAACAAACTTGACAGAATATTTCTTATACTGGCAAAGGATACAAAGATAGATAGTGGAGAGTGTGAGCACGAATCCGGAAGCAAGGGGGAGGAACAGCATGAAAAAGAAACTGACAGCCAAATATGTCATCGGGTACGACGGAGAAGACCACATCATCATCAAAGACGGGGAAGTCGTCTACGAAGGTGAGACGATTTTGTATGTAGGACATGCGTATGACGGAGAAGTGGACGAAGTGACCGACTTGGGCAATGCCGTGATCAGCCCGGGGTTCATCGATCTGAACGCGCTTGGCGATATTGACCACGACATCGTGCATCTGGAAGTGTCGGCGCAGCGAAACAAAAATTTGCTCTGGTCGGAAGCGTACTACAACAAAGGCTACCACGAGGTCATGACGCCGGAGGAAGAGGCGTTCAAATCGCTGTACGCCTACAGCCAACTGATCTTGAACGGCGTGACGACGGCGATGCCGATCACCTCTGTCTTTTACAAGCGCTGGGCAGAGACGTACGAGGAACTGGCAGCGGCAGCGGAGCATGCAGGACGTCTGGGACTGCGCATGTACATGGGACCGAGCTACCAGTCGGGAATGCGCGTCGTCAAGGCAAATGGCGAGATTGAGGTGCTGTGGAACGAAGCGGAAGGACGGGCAGGGCTTGAGCGGGCTGTCCAGTTCGTCAAAGACTTTGACGGCGCCCACAACGGCCTGATCCGCGGCATGCTCGCGCCGGAGCGGATCGAGACGCAAACGCCGGAAAATCTGGTTCTGACGAAACGCTACAGCGATGAGCTGGGTTGCCCGATCCGCCTGCATGCGGCGCAAGGAAGCTACGAGTACACGGAAATTCATCGTCGCCATGGCATGTCGCCCATCCAGTACCTCAACGAAATCGGGTTCCTGGGCAAAAGGACGGCGATTCCACACGCGCATTTCATCCCTGGCTACAGCGAAGCGACGATCGGGGAAGGCGACGATCTGGCTATCCTGCAAGAAACGGGAACAACGGTCATTCATTGCCCGCTCGTCATCGGACGCCACGGCTCCGCGCTGGAATCTTTTGCCCGCTACAAGCGTCGCGGCATTAATATCGCGATCGGGACGGACACGTTCCCGCCAGACTTCATCCAAAACATTCGCACGGCCAGCATGCTTTCCCGCTTGCAGGAGCGCGATGTGGCAGACTCCAGCTACGCGGATATTTTCCGCGCGGCAACACTGGGCGGCGCCCGCTTCCTCGGAAGGGACGATCTCGGCAGACTCGCTCCGGGAGCGCAAGCCGACATCATCGCGATCGACCTGGACGGATTCCACATGGGAACCGTTGACGATCCGATTCGCACCCTGATCATGTGCGGCTCCGGGCGCGATGTGAAGCTGTCGATCATCGCAGGACGCACCGTAATGAAAGACCGCGTGCTGCCAGGCGTTGATCTTGCGGAAATCAAGGAGCGCGGCCAACGCTATTTTGACAAAATGCGCCTCGGCTATGTGGAGAGAGACTATCAACAGCTTGGCGAAAAGGAACTGTTCACGCCGTCGTTTCGCATCGTCAACAAACCGTAACGCTCTGCACTAAAAGCCAATCCAAAAAGCACAATCTGCTGTTGTATAGCGGATTGTGCTTTTATTTTGCGCGCAACACACGCAACAGTGGCAGCTCAACGCAAAAATCCTCCTTCCGAATGAATGATTTGTCCGGTAATCCATCCCGCTTCCTCGCTTGCCAAAAAAGCGACCAGACGTGCCGCATCTTCCGGTTGGCCGATCCTGCCCATGGGGCTGCGCTCCAAGAGGAACGGCACCAGCTCTTTTGACATCCATCCGGTATCTGTAGGGCCGGGATTGACTGCGTTGACGGTAATTCCGAGCGGAGCGACTTCTGCGGCAAAAGTAATCGTGAACGCATCCAGCGCCCCTTTTGTCGCGGCATAGGCGATTTCGCCAGGCATGGGACCTTTCGATTGCCCGGAAGTCAGGTGAATAATCCGGCCGTTGCCAGGCTGGGAGAATCGACGGGCAAATTCGGCGCTGAGCATGATCGGCGCGCGAACGTTGAGCGCATAATGAGCGTCCAGACTGGCAGCCGAAAGCGACTGATAATTGTCGGAAGTGGAATGGCAAGCGTTGTTGACGAGAATACAGGGAGCGCCAACCTGCGAGCTGGCTTCATCGAGGACATGCGACCACGAGTCAGGCTTGGACAAATCGATTTCGCTGCACGCGCACTGTACTCCATAGCGGGTCAACTGTTCGCGCAGTTGCGCTGGCTCATCGTCTTGTATCCCCCAGTCCATTGTCTTGTCGTACGCTGTCCAATACGTGAAAAACAGATCAATCCCTTGTGCAGCCAACGCTCTGCATATGGCAGCACCAATACCGTTCAGCCGACTTGCTCCTGTGACGATGGCGACTTTTCTACTCATAGGCACGAAACCTCCTCAGCGATAATGGATCATTTGCGTTTTGCCCACGGGTAATCAAAACAAGTTCAGCAACAACGATGGCGGAGCCAAGTAAATATACCCGATGATGAGATAGGCGAACAGCAAGAAAAAGCAAATCCCGGAAATGGTGAGGTGTATGCGAATTTTTTTCGGATGGTAACCAAACAAACCGAGGAGCAGGCAAACGAAGCCGACGATTCCCAGCAAAAGCGGGATCGCGATGATAATATATTCATTCATGATAAAAATCACCCCACTTTACTACCTTCTTTTCGTTCCATGTAAAAGTCCAATCTTTGATGGGATGCGTGAGCACAACCAGAGCGCTGTTTTGCAAAATGCAGTCCATTTTTCTTGCGCCGATGAATACTGCCTTTTTTGGGAATAGTCAATCACTTCGCTGTTCGCTCGCACATGCCGATGAAAATCACCCGACTCCATGAACAGGTACAACGTTTTCTGGAAAATGGGCGAAGCGTACTGATCGTAGCTGTTGCTTTTCGTCAGGAAGCGGTCGAGCAGTGCGGGAGGCAGAACGAGATAGCTGAGCCGAATAGAGGGGCACAACACTCTGGAAAACGTTCCGACGTACACGACGCGTCCGGTGGAGCATGTCGACTTCCATTCCTTTCGTTCCTGGCACTGGAAAAAGCAGAAAACTGGATATTTCTTCTTTGTAAAATTAAGGATATTCTACATCATAACATCTTTGCAAAGCGAATCGGAAGCAGGGATGAGAAAGTCGCACGCGACATGGAGGAGAGAAGCAATGACGATGATTTTGCCTCATATCGAAAAGATGCCCGGCTATGTGGAAGGCGCGATGCCCTCGGCGGGAACAAAAGCGTTCCGCCTGAATCTGCGATCGCACGCCATCTCGCGCTTGCGGCGTTGCGCGATCAAAGCTATATGCAAGAGACGACAGGCAGGATCAAGCGGACGCGGGCGGTTTTTTCCAAGCAGCTTGAATCGCTCGGTTTCAGCGTCGTCCCAGCGCAGACGAATTTCATTTTGTGCCAGCCACCAGCGAAGGCAGAAGGACAGTCTGCGCGCGAGCTGTATGAAAAGCTGATGGAGCAAGGAATTTACGTGCGCTATGATCAACTGCCGCGCCTTGCGGACATGCTGCGCATCACAGTCGGAACGGAAGCGGAGATGGAAGAGGTTTATGCTGCACTTTCCCCGATGATAGAGTAACTTTCCTGTTAGCCGTTTCTGGCAAAAAGAAAGTTAAGCTGGCAATCATTCGAAATAGTTGATATTTTAAATATATAAAGCTTATTTCAGAAATGCAGGATTTTAATAATCAAGGGAGATGTAGAAGATGGAGTGTCAGCTAACGATTGTCCGAACAGAACAGAAAAAAGAGAAGCCAGCACTCGACAAGCTGGGGTTCGGCGTGCATTTTACCGACCATATGTTCACGATGGATTACACGGAAGGAAAAGGCTGGCACGATCCGCAAATCGTTCCGCACGCTCCGCTGACGCTCGATCCGGCTGCGATGGTACTCCACTACGGACAAGCGATTTTTGAAGGAATGAAAGCATACCGCAACAAAGCAGGCAAGGTGCTTCTGTTCCGTCCGGAGCAAAACTTCAAGCGGATGAATCGGTCCCTGGAGCGGATGAGCATGCCGCAAGTGGACGGGGAATTTATGGTCGATGCGCTGAAACAGCTGGTAGCGCTTGAAAAAGAATGGATTCCGGCAGAGAGCGGCATGTCGCTGTACATCCGTCCATTCGTGATCGCTACGGAGCCATGTTTCGGCGTGCGTCCATCGCACACGTACAAGCTGATCATCGTTCTGTCTCCGGTTGGCGCTTACTATGCAAATGGTATGGAGCCAGTGAAAATTTACGTAGAAAACAAATACGTTCGCGCTGTCCGCGGCGGTACAGGCAATGCCAAAGTAGCGGGGAACTACGCAGGCGCTCTGAAAGCACAGGCGGAAGCCAAGGAAAAAGGCTACGAGCAAGTGCTTTGGCTGGATGGCGTAGAAAATAAATACATTGAAGAAGTCGGCAGCATGAACGTATTTTTCAAAGTGGGCGAAGAAGTGTGGACCCCTGCTTTGAACGGCAGCATTTTGGAGGGAATCACCCGTGATTCGACGATCCACCTGCTGAAAGACTGGGGCATCCCGGTAGTAGAAAAGCGGATTTCCGTCGAAGAATTGTACGAGGCGTACACAAAAGGGCAACTGGAAGAAGCGTTTGGAACAGGCACGGCAGCGGTCATCTCGCCAGTCGGCGACCTGAACTGGAACGGCCACCAAATGATTCTCAACGGCGAAAAAACAGGCCCGTTGACCACCAAACTGTACGAAACAATGACCGGAATCCAGTATGGCGAAAAAGAAGACAAGTTCGGCTGGTCTGTAGAAGTCAGCAAGTAATTTCATAACGACAATGCGACAAGCTGCAAAGCATGCCTTCCTCGTCTCGACGAGCGGGGGCATGCTTTTTTATGGCGCTACGCCAGCGAGATTTGCCAAGTTGCTTCCCTCAATGTAATCAAAAATGACCGAACGTGCAAATAAGCACTGCCCACCCAGTGACAGTGCTTATTCACGACAACAGGCTAGACGTGCGCAAGCTCTGGCGCGTGCATGTGCAGGGGTGGGGAAATCAGCCAGCCCTTTTCCTTGAGGATGCGCTGCAGACGAAAACCGGAGTGCGCTTTCGCAAAGTGGAACTCGGCAAACATCAAGCCGATATCCTCGCGCAGCGACTGGCTCATGACCTGGCTGCATGTCAGCAAGCCTCCGGCAATATCCCGGGCAATTCCCAGGGCAATCTCGGAGTCGTTGAGCCTGGCTCCGACCGGAATGCTGCTCCGATCAGCCAGTGGCCGATCGGGAGGGGAAGGCGGCAAGGCGACGCCGTTTATTTTAAGTACATCCTCCAACTGGTCAATTTCCTTTTTCATCGTTTGCATGATATCTTCGAGAAAGTCCTTCAAATCCGTATCGCCAGCATGATTCATCGCTGTCTGATAACCAGCGAGCAGAGCTTTTGTCGTCGCCAAATAAACCCAGACGCCAAACACTTCGCCATAATGCAGCGGCTCTTGTTTGGAATTGTCACCAAAAATCCCCATGCCTGTCCTCCTTCTGATGCCGTTCATCTGACGGCGGCACTCGAATGATCTTCCGCCCATTGATAAGATTCGCCATGCACGGCAAATTCACCGTGGAAAATGTAGGCACTCGCCTGGTAGAGATTTTTTTAACATTCAAAAACAACAAGGTAAAGATAGTGAAAAAGAAAGTAAAGATCGTGCAAAGATTAATAGTAAGAAAATTAGTAATATTTTGTTATGTCATTATTTTTCTTTTTACCAACGAGACAAAGGGGGCATTTTCATTGAAGAAAACGCGCATCGTACGTTCCATTCTTGCTTTGTCTGTCGCGTTTGCGACCGTTTTGACAGGCTGTTCCGGCACCTCGCAATCGCAACCGGCTTCGACCGGCTCCAACTCCGGACAAGCAACCGGCAGTCCTGCGCCATCCACCCCTGCTGCGTCTGGCGGCGGTACGTTGATTATCGCCCGGCTGTCTGACGCGAACAACCTCGACCCGCATTTCAGTACGCAAATCAACTCCATGGCAGTCGTGCAGCACAAAATGTACGAAGGTCTGGTGATGATGGACCGCAACAGCGAGTACAAGCCGCTTCTGGCGACAGAATGGAAGCAGAAAGACGATGTGACATGGGAATTTACTTTGCGGGACGGCGTGACGTTCCACGACGGAACCGCGTTTGATGCGGAAGCTGTGAAGAAGACGATCAATCGCATTTTGGACAAAAACCAGCCGACTCCCAAGGCAAACATGTTCGGGATGATCAAGGAAGTCAAAGTGATTGATCCGAAAAAAGTGGAGATCATTTTGCATTATCCATTCGCGGGATTGCTTTCTGTCCTCGCCAGCGCCGAGGGCGGCATCATCAGCCCGAAGGCGATTGAGCAGTACGGCAAAGACCTGGCCAAGCACCCGGTAGGGACAGGCCCGTTCGTCTTTGAGTCGTGGACGCCCGGTCAGGAAATCGTCATCGTCAAAAATGAAAACTACTGGGGCACGAAGCCAAAAGTGGACAAAGTCGTGTTCAAGACGGTTCCGGAGGACACGACGCGTGTCGCGATGGTGGAGACAGGCGAAGCGCACGTTGCCGAGCAGCTGCCCGTCACGGAGCTGGAGCGGGTGCAAAACTCCGCGAATATGTCGCTGGGGCGCTTCGAGTCTTTTGCCGTGGATCATATCGGGATGAATGTCAAAATGAAGCCGTTTGACGATGTCCGCGTCCGCCAGGCGATTGCGCATGCGATTGACAAGGAAGCGATTATTCAAGGCGTCTACAATAACGTCGGCAAAGTCGCGATCTCTTCGCTCGGTCCAAAAGTAATCGGCTATAGTCCGAACATCAAGACGCCTGAGTACGACTTGAACAAAGCCAAGCAATTGCTCACAGAAGCCGGATACGGCAACGGACTCAAGGCGACCGTGTACTTGAATGACAACAAAGCTCGCATCAACGTGGCAGAGGTGCTGCAATCGCAGCTGAAAGGCATCGGCATTGACCTGCAAATCCAGGTGATGGAGTTCGGGGCGTATTTGGAGCTGGCGGCAAAAGGCGAAGCCCAGATGTTCATCAGCGGCTGGGGCAATGCCACAGGCGACGGCGACTATAACCAGTACAACTTGTTCCACAGCACGTCTGCGGGAGTGCCAGGCAACCATTCCTTCTACAGCAACCCAAAAGTCGACGCGTTGATCGAAGCAGCCCGCAAGGAAAAAGACCCGGAGAAACGCAAGCAAATCTACGCAGAGGCGCAACAGATCGAGATGGACGAAGTGCCGCTGCTCCCGTATCGCAGCTCTGAAAACCTGGCAGCTATCGCGAAAAATGTGCAAGGCGTCTACATCAGCCCTTCCGGCTACATCGAGGTCAGCGATGTGACGATTCAATAGGCTGTGCCAAAAGTCTCTCCCAATTGCTGGGAGGGGCTTTTTCTTTTGCCATCCCAATATGTGGAAAAGGCGAAAAAAGAGTAAAGAAAGTGAAAATAGTAGTAAAGAGAGTGAAAAAATAATGCCTGAATAGTAGGTAAAATGAGACATGCGCGAATGGTCAAAAAATTACAGCACATCCGGCGCAAACAAAAGAGGGGGAAACACTACATGAAAAAGACGCGCTTTTTCCAGACGCTGATCGCCATGACTGTTGCCGTATCGGCAACGCTGGCCGGCTGCTCGCAGGCGCCAGCGCCAGAAGCGGGGACGAACGCCAATACGTCCGGGCAAACAGCAGCGCCTGGCACGGGCAAAGCAGGTGGCACACTGGTCATCGCCCGGTTGTCGGACGCAAACAATCTGGACCCGCACTTTCTTACGCAAATTAACTCGGCAGCTATCATTCATCACAAAGTATACGAGGGTCTGGTCCGCATGGACAAAGAAAGCAAATACGTCGGTTCGCTGGCAAGCGAATGGAAGCAAGTGGACGATGTGACGTGGGAGTTTAAACTGCGCACAGGCATAACTTTCCACGACGGCACCCCATTCAATGCAGAAGCGGTGCAAAAGACGATCGCCCGCGTCCAGGACCCGGCAGTCGGCTCGAACCGCGCCAACCTGTTCGAAGCGATCAAGGAAGTAAAAGTCGTGGATGACAACACGGTGCAATTTATCCTCAACTACCCGTACGCTCCGCTGTTGTCCGTTCTCGCCAGCGCAGAAGGCGGCATCCTGTCGCCAAAAGCGATCGAGCAGTACGGCAAAGACTTGACCAAGCATCCAATTGGAACAGGGCCGTACAAGTTTGAATCGTGGACGCCAGGACAAGAAGTTGTGCTGGTGAAAAACGACAACTACTGGGGAGACAAGCCGAAGCTGGACAAGGTTGTCTTCAAAACAGTACCTGAGGACACAACCCGACTGGCTATGGTCGAGACAGGCGAAGCACAAGTGGCTGAACAACTTCCTGTAACAGAAGTAGACCGCGTGAAAAACTCGGCAAACATGACACTCGGCCGCTATGCGTCCTTCTCCAGCGAGCATATCGGCATCAACAACAAGAAAAAGCCGTTTGACGATGTGCGCGTCCGTCAAGCGATTGCGCTTGCGATCGACAAGCCGACGATCATTCAAGGGGTGTACAACGATGTGGGAACGGTCGCTCATTCCTCGATCTCTCCTACGATGGTCGGCTACAGCGCGAACGTAAAAGACCTTGGCTACGACATCGAGAAAGCGAAAAAATTGCTGGCGGACGCAGGCTATGCCAACGGCTTCAAGGCAACCGTCTACCTCAATGACAACAAGGCGCGGGTCAACGTAGCGGAAGTATTGCAACAACAACTGAAACAAATCAATGTCGATCTGGAAGTCAAAGTGCTGGAGTTTGGCGCCTATATCGACGCAGCGAGCAAAGGCGAAACAGACTTGTTCATCAGCGGCTGGGGCAACGCGACAGGCGATGCTGACTACAATCAGTACAACTTGTTCCACACGAAGTCTCACGGCGCACCAGGCAACCACTCCTTCTACAGCAATCCGGAAGTAGACAAGCTGATCGAAGAAGGACGCAAAGAGAAAGACGAAGAAAAACGCAAACAAATTTACGAAAAAGCGCAACAGCTCGAAATGGATGAAGTAGCAGTCGTGCCTTACCGCTTCGCAGAAAACTTGGCAGCGATTGAAAAAGGGGTAGAGGGCGTCTGGATCAGCCCGGCTGGTCACATCGAAATCGACGAAATCACCTTGCCATAACCGCAAGCTTCCAAGAGCAATGAATCGCAGCATAGCCGAGTTCCTTGAAGGGATCAGCTATGCTGCTCTACTTTCAAAACAAGAGACAGAAAAGCAAAAACGGGGGCGATTTTATGAAAAGACGCAAAGGATGGAGCATTCTGATGTCGGGCGTGCTCGGCGTTGGACTGGTGCTTGCAGGGTGTTCGGCACAACCGGAGCAGGGGGCTGCGGACAATCCAGCCAAAAGCGAAGCGGCTGATGGAACACAGACGCTGATTATTGCCAGACAATCGGATGCCAACAACTTGGACCCGCACTTTATTTCCGCGATCAACGCGGCGAGCGTCGTCCATCACAAAGTGTACGAAGGATTGATTCGCCGTGACGAAAATATGGAGTTCAAGCCGATGCTCGCAACCGAGTGGAAGCAGCTGGACGAAGTGACGTGGGAGTTCAAGCTGCGCCAGGGCGTTGTTTTCCACGACGGAACACCGTTTAACGCAGAAGCGGTCAAAGCGACGTTTGCTCGCGTCCTCGACCCGAAAGTCGGCTCTCCGCGCGCCACCCAGTTCCAAATGATCCAGGAAGTGAAAGCCGTAGACGACTACACTGTGCAAATCAAGCTGACTTACCCATACTCGCCGCTGTTGTCCATTTTGGCCAACCATGAAGGGAGCATTATCAGCCCGAAAGCGATCGAGCAATACGGAAAAGATTTGAGCAAGCATCCGGTAGGCACAGGGCCGTTCGTGTTCGAGGCGTGGACGCCGGGACAGGAAATCGTGCTCGCACGCAATGACAACTACTGGGGTGAAAAGGTAAAATACGCAAAGACCGTCTTCAAGGTCGTTCCGGAAGATACGACGCGAATTGCCATGGTTGAGACAGGCGAAGCCCATATTGCGGAGCCGCTGCCTGTAACCGAGATCGAACGCGTCAGCCAGTCGCCGCAAATGGCTCTGTATCGCACAGAAGGACTGGGCACCGATTTTATCGGCTTCAATACGAAGAAAAAGCCTTTTGACGATGTCCGGGTTCGCCAGGCGATCAACTATGCGATCGAGACAGATGCCATCATCCAAGGCGTTTTTAACAATGTAGGAACAAAAGCCAATTCTGCGATGAGCCCGAAAGTTCTCGGCTATAGCGAGGCGCTGAAAGGCTACGAGTTCGACCCGAACAAGGCCAAGGCGCTGCTCAAGGAAGCGGGCTATGCCAACGGCTTCAAGACAACGCTGTGGACCGGGGATCGCAAAGAGCGGATCAATGCCGCAGAAGTCATTCAGTCGCAGTTGAAAGGCATCGGCGTGGAAGTAGAGGTCAAAGTGCTGGAGTACGGAGCGTACCTCGATGCCGAAGACAATGGCGAGACAGACATGTTTATCAGCGGTTGGGGCAACGCAACAGGCGACGGCGACTACAACCAGTACAACCTGTTCCACTCCAGCTCGCTCGGCAAGGGCGGCAACACGACTTTTTACGTAAACAAGGAAGTGGACAAGCTGATCGAAGAAGCGCGCCGCGAGCCGGACAGCGCCAAGCGCAAGCAACTTTACGCCCAGGCGCTGGAAATCGAGTCCAAGGAAGCGCCGATGGTTCCGATCCGCAATCTGGAACACGTTGCAGCGGTCAGCAAAAAAATCAAAGGCTTCTGGATCAGCCCATCCGGTTACATGATGATTAACGATATTACGATGGAGTAAGAAGGGGGAGCGAACATGGAGAGCGGGAAAGACAGCCTCTGGATCAAAAACGCACGTCTGGAAAGCGGGTTTCAAGAGGAGAACGGGAGGATAACAGGGACGGTGACAGAGCGTGTCCATCTGCTTTTGGCGGACGGCCGCGTGGAAAAAATCGTCCCTGCCAGCACTCCGCTCCCACAAGCTGCCTCTTACTGGGACGCAGAAGGACTGCTCATGCTGCCGTCTTTTCGGGAGATGCATATCCATCTGGATAAAACGTTTTACGGAGGTCCCTGGCAGGCAGTCATTCCTGCTCCCAACCGCTTTTTCCGGATTCAACAAGAGCAGGAACTGCTGCCGCGCCAGCTTCCGGTAGCCAAACAGCGTGCAGAAGGCTTGCTGCACCTGCTGCAATCGCACGGTGCGACACACGTCCGAACGCATTGCAATATCGATCCGGTCATCGGATTGCAAAACTTGGAGGCCACACTCGCTGCTCTGGAAACTTACCGGGAAAAGCTTTCCTGGGAAATTGTCGCTTTCCCTCAGCATGGATTGCTGCGCAGTGATTCCGTAGCACTCGTCCGCGAGGCGATGAAGCATGGGGCGGGACTCGTCGGGGGTGTCGATCCAGCTTCTTTTGACGAAGATATCGAAAAATCGCTGCACACAATGATGGATATTGCGGTAGAAGCCAATGCGGACATCGACCTGCATTTGCACGAGCCGGGGCATTTGGGCATTTTTATCATGAAGCGACTCGCTGCGATGGTGCGCGATGCTGGCTGGCAAGGCCGGACGACTGTCAGCCACGCCTATGCGCTGGGAGAGGTGCCGACGGCTTTGGCAGAAGAAATCGCGGAATTGTGCACGGAACTGAACATCGCGATCATGTCCGCAGTGCCGATCGACATGCCGACGATCCCGATTCCGCTGCTCCGGGCAAAAGGGGTGCAGATCGGGCTCGGCAACGATAACATTACCGATCATTGGGACCCGTTCGGCACAGGAGATATGCTGCAAAAAGCGAATCGCGTAGCGGAGCGCTTCCGGCTCATTGACGAGAAATCGCTTGCCCGCACGCTCGGCTTGGTCACTGGCGGTATCACCCCGCTTGACGAGGCAGGGAATCGCGCCTGGCCAAAGCCCGGTGACGCTGCCGATGCTGTGTTTGTCCGGGCCAGTTGCTCGGCTGAAGCTGTCGCACGTCAAGCTGCGAAGGAAGCAGTCGTGTACGCGGGAAAAATCGTCTGGCAAAAGCAGTAGCCATCTGCTTTTATTGGAGAAAACCGCTTATCCGTTCACAGGGGATGAGCGGTTTTTTCACGCAGTCCCTTTCCGGAAGCTGAATTAGATAAAATTAAATAAAAGTAAAAATATTATAAATAGAAGTAAAGATGCTGAAAGGCTGCGCAGAAAGTCTACCGTATAATGCAAATAAGAAATAGATTCAGAATTTTCGACAGCATTGTACAGGGGGACACGCAGATGAAGAAAACACGCTTGTTTGGATCGCTGCTCGCGCTGTCGCTGACCGTCGGTGTAGCACTGACGGGATGTGGCGCAGGTACAGAGCAGCAAAACGCAAATGGAGCACCGGCTTCCGAGGCGGCAAAAGAAGGCGGAACCTTGATCGTAGCGCGCAAGGCAGACGCAAACAATCTCGATCCGCATTTCATTTCCAACATTCCATCCGCCAACTATATTTACGGCAAAGTATATGAGAGTCTGGTGGCGCGGGACAAAAACGCAGGCTACAAGCCAGCGCTGGCTACCGAGTGGAAACAGGTTGACGATCTGACTTGGGAATTTAAGCTGCGCGAAGGCGTTACTTTCCACGACGGCACACCGTTCAATGCCGAAGCCGTGAAAAAGACGTTCGAACGTGCCCTCGATCCGAAAGTAGGTTCCCCGCGCGCTTCCAACTTCGCGATGATCAAGGAAATCAAGGCAGTCGACGACAAAACGGTTCAGTTTATTTTGGACTACCCGTTTGCGCCGCTGCTGTCGATTCTCGCAAGCACGGAAGGCAGCATTATCAGCCCGAAAGCGATTGCCGAAGGCGCTGACACATTGGCGAGAAAGCCGGTAGGAACCGGGCCTTTCAAATTTGAAGACTGGATTCCAGGTCAGGAAATGACCCTGGCGAAAAACGAAAACTACTGGGGCGAGAAGCCGAAAGTGGACAAAGTCCAATATAAAGTCGTACCGGAAGACACGACCCGCATCGCGATGGTCGAGGCAGGCGAAGCGCATATCGGCGACCAGCTTCCTGTAACAGAGGTGGAGCGCGCACAAGCAACGCCAAGCATGAACATGGTTCGCGCAGAAGGTCTCGGTGTGGAATACATCGGCTTCAACGTGACGAAAAAACCGTTTGACGACGTACGTGTGCGCCAGGCTGTCGCGCATGCGATTGAAAAAGAAGCGATTGTCAAAGGCGTGTACAACAACGTAGGGACAGAAGCAGTCTCTTCGATGTCTCCTAAAGTGATCGGCTACAACCCGAACCTTGAGGACTACAAGTACGATGTGAACGAAGCGAAGTCGCTGCTTGCTGCGGCAGGGTACGCGAACGGCTTCAAAACATCGATTGTGACCGATGACCGCAAAGAGCGCATGAACGTAGCGGAAGTAATCCAGTCCCAGCTGAAGGGCATTGGCATCGACGTGGAAATCAAAGTAATGGAGTACGGGGCATATTTGGAGTACACAGACAAAGGCGAGCATGCGATGTTTATCGGCGGCTGGGGCAATGCCACAGGCGACGGCGACTACAACCAGTACAACGTCTTCCACAGCTCCTCTAAAGGCAGCGCCGGAAACATTGCCTTTTACAACAACCCGGAAGTCGACAAGCTGATTGAAGAAGGCCGCCGCGAAAAGGATGAAGCGAAGCGGAACGCGATCTATGCCAAGCTGCAAGAGATCGAGCTGAAAGAAGTTCCGGTCATTCCGATCCGCACCATCGACCACGTATCGGTAACAGCCAAAGATGTAAAAGGCTTCTGGTTAAGTCCGGTAGGCTACCTGATGCTGGACGAAGTCACAATTCAATAAGCTTTCACCAGGACAACACGATGAGACAAAGGGATGGCGCCAGGCGCTGTCCCTTTGTCTATAGGAAGGGAGCGAGGCTGTCAACATGACCGGGAGTGCTGCTCGCCAGCGGCCTGGCAAGGCTTTGGATCGAGCATGGACAGCGCAAAAGCAAAGCCGAAACGGGGCGGAGTGGCGGTAGTGCATATTTCGGGCGAACAGAGTAGCCAACACTTCGCCTAACTGGTAAGGTGGAAAAGAATGAGAAACCGATACGCAGATGAGGTGGAGTTGGATGACGGAAGAACGCTTTGACATTTTTGACGAATCAGGACAGCAGATCGGTGTGGAAGCGCGCAGCGAGGTGCACCGAAAAGGGGATTGGCACCAAACTTTCCATTGCTGGCTTTACCGGGTGCACAATGGACAACTGGAGCTTTTGTTCCAGAAAAGGCATCCGGAAAAAGATACGGGCCCGAATTTGCTTGATATAACATCGGCAGGCCATTTGCTCGCAGGGGAGCGGCCCTGTGACGGAGTGCGGGAATTGGAGGAAGAGCTTGGACTTGTCGTGCCGTATGAAAAGCTCCGCCAGATTGGCGTCATTCGCGATGTGATTACGGCGCCAGGCATCATCGACAAGGAGCTGTGCCACGTATTTGCGATGGAGTGCGATCAGCCGCTGCACGAATATCGCTTGCAAAAGGAAGAAGTGACAGGACTTCTCTGGGTGAATGTGCAGGAGTTGGAGGCGTTGTTTGCAGACCAGCTTTCGCAAGTGGCAGCGAAAGGGTTTTTGACCGATGCGGCAGGAGAGCGCTACGACGCTAGTCTGATGGTCAAGCAGAGTGATTTTGTTCCCCATGAAGTGCATTATTATCAGGAAGTGTTTCAGGCGATCAAAAGCTGGCTGTAACAAGATCAGGAGCGAAGGCGGCTCCCCGAGTCCCCAGTCTTGTCAATCCTTTCGCGCGTTGCAACAACGGCGCGGACAGGTGGCAGACGCGTTTTTGTTTCATAGGTAAGCAAAGTTTTGTGATATACTATGACAACGCTTTTTGGCGAATCGCGATCGTGCGTAGATAGAGAGAGGAGATCGAGATGAGAGTAAAAATTATGGTGGCACTGATGCTTTCCACCTTCCTGGCCGCCATGGAAGGGACGATTGTCAGTACAGCGGTGCCGCGGATTACAAGTGATTTATCGGGATTTGAGCTGGTCAGCTGGGTTTACGCCATCTACATGCTGGCGACTGCCGTGTCTGCCCCGATTTATGGCAAACTCGCTGACTTGTTTGGACGCAAAAATGTGTTGCTGATCGGGATCGGTATTTTCTTGCTTGGTTCCACGCTTTGCGGTGTGGCCATGACGATGGGCCAGCTTATCGTGTTCCGGGCGATTCAAGGCTTGGGCGCGGGTGCGGTCATGCCGATTACGATGACGATTATCGGCGACTTGTATACCGAGCAGACGGCGAGAGCGAAAGCCCAGGGCTGGATCAGCGCTGTATGGGGCCTGTCAGGTGTGGCAGGGCCGCTCGTTGGCGGGTTTTTGGTCGACACGCTTTCCTGGCGTTATATCTTTTTTCTCAATTTGCCGTTCGGGCTTTTGTCCTTTTTCATGCTGGTCTGGTTTTACCGCGAAAAGCTGCTGGCAAAAGCGAAGCGTCATATCGATTATCCGGGAGCGCTGATCTTCACCGTGGGCACGATTGCCTTGCTGTACGCGCTGTTGACGGGCAGCCAGGATCAGTCCTGGACCAATCCGGTGACGATTTCCTTGATTGTGTTTGCACTCGTGACCTACCTGGTTTTCGTTACGGTAGAAAAGCGCTCGCCTGAGCCGCTGATTCCGCTCACCCTTTTGACGAATCGCAACGTGACGATGATCAACATGCTGACGTTTTTGACCAACGGGATTGTGATCAGCATGGTCGTGTACTTGCCGATCTGGAGCCAGGGCGTACTGGGGGAAAGCGCGACGATGGCAGGCTTTGTCCTGACTCCGATGCCCGTCTGTTGGACGATCGGCTCGATTTTGTCCGGCAATCTCTTGGGCAAGCTGCGGGCAGAGCAGTTGATTATCGGAGGGACGGCCATATTGACCGTTGCCACGACGCTTTTAACGATTCTGTCTTCCCATTCGGCAAGTTACTTGATTTATGTCGCCGTAGGCTTGGTGGGGCTTGGCATGGGGCTGATCAGCCCGATCGTCATGGTCAAAATTCAGGCGTCGGTCGCTGTCGACAAACGGGGAACGGCTGTCGCATTGAACACGTTCACAGGAACCTTCAGCCAAACCTTCGGGGCGGCAGTCTTCGGGATGCTATTCAACATGGTCACGGTAGCGGGAGGCCACGCGAATCTCGGGGCATCCTTCGAGACAGGCTCCATCCCTGCGGAACAGCTGGCGTCGATCCGCGATTTGCTTTCTTCCGGGGTCCACGTCGTCTTTACCGGAACACTGGTTATCGCGATTGGCTGCTTCCTCTTGTCGCTTGTGATTGCCAAAAATCAGCGGCAACAGGCGAACAGCCAGTAATTTATCAAGCGTCGGCCATCCGGTCGGCGCTTTTTGGATGGCCAAGCCAAATATGGCTGAAAATGAAACTTTTCCAAAATATACAAAAACTTGTTGCTATTTACCGCATAGATTCTATAAAATTTTTTTAGACGAAATGGTTTGTCCCAAATGCGTACAGACAGGAGTGATTGTGACGATGGACGAGATTCGCCCTGTTTCTTTGAACGATATCGACGAGGTAGCGAGAATTGCCGCCATGGCTTATCCGGGAAGCAATCTTCTCGGGACGGAGGGCAGACAGCAGTTCGCTGAACGGGTCAAAAGCACGCTGGAAAATGACCCGAACGTAAGCTATCACGGATGCTATCGGGACGGACAGCTCGTAGGAATCATGAAGTGGTACGATTTTTCCATGTATGTATACGGTCAATCTGTACTGACAGGAGGAATCGGCACGGTCGCTGTCGATCTGTTGCATAAAAAAGAAAAGGTAGCGAAAACGATGCTGCACGGGTTTCTCGCGGCTTACCGGGAGAGAGGGATTCCACTTGTGTCGCTCTATCCGTTTCGCGTTGATTTTTACAAGCAGATGGGCTTTGGGACAGGAAGCAAAATTCATCAGTACAAATTCAAGCCTGCAAGCCTTCCCTATACGGGCAAGGATCAAATCGTGTACGTGACAAAAGAGGACAAGGAGCAAGTGCTGGCGTGTTACCAGCGGGTCGCCCGGCAGACGCACGGGATGATCAAACGGACGGAGCGGGATGTGGACAGCCTGCTGAATGTGCCGGAAAAAATCGTCGTCGGTGTCCGACAGGAGGACAAACTGACGGGATATCTTGCCTTCCAATTTGAAAGCGCTCACGAGGAAAATAAAATTTTCAACAACATCGTCGCGAAAGAGCTGGTCTATGAATCGCGCGAGGCGTTGGCGCAGCTACTCTCCTTCCTGCACAGCCAGGCGGATCAAATACAGCGGGTTGTCCTCAATACAGCCGACGAAGACTTCCATTTGCTTTTGTCTGATCCGGGAAATGGAACAAACCGACTTTTGCCTAGCGTCTACCATGAGAGTCATGTTTCAGGGGTTGGGCTGATGTATCGGGTGATTGATGTACCGGGCTTTTTCCGGCAAATGTCCGCTCATCGCTTTGGCGCAGAAACGGTTCGCTTGCAGTTGACGGTGCGCGACTCCTTCCTGCCGGAAAACAGCGGGACATGGCTTGTCCAGTTCACAGACGGACATGCTCGCGTGGTAGAGGAAGGACAGGCAGACGCTGCTGTTCAACTGGATATATCCGATTTTTCCTCGCTCGCCATGGGGGCGGTTCGTTTCAGCAAGCTGCACGAGTACGGTCTGGCAGAACTGGATGACCTGCGCGCGTTGCCGCAGTTGGATCGGCTTTTTTACACGGCGAAAAAACCGCAGAGCATGACGCCGTTCTGATTTTTAAAATTGTCATGATTTTGCCATAATTGGTCATCTTATTTTGCCTCTCCCCATATGTTGTTAACAAACGGGGAGGGGGCAGGTCTTATGATTTTTTTTACCGTCGTCATCTTTTTTGCGTTTTTGCTGGTTGTCTGGTTTGTGGTGAAGCTCCTGTTCCGTCTGGAGAAGCGCGATTCCATCAAGTACGACCAAAGGGAGCTTTGGGAATCATTTGACACAAAGTTGCAGGACATTCGGTACAAGAAAGAGAAAAATAAATAGAGCGCCAGTCACACGGCGCTGTTTTCTTTTGTGACATGCGGTGGGAAGTCATTACCTAAGAAATGAATGCGGGCAGCGAAAACCTTGTGCCGACAGGGACGAGGGCTTCGCCGCGTTTGGGAATAAATCGGGCAAGGGAAAGGAAGGTGAGAGCAATGGCGAGTGGATCAGAGGGTCACAAACGTGAATATTTCCGGTTGAAGCTGGAGCATCCCCTCTGTGCATTCATGACCATTGTTCTTGTCAAAGGAAAGACGATGGAGATCGGCAGCGCGAAGGTGCTGATTGAGGATATCGGCGCAGGCGGACTGCGATTTCTCTCGCACTTGAAAATGCCGGCCAGCGACCAGCTCGTCTTGCAGTTTGAGACGGAGTTGTGCGGTTCGACATTGAAAATGTACGGACATGTCGTGCGTACAAGCCCGTGGGAGCAAGATTTTTATGAATACGCGGTACGGTTCACGATGGAAGAAGCGCAGCATTTGGAGATCAACCAGTTGGTGAACCGTCTGGCCATTCGCTATCGGCAAAACCGGGTAGGGACGGAAGGGAGCTTTTGGAAGGGCGATCGGCAAGCCTTTCTGCAAGAATTGGCCCAGGCGTCGCAAACTTTGGAGACGACGAGAGCATAGGGCAAAACAGCAAACGAATCAAGACGAGCAGGCTTCTTGTTGGTGGGGTGACCAACAAGGGGCTTTTTTTGACAATGCACAAACGAAGTGTTATATTGTCTGCAATAAACTAAACATTTTGGGGATGTGCTTGTCAATGGGCATCAATGAATCGTTTTGGACTGCTTCATTGGAGGAAGCCAAGCAAGGATATGTAGAGCGGGAGCACGATTATTTGTGCTTGCTATGTGGAGCAGAAGTGGAAAAAGGAATTATCTATCCGGTAGACGGCGCCCTGTTCGAGGCGTCCCGTTACATGCGTCATCATATCGAGCAGGAGCATGAATCGGTTTTTGCTCATCTGAGCGGGTTGGACAAGCGGTTGACCGGACTGTCCGATCATCAGGCCAGCTTGATGCGGTTGTTTTATGCGGGCAAAAGCGATGCCGAGGTGCAAGCCGAGATGGGCATCGGCAGCGCTTCGACGATCCGCAATCACCGTTTTGCCCTCAAAGAGAAAGAGCGGCAAGCAAAAGTATTTTTGGCAATGATGGAGCTGCTGCGGGAAACGGACAAAGCAAGCACAGGCTCTTCAACGGGCAAGGGAAAGCCAAACAAGCAGGCTGAAAAGCAGAGAGAGGCCGGGCCGTCTGAATATGCCGCGGTTGTGCAAAAGTATTTTCCGAACGGGCCAGGCCATTCGCTGGCGCGGATACCACGCAAGCATAGCCACAGGCAGATTGTTTTTCAGGAGATTGCCAATCGCTTTGCGCCGGACAAGGTGTACACGGAGCGGGAAGTCAATGAGCTGCTGGAAGCGATTTATGAGGACCACGTCACCTTGCGCCGTTACTTGATCGACTTCGCTTTGTTGAGCCGGGAAGCCGACGGCAGCGCGTATTGGCGCACGAGCCAGGCGGGCGGCGACGGAGCGGAGCAAGAGGCGATGACGGATCGCAAGCAAGAGCTGAAACAGCTATACAAAGAAGTGAAGAGCGAGGCTGGCGTCTACCAGATCCGCAACAAAGAGAACGGCAAGGTACTCGTGGCGAGCACCATGAACATCAAAACGATGAACGGCAAAAAGTTCATGTTGCAGCACGGCTCCCATCCCAACCGGGAACTGCAAAACGATTGGAACGAGCTGGGCGCTGATGCATTCGAGTTCGAGGTGCTGGAAGTGCTGGAAAACAAAGACGAGCCTGCGTTTGATGCGAAGGCTGCTTTGGAGAAATTGGAAGCAAAGTGGGTAGAGAAGCTGGCTCCATACGGCGACCGCGGATACCATACCCGAAAACAGGCAGAGTAGAGAAAGCAACAGGCTACCTTGAACTGGAGGGTAGCCTGTTTTTTAGTCGAGCAGGCGAAAGCGCTCCAGGTGGTCGTGCAATCCGATCTGCTGCAAAATCTCGATTTGCCTCGGGCCAATCAGGTCAAAGTGGGGAAAAGCGGCGCGGTTGTGAATATAGGCGGGATTCAAGCCGTGCTGGCGGCACCATTCCACCAGCTTGTTTGGATCGGCGCAGTCTACTTTTGTCACGGTTTTCATCTCAGGAAAACGCGGGTCCAGCCAGTAATGCGTCAGAAAAGCAATCTCTCCGCGCCGGACCGCCTGTTTCCACTCGTTTAACTCTGCTCGTGAAATGCCGAATGCCACGAATGCTCTCCTCTTTCTGTTGAAAAGATGTGTGGCACAAGCGCATGCTTTGCCTATCGCCCCATTATAGCAAAAAGACAGCGCCCATCTGAACGAGAGATGGACACTGTCTTTTTGGTAAAGCTTAACGTACCCCCTGAGGAAGTGTCGGAGGAATGTAGTTCAGCTCTTCGTCGGCTGTGATGTAGTCGGTATTGACCATGAGCAGCAAGTAGCGTTTGCCCGTTTGCGGGTCGCTGAGAATGATGTGGTCGCGCCCGGCTGTCTCCAGCACGCCGCGGAAAATTTTCGCGTTCCACTGGCTGTTGTTCTCGAACGTCTGATAAACGGTAATGACTTTGCCGCGATTCATGCGCAAAATGTTTTCGATGTACGATTCTTCCATGACTTGCCCCGGCGTATAAGGCGTGCCAGGGATCAGCGCGCCGCTTGGCTGCATAGGAACCAATTGCGGCTGCTGTTGTTGCTGCATGCCAAAAGGAAACTGTGCGGAAGGATACATTTCATACCCGTAAGGATACGGTTGGTATGGGATTTGCTGACTCATGATGAACTCGCTCCTTTTATCTATCTGTTAAAAAACGCGCGGACAATCGGCTCTGGTTGGAATGAAGAAGCAGTGCGCCTTGTAACGCCCGGAGTTTGCCTGATCCCACCAGGTGGCAGGGCAATTGCCGACAGGACGGTAAAACCAAAGCGCATTGGTGGCTGGACGTGTCCGCTCGCCATTGATCGTTCGCTGGGCCAAACGTCTTTCGCGCTCACGTGCCCGCTGGTAGAAGTACGGCTTTTGCACAGACTCATATCCGCCCGGAGATTGATAGACCATATCTCGCATCGTCCGTATGTTCTTGAAGTCAAGGCAGTTGGCGAGAATCCGGTTGACGCCCACATTCCCCACCATCAGCATCCCCAGCTCGCCTTCGCCTTCCGCTTCCGCGCGCATTAAACGAGCCAACATATCGACGTCATTGCTGTTCGCTTTGATAACGGCCATTGCTTCACCTCCTCATAAAACTCACAATGACAATATATGGGCGTATGCCAGATCGGTGATTGCACCAGCGAAATTTTTCGGTAGATCGGGGCGGCAGTTGACGTTAACGTAAACGGAAGGTAAAATATGGTTAATCAGTTATTTCTGAATATTAGAAAAGAAAGGTAAAGGAGCAGGAGACGATGAACAGAGAAGGCGACGAAAAGCAAGCACCATGGTCCATCTCTGATCTTGCTCACGAACTGGATGTCAGCACGAGAACGATTCGTTACTACGAGGAAGTCGGCCTGATTTTTCCGGCTCGAACTGAGCGGGGGATCAGGTATTACAGCCGCCAGGATCGGGCCAGGCTGCGATTGATTATGCGGGGAAAGCGCTTCGGCTTCTCGCTGGAGCAAATCCGGGAAATGATCGAGTTGTTTGGCGAGGATCGCAGCGGTCGCGCCCAGTTGCTGCGTGCCATTGATTACGGCAACCAGAAGCTGGCGGAGATTGACGACAAGATCAGGGAGCTGTCGCTGCTGCGGGAAGATATTCTCGCTTACAAGCTGGGGTTTGAACAAAAATTGCTGGAAGAAAATGGGGAGGGGAACCGATGAACGTATCAGCTTTGCTTGCTGTAAACGGACGCAAATATCCCGACAAGCCTGCACTTGTCGCAGGTGATGCAGAACTTACCTTTGCCGAGTGGAATGATCAGGCGAGCAGGTGGGCCTATCGTTTGAGAGAGCATGGCGTCGAGCCAGGAGATCGCGTGGTTTTGATGCTGCCGAATTGTCCGGAGTTTGCGGTTTTTTACATAGCCGTTATTCGCTGCCAGGCGCTTGTCGTACCGATCAATGCGCGGTCGACCCAGGAGGAAGTGCGCTACATATGCGAGCATGCAGGGGCGAAAGCACTGATCGTTCACGAAGCTCTCGTGCACGCGGTCAACGAATGGATCGAACAAGGAACGAATCTGCTTGCCATCAAGACGGGCGGCAGTCAGGGCGTTTGGCTGGGAACAGTAGCTTGGGAGACAGGCGAAGACGTTCTCGGCAAGCTGGATGAATTTGCGATCGACCCGGATGCTCCGAACTTGACAGAAGACAGCGAAGTCAGCATTTTGTACACGTCAGGTACAACGGGCCGGCCAAAAGGTGTTTTGTACACGCACAGAAGCTTGCTGACCGTCGCGACCATGATGGCCATCGAACTGTCGATCCAGCATCGCTCTCGCATCCTCCAGCTCATGCCGCTCAGCCATTCAGCGCCGCTGCACTTGTTTTTTATCTCAGGCTTGATGGTCGGAGCGACGCAAGTGATGGCGCTCACGTTTTCGCCGGAGCTTCTCTTGTCGCTCGTGCAAAAGCACCGGATTACCCACTTTTTCGGGGCGCCCGTTGCTTACTTGCTGACGATGAAGCATCCCGAGTTCGCCCGGTACGATTTGTCATCCGTGGAGTTTTGGATGTACGGAGGCGCTCCTCTGTCCAAGGAAATGGCTGCGCAGATGGAGCAAGCGTACGGCAGGGACAAACTGGCTTGCGTCTACGGGCTGACGGAAGCAGGGCCGACGGGCACTCGCCTGCTGCACCGCGAGCACCCGGACAAGGTGGGCAGCGTCGGAAACCGCGGCGTCCTGTTCGCCGAAGTCGAGGTTGTCGACGAAGCGGGCAGACCTGTCCCGGCAGGTACGCCTGGCGAGGTGCGAGTTCGCGGAGCAGGCTCGATGAAAGCCTATTACAACAACCCGGAAGCGACGAGCGAGGCGCTGCGCGACGGCTGGCTTTACACGGGAGATATCGGAAAATTCGACGAGGACGGCTTCCTGTGGATCGTCGACAGGAAAAAGGATGTCATGATTACGGGCGGAGTCAATGTCTACCCGAAGGAACTTGAACAGCTGCTGGAGCGTCACCCGGCGATTGCCGAAGTGGCTGTCGTGGGGCTGCCCCATCCCGAGTGGGGCGAGACGGTTACCGCCTATGTAGTGCTTGTTGCAGGGGCTGATCCGGCGCACGATTGGCTGACAGAAGTGCGCGGCTTTTTGAGCGGACACCTTGCCGATTACAAGCTGCCGCGACAGGTGAAAGTCCTCGCCCAGCTGCCGCGCAATACGAGCGGAAAAGTGCTCAAGCATGCTTTGCGCGATTCGGCTGCGCAAAAGGAAGTGGAGCTGACATGAGCGACCTGCAAGCGAAAATCGACCAGCGCCGCTACAGCGACAACATCCCTCACCCGCGCGCAGGCAGCCAGCAAAACTTTTTTGCGGCAGACCCCAACCTTGCTTTTTTGCTGGAGCGGTATTTGCCGGCGCCGATGCACGATTGGGCGAAGCAGCAGCTTGGTTGGCTGGGGGCACATGCGGCGGGGCCGCTGGATGAGCGGGCAGCCTATACCGATCGGGACGGCAAGCCGCACTTGCGCAAATACAATCGCCTTGGCGAAGACGTTTCCGAGATCATCACCAACGAAGGCTACAAGCAGACGGTGGCTGACGTGTACGGGGCGGGGATCGTCCATTATTTGTACCACGACATTCCCGAGCTTGGGTTCAAGGCACCGTACAGCTACTCCTTTTTGCTGGGCTACCTCGTCAGCCAGACCGAGCCAGGCTTTTATTGCCCGGTGACCTTGACGATGTCGGCGGCGTATTTGATCGATAAATACGGGGATGAGCAGCAAAAAGAGCAGTACCTCAGCGGGCTGACCTCGCGGGATCGCCGTTCGCTGTACGAGGGAGCCACTTGGCTGACGGAGCGTCAGGGCGGCTCGGATGTCGGGGCGAATCTCACGGTTGCCAAGCCGACAGCCGGGAAGCCGGGCGTCTATCAGTTGACGGGCGAGAAATTTTTTGCCAGCAATGCGGGTGCGATGGTCGCCACGGTGCTTGCGAGAATCGACGACAGCAAGCCGGGAACAAAAGGCTTGGGACTGTTTCTCGTCCCGTGGGTTCGGCCGGATGGCACGCGCAACCAGATTGAGGTTCGGCGTTTGAAAGATAAGCTCGGAGTGAACGCAGTGCCGTCTGCGGAGGTGCTGCTGCACGGCGCGGAAGGCTATTTGATCGGACAGCCGGAAAATGGCTTCAAATACATGGCGGAAGCGCTGAATTTGTCGCGAATTTGCAATGCGATCGCATCGGTCGGAATCATGCGCCGAGCCTTGTATGAAGCCAAATATTACGCGAGCGAGCGGCATGCTTTTCAAAAGCCGATCGACCAGTACCCGATGGTCAGAGAAATGCTGGTCAACCTGCTCTTGGATACGGAAGTAAGCACAGGCGCCGTGTTCGACATGATTGCTATCTACGACCGCGTACAGGATGGTTCGGGGGGCAGGGACGATTTGGCGCTTTGCCGGCTGTTGATTCCCCTGTTGAAATACCGGACGGGAGAGGAAGCGGTGGAAGCCGCTCACACAGCTATCGAGATTCACGGCGGCAACGGTTTTATCGAAGAGTATGTCACACCGCGCTTGCTGAGGGATGCGCAGGTGCTGACGGTGTGGGAGGGCACTTCGAACATTCTTGCGCTGGACATTTTGCGCGTCATGCAAAAAGAAAACAGCCATGCGGTCTTGATCCGGCTGTTGCGTTCGCGTGCGGCAGGCTGGCACCATGCCTTTTCCCGGCCGTTCGCCCAGCTTTTGCAATCCGAGCTGGCTGTACTGGAGGAGAATATTGCTTATTTGCTCCAGCAGTCGCCTGATTATCTCAGCTATAAATTGAAGGCGCTCGCCGACCACATGATTGACTTGTACACGCTTTCCTGCATCGTCAGCGAAGCAGAGGATCAGCTGCTGCGAGACAACAATGCCCGCAAATACGTGCTGGCAAAGCTGTACGCAAACAAGCATTTGCTGCCGAAGACAAAGCGGGGCATCCAGGGTGACGAGCTGCTGGATGTGCAGTTTTTCCGCGAGCTTCTGGACTATGAGCCGATCCCGCTGGAGGCGCTACAGCAGCAGTCTGCCTTTGTGTTCGCCACGTAACCAATCGCATCAAAAGGAAAAAACGCCCATGCAGCCAATTCGAGGTTGCTTGGGCGTTTTTCATCTCAGGCATAGCGTTTTCTGCGTTTGTTCCAGATGAACCAGCCAACGGCTACAAGTGCAGCGGCTGCGAGCAATGAGACTTCCAAGTATTCGTCCAGCAACACTTTGGCATGTTTGCCGTACAAGTAAAACAACGTACCGATCAGGAAAAATTTCAGGCCGCGACCGACGATGGCAAAGAGCATCAGCTTTGTCAGCGAATAGTTGAAAACGCCGCTCAATACGGTAAATACTTTGAACGGGATGGGCGTAAATGCGCCGATCAACACCGCAGCGTCTCCGTTTTTGGCGAATTTCTCGGTGGCGACCACGACCCATTTTTCCGGGAGCAGCTTGTGCAAAAGCGGTTTCCCCAGCCACTTGCCGAGCAAAAATCCGATTGGCGCCCCAAGAATCGAGGCGGTAAAAGCCACCGTTGCAAAGCGGAGGGCCGATCCGGGGTCAAGCAGACTCATCGCAATTTGCATAAAAAAAGGAGGAATCGGACTGATGAACGAATCCAAAAATGCCATGCCAAAGAGGCCCCATATTCCATATTGCATGAAAAGTTCTGTGATTTGATCGAGCATGAGCATCTCCTTAAGCACATTTCCTCTCGGGAATCAATTATACAGGAAAAAAGCGGTTTTCAGTAGTTAGGATATGCTTGGTCGTGCGGACAAAGACCGAAAAAGCGGGCTGATCCAAACAGATAGAAATACGATTGATTACACCGGGGGGTTACATTTTCCTGGTATTTTCCGGCTTTTAAGGAGATTCGTCCTGAGCGAAACGGCCCTGTGTATGCGTGAGTCGTGGTCGGGAAGTCCCTAGCTTTTCCATTGACGATAGGAAAGAATATCCATTAGTATAGAGAAGAAGGACATACAGCGTTGGGAGGAGCCCATGAAGACATTGGGATCGGGGAAAGTCGTTTTTTATGCGCCGGATGGAACCAGCGTGCAACTGACAGGAGAAATTGACGTGCGCGGAGACCGGGTAGCCGTGACTGAAATCATTTACTTTAACGGTCAGCCTAATGGTGCGCGTGAAACCAATCTGCCACTTTCGCAAACGGTCATCTACTGGGAACCGGAAGTGTATGAGCAGATCGGATTTGAATGATAAAAGAACAAGAAATATCGGGCAGCCCTGCTTTTTGCGGGGCTGTTTTGCATAAAGCTCCTGTTTGTGGCAGCACCTCGGGCTATAGCCGTTATGTCCCGAGTGTGATATCATGTGGGATGGAATTTACGTATGGTACAAGGAGTGATCCTGATGATCGATGCTATATTGGAGCGTGCCCTTGCAGGGGAACGACTGGGCCTGGAAGACGGCCTGGCCTTGTTTGCCAGCAACGAAATTGAAAAGATCGGACACTACGCCAATCTGGTGATGCAAAAGCATCATCCGGAACCAATTGCCACGTTTGTTATCAGCCGAAATGTGAACTACACGAACATTTGCGATACGTATTGCCGCTTTTGCGCCTTTTACCGTCGTCCAGGCTCAAGCGAAGGCTATGTACTGCCAAGAGAAACCATTTTCCAAAAGATTCAGGAGACCGTAGACGTAGGCGGTACGGAAATCTTGATGCAGGGCGGAACGAACCCGGATTTGAAAATTGATTACTTTACCGACCTGCTGCGGGCGATCAAGGAACGTTTTCCGAAAATCACCATGCACTCGCTGTCGGTAGCGGAAGTCATCAAAATCGCGGAAGTCTCCAACATGTCGGTCGAGGATGTGCTCAAAGAGCTGAAGGCAGCGGGGCTGGATTCCTTGCCGGGAGCGGGCGGAGAAATTCTCGACGACCGTACGCGCCGCAAAATTTCCCGTTTGAAAGGCTCTTGGAAAGAGTGGATCGATACGCAAAAAGCTGCTCACCGCATCGGGTTGCCAGGTACGGCGACGATGGTAATCGGCTTTGGCGAGGAGATGGAGGAGCGCGTGCTGTCTTTGCTGCGCATCCGTGAAGCACAGGACGAGACGCACGGCTTCAAAGCGTTCATCGTCTGGACGTTCCAGCCTGACAACACCAACATGAAGGCCGTCAACAACACGCCGGAAGAATACCTCAAGTCTTTGGCGATCAGCCGACTCATGCTGGACAATATCGAAAACTTCCAATCTTCCTGGGTCACCATGGGCCCGCACTACGGCCAATTGTCGCTCTCTTACGGAGCAAACGACTTCGGTCAGACGATGATGGAAGAAAACGTCGTTTCAGCCGCCGCATGTACGTACAAAGTGAACACCAACCAGATTCTCGAACTGATTCGCGGAGCAGGCAAAATCCCTGCGCAGCGCAATACCCAGTACGACATCCTGCGCGTGTTCCAGGACGGCGAGATGGCAGAGAAAGATTTTGTGATGCAAAACTAATTGATATACCAGCTGTTTCCACGCGCTGCTTGATCACCAGCCTTTGTCAAAGGGGAAGTGATGAGGGAGCGCGTTTTTCATATGGAACGACCCCATTTTCCAATCCCCGGTTTCCAATCGTTTAAAAGTATATCGCCAATCAAGGGACATATACTGTAACTACAATTGCGGTTGGGGGGATGAAAATGCAAACGTATCGCGTATTGCTGGAGAATGTCCCTGAGCATAGTGGCACGTATCGCGTGATCGTAAACGAAATGCTGGAGCGAGTCAATACGGCCCCGGTGCGCATTACATACAAGGAGCAAGAGCAGGAGGACTACTGCACGTTCCTTTTTCAAAGCTGGTGCGAAGAAGAATATGATGCGCAGACGATAGAGTGGGCGAGAGCTTTTGTGGCATTGACGTTGGCAGAGTGGGTGACACAGGTCAAGGAAGCGGACATCATGCAGGAAATGGCTGCCGATCTGTTGGCGGCAGAACAGCTGGAAGAAGAATGGGGAGAAATTTTGCCTTACATCGAGCGCATGTGCCAGGAAATCGAGCAGGATGGCCGCGAGCTTTTGGCTGCCACGACCCGCAAGGCCAATGTTTACCGCAAGGCGTTTTTGTATCTGGAGCAGGAGCGGACGATCAACGTCCTGGGTTTCATCCGGTTCCGGCTGCAAGAGCATTGGAACGAGCTGTTTGAACTGGTGGAGTCCGGGATTGACGAATATCTGGAAGACAAGCAATACCAGGAATTTGTCGAGCTGTTGCGCTACTTCATCGCCGTGCAGGAAGTGAAACAGGAAGTGGTCCATGTTGTTCCTAGTGTGGACAAACCTTTCCATCTTTATGACAAACAGGGAGACCGTCTCTGGCTGGAGCAGCTGGATTCCGTGCTCAGCATGGACGAACAAAAGTGCCGGGACGAGGATTATTTGGTCAGCGCCTTGGTTACACTGGCTCCTGAGAGTATCGTGCTGCACATGGCTGGCGACAGACCGGGGCTTGCGCAAACGATACGCAGCATTTTCGACAGCCGGCTGATTACGTGCCATTCCTGTTCATTATGCATTGGGCAAAGACGTGTACTTGACGGGAACAATCCGAGTCCACTATAATAAGCAACAACAAACGTATATGGCTTACAAATACGATGAGAAGGACATGGACGATATGAAGATCGCTCTAGAGAGGCGGGCCTAGGCTGGGAGCTTGCTGCGAGATCATATGGATCTACCCCCTTCGAGTAGCAGCCGGGAACGAAGCGCGTTTGCTTCCACTATCGGTTTGCCGGTTCCCATACCGTTATCATGTCATGAGGAGTCTGTTTCGGTGTTCCTTTTTATGCAAACAGACTTGAACTAGGGTGGTACCGCGAGAATGCACTCGTCCCTTTTTGGGATGGGTGTTTTTTATTTTCTCAAAAACAAACAGGAAGGAAGAATCCAAGGTGGCACAAATTAACGTAACATTCCCAGATGGCGCAGTTCGTCAGTATGATGCTGGGATCACCATCGAAGAGATCGCAGGCTCGATTAGCGCAAGCCTGAAGAAAAAAGCAGTAGCCGGTAAAAAAGACGGCAAAGTGGTGGATTTGTACACGCCACTTGAGGATGATGCAGCGATTGAAATCGTCACTCTCGATACACCGGACGGATTGGAAGTATATCGCCACAGTACCGCTCACTTGCTCGCCCAGGCTGTACGCCGCATCTACGGCAGCGAAGTGAAATTCGGTATCGGTCCCGTGATTGAGGATGGCTTCTACTACGATATGGATATTCCGGTAGCACTCTCGCCAGAGGATTTGGGCAAGATCGAAGCCGAAATGGAAAAAATCGTGAAAGAAGATTTGCCGATTCGCCGCAGAGTGGTGAGCCGCGATGAGGCGATTCGAATCTTCTCCGATCTGAACGATCACCTCAAGCTGGAACTGATTCGCGATCTGCCAGACGAGGCTACCATTACTTTGTACGAGCAGGGCGAGTTTTTCGACCTCTGTCGCGGCCCGCACTTGCCATCGACTGGCTTCATCAAGGCGTTCAAGCTGATGAGTGTAGCAGGCGCATACTGGCGCGGAAAAGCGGAAAACCAGGTGCTGCAACGCGTATACGGTACAGCTTGGCCGAAAAAAGCCGACATGGATGAATATCTGCACTTCATCGAAGAGGCGAGAAAACGCGATCACCGCAAACTGGGCAAAGAGCTGGGATTGTTCATGTTCTCCGAAGAAGCTCCAGGCATGCCGTTCTACCTGCCATACGGCTTCACTGTCCGCAACGAGCTGGAGCAATTCTCCCGCCGCCTGCAGCAGTTGGCGCAGTACACAGAGGTGCGCTCTCCGTTCCTCATGAACGAGCGTCTCTGGAAAGAGTCCGGCCACTGGGATCACTACAAGGAAAACATGTACTTCTCCGAGGTCGAGCACGCGACTTATGCGCTGAAGCCGATGAACTGCCCTGGACACATGCTGATTTACAAAAATGCGATGCACTCCTATCGCGACCTGCCAATCCGCTACTCCGAATTTGGTCAGGTGCACCGCCACGAGTATTCCGGCGCGCTGAACGGCATGCTTCGCGTTCGGACTTTCTGCCAGGATGACGCGCACGCCTTCGTTCGTCCTGACCAGATCCAGAACGAAATCAAGAGCATGATTCAACTGATCGATAAAATTTACAACGTCTTCGGCTTCGAATACAGCGTAGCGCTCTCGACTCGTCCAGAGGATTCCATGGGCTCCGACGAACTGTGGGAAACTGCGGAAAGCTCCTTGAAAAAGGTGCTGGAAGACTTGGAAATGCCTTACGAGATCAAAGAAGGCGACGGCGCTTTCTACGGTCCGAAGATCGACTTCCAAATTACCGACGCGTTGAAACGCCGCCACCAATGCGGAACGATCCAGCTCGACTTCCAGATGCCAGAGAAGTTTGACCTGACTTATATTGGCCAGGACAACGAGAAGCACCGTCCGGTTGTCTTGCACCGTGCGATGTACGGCTCGATGGAGCGCTTCATCGGCATCCTGATCGAGCACTATGCCGGGGCGTTCCCAGTATGGCTGACCCCGGTTCAGGCTCGCCTGATGAACATCAGCGAGGTACACATTCCTTATGCCGAGCAAGTCAAAGAAAAACTGCAACAAGCAGGAATCCGCGTGGAGCTGGATGCGCGCAACGAAAAAATCGGCTACAAAATCCGCGAAGCGCAAGTGCAAAAAATCCCGTACATGCTGGTCATCGGTGAAAAAGAGATGGCTGACGGCACACTGTCTGTTCGCAGACGCGGCGTAGGCGACGAAGGTGCCATGACTGTGGATGCCTTCGTGGAAAAAATCCGCGCTGAAATCAACGAAATGAAGTAAAAACAACAAAACGGTCATGAAAAAGGGCAGTCTCTTCCGCGATGAAGAGAACTGCCCTTTTTGCTTTTTTCGTGATTCGTGAAAGGAAATTACAGAGCGGATTCCAGGCGGGACAACAGGGAGACGACCTCGCTCGATGCCTCCTGGAGCAAGAGATACGTTTGCTGCGCTCCCGCCAGATCTTGAGCCTGGTACTGCTCGACGGCTTGCTTGGCGTAAGCATGAACCATCCGGTGCGGCTCCTCAAGCTTTTTGAAGATCGGATTGTTTCGCACTTGGGCAGACAACTCGCCATAGTACCAGTTCCCGAGACGGCATGTGTGGTGGGAGCCCATTTCGCTTGCGTTCAAGTGCTCCAAGCCCAAAAACATGTTGTAAATTTTCCATTTCCACAGAAGATGGTCGGTTTTTGCCACGCGGACGATGTCTTTCGAGCTGAGCTTGACGTTGATCGTAAAGAATGTTTTGCGGTAATCGTCCATTTTTCGGCTCAATTCCAAAATCAGCTGGGCCGTATCCTTGGCGATTTCCTGCGAATGCGCGCTCAAGTCAAAGATCGTGGAGTTGCGGCGGGCAATGTCCGTTACGGAAGAAGCCTGCTCCTCGGTCATGGCGGCAATTTGCGAGGTCGATTGGCTGATTTCCTGCATCGCGGTCACAATTTTGTTCAAGGCGACGTCAGCGTATTGGGCCTCACTCACACAGCGCTCAACCAGTTTGCCTGTATCGTCCATTTGCTGGGTCACCTGATTGGAGACATGCTGCAACGATGCCATATTGGTTGTAATTTGGCTGATTTGTTCTTTTGTATGCTCGGCCAATTTGCGAACTTCCGAGGCGACAACCGCGAAGCCGCGCCCCTGGTCGCCTGCCCGCGCAGCCTCGATACTGGCGTTGAGGGCGAGCAGATTCGTTTGCTCGGCGATTTCCCGAATAATATGCACGACATCCTGGGTCTGGTGAATCTCCTGATCGAGCTTGTTGACGCGGCCCATGACCTCTTCGAAGACGCGCCCGACTTGGCGGATGTCTCCCAGCGCGGCATTGATGATCTGCCTGCTCTGTTCTGCGGAGTGGACGGCATCGTCCGTTCCTTCCGCCACCTTGATAGCGTGGTTGGCCACTTCCTGAATGGAAGCGCTCATTTCTTCCGTAGCTGCTGTCACGCTGTGGCTTTCCTCAATTTGTTCGTCCATGCCCGAGATGAGCTGTTTGGTCGTATCGAGCTGTGTCATATGATTCAACATGTCGGAGATGCCGAACAAAAATGATTTGAACGTCTCTTCCATATATACTTCCACGATCAGTTGCTGATCGAACGCTGCCAGTTTTTGGACGGATGTGACCATTTGCATCATTTGATGCGGCTGATGGCTCCATTTTTCCATCAAGATCGATGTCATGATCTGAATCAACATATGATGAGCGGAGATAAAATGATCGGCTGTCAGATGAATGCGGCTGTGAACTTGTCCAATCACAATTCTCGTCTTCACGTATTCGTAATCCACATTCGCCTGCAGAAACTGTTCAAGATACAACTCCAATGTGTGTTTCAATTTTCCTAGTGTTGAGTGGTCGAGAATCAGTTTTTGCAATTGATCAACAGCCGTGATTGCGCCGTAAAATTGGTCGACAATCTTCGCTTTAAAGGGCGAAAGCGTTTCGGCAGCATTTTTGACATGGGCGAGCGTGTCTTGATCCACCCCTAAAAAGGACAAGCGCTCCTTTACTCGTTCTCCTACTTGATCGATGTCAGTCGTGTGAGAGGATTTTACGTACTCTGTCCATGGCTTTGTTTTCTTCGTAAAAAATGGCATGCAGACCTCCGGATTCTTTGCTTTTCTCTTTTTTAGTCGTTCGCTTCAAAACGGGGGAAGAGAGCATACGTCAATGGTGCTTTGGTGAGTGAATTGGCGATAGTGGACACGACAAATGTTCTGGGATAAAATAAACCGACCCTACAGCAATAATAGGGTCGGTTGCACTACTCACTCCCAGCCATTCAAGTGCCCACATACAAATCGCTGATCATCGCTTCCACTTTCAGTTATACAATTTCACAATATATAGTCATATTAGCTTATATTAATTGAAAAAGGGAATAGCAAAAATGAGCTATTTACACTTTCAAGCAAAATATTATGGTTTTGCATAGGAACAACCAGGCGAAAGTGCAGGAAAGCTATTACGCCCGATCGTGGATATGATACGCTAGGAAAAAGGAGAGTGACAGCCAATGCCAGAGCAGTCGCCACTCGTTGATACACGAAATCGCCCTCTCCGCGATTTGCGTATTTCCGTGACAGACAAATGCAATTTTCGTTGCAGATACTGCATGCCTGCGGAAATTTTTGGACCGGACTTTGAGTTTTTGCCGCAGCACAAGCTGCTTTCATTTGAAGAGATTGTTCGCCTGACCGACATTTTCGCCTCGCTTGGCGTCCAGAAAATCAGAATTACAGGTGGAGAGCCGCTCATGCGCAGAGGCTTGCCTGTGTTAATTGAAATGATAAAAAAAGTAGCAGGTATTCACGACATCGCTATGACCACCAACGGTTCGTTGCTCGTCCGCCACGCGCAGGCTCTGAAGGAAGCAGGACTTGACCGCGTGACAGTCAGTCTCGACAGTCTGGACAACGAGCGGTTCGGCACATTGAACGGCAGGGGCTATCCGGTAGAAGCCGTGCTGGACGGCATACGGGCGGCGGCTGAAGCAGGTCTTGGCGTGAAAATCAACATGGTCGTGCAGCGGGGAGTGAATGACCAAGATATTTTGCCGATGGCCAAATACTTCCGCGAGCAGGGGCATACTTTGCGCTTCATTGAATTTATGGATGTCGGAAACTCCAATGGCTGGAAGCTGGATCAGGTCGTGCCGTCCAGCGAAATCGTCGGCATGATTCACCAGGAGATGCCGCTTGTTCCGATCGAGGCAAATTACTTCGGGGAGGTCGCTTCGCGCTATCGCTACGAGGACGGGGATCAGGAGATCGGGCTGATTTCTTCTGTGACGCAAGCTTTTTGCTCCACCTGTACCCGCGCCAGGCTGTCCGCAGAGGGCAAAATGTACAACTGCTTGTTCGCTTCTGCGGGAGAAGACTTGCGCGAGCCGCTGCGAAACGGAGCGAGCGACGATGAGATCAGAGCGCAGATTCAGACGATCTGGAGCAAGCGCGATGAACGATATTCAGAAGAGCGGCTGGATGAGACGCCTGGCCTCGTAAAACGTCCCAAGGTGGAAATGTCGCACATTGGAGGATAGTGTGTGATAAGCCTTGACAAAGACAACTCTAACCTGTATCATGAATTGAGTGTATAAACACTTCATACTTCGAGAACAAGCAGAGGCGCCCAGCTTCTCACCTGCGTCGACGTCTTCCACGACTGTTGACAGGTAACTCTTATGCAAAGATCCTTGGATCTGATGAAATTGCTTAGGTGAGATATGTGCGGGCGCAGATGCGTTCGCACATTTTTGTTCCTTCTCGAAATTGACGGAGGTGGCAAGTATTAGCAAGGATCAAATGTTAATCAACGAAGCGATCCGTGCCCGTGAAGTCCGTTTGATCGGTGCTGACGGGAGCCAATTGGGAGTCGTACCTTTTAGGGAAGCGTTGCGCATTGCCCAGGAAGCCGAACTGGATCTGGTAAACGTTGCTCCTACAGCCAAACCGCCTGTTTGCCGTATCATGGACTATGGAAAGTTCAAGTACGAGCAGGCGAAAAAGGAGAAAGAAGCGCGGAAAAACCAGAAGATCATCGAGCTGAAAGAAGTGCGTTTTTCGTCCAACATCGAGGAACACGATTTTCAAACCAAGCTTCGCAACGTCCGCAAGTTCTTGGAGGATCATCACAAGGTGAAGTGTACGATCCGTTTCCGTGGACGTGAAATCACCCACTCCGAAATCGGCCTTGGCGTTATGGAACGTGTGGCTGCCCAGTGTGAAGATCTCGCTACGCCTGAGCGTAAACCGAAGATCGAGGGCCGCAGCATGATCATGATTCTGGCTCCGAAAGCGGAAAAGTAAGATAGTAGTTTAGACAGGAGGATTTTTCAGATGCCTAAAATGAAAACCAACAAGGCTGCTGCGAAACGTTTCAAAAAGACTGGAAGCGGCCAATTGAAGCGCGACCGCGCATTTGGTAGCCACTTGTTCGCTAACAAATCGACGAAAGCGAAGCGCCACCTGCGCAAAGCTGCACTCGTTTCCAAAGGCGATCAAAAACGTATTGAGCAAATGCTCACTTACCTGTAAGTTTTTGTATCACTACACACATTACGCAGCATGAGCTCCCTAAGCGCCTAGCAGTAGGCCGCCATGCTGGAAAGACCAGGAGGAGTTTAGTATGCCAAGAGTAAAAGGTGGCATTGTTACACGCCGTCGTCATAAGAAAATCTTGAAGCTGGCGAAAGGATACTTCGGTTCCAAACATCGCCTGTTTAAATCCGCTAATGCGCAGGTAATGAAATCCCTGCTTTATGCATACCGTGATCGTCGTCAAAAGAAACGCGACTTCCGCAAACTGTGGATCACTCGTATCAACGCGCAAGCTCGCTTGAACGGTCTGTCCTACAGCCGTCTGATGCATGGCCTGAAAGTGGCTGGCATCGAAGTGAACCGCAAAATGCTGGCTGATCTGGCTGTTAACGACAAAGCTGCTTTCAACGAACTGGCAACAGTTGCAAAAGGCAAGCTGAACGCTTAATCAGCTGCATCACGAGCCGACCTTTTCCCCGTGGGGAGAGGGTCGGTTTTTTTGCGTATAAAGGTCTTTCCCTTTTTCCATCCGCAAGACAGCAAGTATCGGCAAAAAGCAGCCAAACGGCTTTTGCCGCCAAAAAATGGGCGTGGGACGTAGAAGAACTTCCGTCTCAGGTTGGAGAGAAAAACAATCTTCCGTCCGTGTCGGAGGGACTGCCTCCTGCCATACAATAAAAAGTGTCAAAGGAAAACATTGGATAGGGAGAGATCATATATGAAAAAACAAAAATGGATGATGATGATGGGTGCTACGGCG
Source organism: Brevibacillus sp. (assembly GCF_003521185.1). Lineage (NCBI taxonomy): Bacteria > Bacillati > Bacillota > Bacilli > Caryophanales > Paenibacillaceae > Brevibacillus > Brevibacillus sp. The sequence goes on from NZ_DOTK01000089.1 coordinate 119,196, forward strand.
GTTGTTTGTTCGGCGTTGTTCGTTCCGGGAGCATTTGCCAAAGAAAAAGACGATGTCTATGTAGCACCGGTCGTTTTCACGAAAGGCGCACCTCTTGTGCAAAACGTGGATCAGGTCAAAAATACGATTCCTACCAGCAGCACATTTATTATCCCGCCTGCCAAAGAAGACGTGAAAGTAGAAAAGAAATAACAGCGAAATACCGCGAGAAGCGATCAGGCATAATGTCTGGTCGCTTCGTTCATTTTGGCGTGGCCGATGCAGTTTTGTCGGCAGGACGAATCTCCACTTCCGGATTTTCAACATATGATGGTGGGTGAATCCTAGCAGGAAGGGAGTTTCGCTGATGAGCAATCGCCAGAGGATGGCGGATGAGGAATTGCAGGTATGGGCATACCGGATGGAAGCCAAATTGCCACAGGACGTGCTGGTTCTGGCGGTAGAAAACTTTGCAGGCAATCTCGTCCTCGCCTCAAGCTTTGGTGCCGAAGATGTAGTGCTGATCGACATGCTGCATAAACTGGCGCCGACCATACCTGTCTTTTATCTCGATACGAACAAGCATTTTGCCGAAACCTACGAGACGCGGGACAAACTGCAAGAGCGTTACCAGACCAAGTTTATCCAGGTGTTGCCACAGATGACGCTGGCTGAGCAGGAAGAGAAGCATGGAGCGAAATTATGGGAAACGGACCCGAATCTTTGCTGCCAAATTCGCAAGGTAGAGCCATTGCAGCGGGTTTTGTCCGGCTACGACGCGTGGATTACAGGAATACGCCGCGATCAGGCGCCGACACGCGCCCATGCGAAAAAAGTGGAGTGGGATGACAAATTCAATCTGGTGAAGTTTAATCCGCTTGCGGACTGGACGATGGATCAGGTGTGGGAATATATACATGCAAATCAGGTCCCTTACAATCCGCTGCATGATCGCCACTATCCGAGCATTGGCTGCAGTGTGTGCACCCGGCCTGTCCTCCCGGGGCAAGATCCGCGTGCAGGGCGCTGGGCCGGCTTTGACAAGACCGAGTGCGGTCTGCACAAGTAGGAGAGGAAGAGGGGGAGTTGGCATGCAAACGATCTTGCCGCACGGCGGAACGCTCATCAATCGGCTGGTGAACCAGGCGGAAGCGGCAGACAACGCAGGTGTCAAAAAAGTGATCACGATAGACGAATGGACCTTGTCCGATCTCGATTGTTTGGCGATTGGCGCCTTTTCGCCGCTGACAGGCTTTATGAACGAGGCAGACTACCGCTCTGTCGTCGAGACGATGCGGCTCGCAGACGGGACAGTGTGGCCTTTGCCGGTAACACTTGCTGTCGATCCGCTCGCGCATGCGGACATTCAGCCGGGAGACAGGGTGTTGTTGCGCGGGGAGGATGGGGAGGATTATGCGGTTCTTCACGTGCAAAGCTGCTATGAGCCGGACAAGGAACGGGAAGCGAGACAAGTATTTCGCACGGCCGATCAGGCGCATCCGGGCGTGAAAAAGCTTGCCCAGAAGCCGGGCCTGTATGTGGGCGGCCCTGTGCAAGTGCTGAAAAGACCGAGGCCAAAGCGTTTTGCCGAGTATTATTTGACGCCGCAAGAAACGCGAGAAAGCTTTGCCAGACAAGGCTGGAAAACGGTGGTCGGCTTTCAGACGAGAAATCCCGTCCACCGGGCGCACGAGTACATCCAGAAAGCGGCGATGGAAATCGTTGACGGGCTGTTTCTCAACCCGTTGATGGGGGAGACGAAGTCGGACGATATCGATTCGCAAGTGAGAATGAAAAGCTATCTCGCCCTGCTGGAAAATTACTATCCGAAACAGCGCGTGCTGCTCGCCGCCTTTCCGGCAGCCATGCGTTATGCGGGGCCGAGAGAGGCGGTTTTTCACGCGCTCGTCCGCAAAAACTACGGCTGCACGCACTTCATCGTAGGCCGCGATCATGCAGGAGTCGGCGATTACTACGGGACGTATGACGCGCAGCACATCTTTTCTGCGTTTGAGCCAGGCGAGCTGGGTATCCAGCTTTTGTTTTTCGAACACAGCTTTTACTGCACGGCTTGCCAGGGGATGGCGACCGCGAAGACTTGCCCGCATGACGCGAGCTTGCACCTGACGCTTTCCGGGACAAAAGTGCGCGAATTGCTGCGCAGCGGCAAGACTCCGCCCCCGGAATTTACCCGCCCGGAAATCGCCAGCATTTTGATCGAGGGTCTGCGCGAACAGAGATAAACGTGTTCCCAAAACAGGGGGAAGGGACGGCAGTGCCGTTCCGTTTCCTTGTCCAAAACGGGGACAAGCCGGAACAAAAATGTATCCGCTTTCACGCAAAAACCGCGCCGTTCCGCCATTTTCTATTGAGCACTCGTTCGGACGAAAGTCTAGTAAAATCTTTTTGTTTTCGTTGACACCCCAAAAGTGCCTAGCTATAATCAGACGTAACACTTTATTTTCTGACAACAACAATATTAGAAATATTGTTATAATAGCAGGCTATGACGAGGATGGTGCACGTCTCCCCTTTTACAGAGAGCCCTGATTGCTGAGAAACGGGTATCGGGTACGTTGCATTGCTCACCTCCGAGCTGTTTTGCTGAAATGTGCGTAAAATCACATAGTAGGCAAAACCGATTAACACCCGTTAGCGTGTTACAGTCCGCATTTATTGTGACTGGCTGAGATCGGCTGACCGTGAGGCGCCGATAAAGTTGGGTGGTACCGCGAACCCTTTCGCCCCAAAAGACATGGAAATCGAACCGTGTCGGGGCGAAAGGGTTTTTCTATGTGTCTATAGGTATTGTTTATAGGTACCTGTTGAGAAGTGGGAGGAGGAGAGGAAATGAGTGTTGAAATGGCCGAATTGCAGAAAAAGAACGGCATGCCACCGATCCAGTTCGGTGAGGAAGTGACAGGAGCAGAAACGCTTCTGCGCTGTTTGATCCTGGAGCAGGTCGAGTACATTTTCGGCTATCCAGGCGGAGCGGTTCTCCCGATCTACGATTCCTTGTACGGGAGCTACTTCAAGCACATTTTGACTCGCCATGAGCAAGGCGCTATCCACGCTGCTGACGGATATGCCCGCGCCACTGGCAAACCGGGCGTATGTATCGCCACTTCCGGGCCGGGGGCGACCAACCTCGTAACGGGAATTGCGACAGCCCAGATGGACTCGGTTCCGCTGGTGTGCATCACCGGAAACGTAGCCCAGTCGTTGATCGGAACAGACGCGTTCCAGGAAGCGAACATTACAGGGATCACGATCCCGATTACAAAGCACAGCTACTTCGTCCGCGATATCCGCGATCTGCCGCGCATCGTGAAGGAAGCGTTCCACATCGCAACGACAGGACGTCCGGGTCCGGTGCTCATCGATATTCCAAAAGATGTGGCGAATGCGACAGCGCCGTTCACCTACCCGGACAAAGTCGAGATTCGCGGCTACCGCGACACGCTCGTGCCGACAGACGAAGAAGTGCAAACATTTGTTACCGCGATTGGCGAAGCGAAGCGCCCGGTCATTTTGGCAGGCGGCGGCATCATCGCCTCGAAAGCCGAAGCAGAGCTGCTCGCTTTTGCCGAAAAGGCTCGCATCCCTGTCATCAACACTTTCATGGGTCTTGGCGGTTTCCCTGGAACGCACGAATTGGCGCTCGCCATGCCGGGCATGCACGGAAACTACACCGCCAACCAGGCGCTGCTGAACGCAGACTGTGTCATCGGGCTGGGCGCGCGTTTCGATGACCGGATCACGATGGGCCGCACAAAAGAATTTGCGCCGAAAGCTCGCATCGTTCACGTCGACATCGATCCGGCAGAGCTGGGCAAAAACGTGGAAACAGCCGTAACGGTGGCTGGAGATGTCAAAAGCACCCTGGCCAAAGCGATTCCGGTTGCCCGCACTTGCGATTCCGAAGCGTGGATCAGCCAGTTGAAAGAATGGCAAGCCCAGTATCCGTACAAGTACAAAAAAGACGGCGACGTGCTGAAGCCGCAAGCAGTCATCGAGCTTCTGTACAGCTCCACAGATGGGGAAGCGATCGTCACAACAGACGTTGGACAACACCAGATGTGGACAGCACAATACTACAAGTTCAAGCATCCGCGCTCGTTTATCTCTTCCGGTGGCCTCGGCACGATGGGCTTCGGCTTCCCGGCAGCGATCGGCGCACAGATCGCGCATCCTGATCGCACAGTAATTTCAGTGGTTGGCGATGGCGGCTTCCAGATGACAAACCAGGAGCTGGCGATTGTCTCCCAGTACAACATTCCGGTGAAAGTCGCGATTGTGAACAACCAGTGCTTGGGGATGGTTCGCCAATGGCAGGAATTGTTCTACGACAATCGTTACAGCCAAATCGATCTGACGTGCAGCCCGGATTTCGTCAAACTGGCGGAAGCGTACGGAGTCAAAGGATTGCGTGCAACCACACCAGAGGAAGCGGAAGCGGTTTGGGCAGAGGCGCTCAAGCATGATGGGCCAGTCGTAGTGGACTTCCGCGTCGCGCAGGAAGAAAACGTATATCCGATGGTAGCGTCAGGCGACACATTAGATCAGATGGAATTGGGGGACGATTAGGATGCAACAACATACCATCGCCGTACTCGTCAACGATCACCCCGGCGTTTTGACCCGAGTCGCTACCTTGTTCGGGCAGCGCGGCTATAACATCGACAGCATCACGGTGGGCGGAACAGAAGAACAAGGTCTGTCCCGGATGATTATTACCACAGGCGCAGATGACCGTCAGATCCAACAACTGATGAAGCAACTGCAAAAACTGATCGATGTCATCTCGGTGACGAACCTCAGCGAAAATCCTTATGTTTCCAGAGAGCTGGCGCTGATCAAGGTAAGTGCTTCGCCAAGCCAGCTGGCAGAGCTGAACGGGATCGTCGAGCCGTTCCGCGCCGCGATCGTCGATGTCGGGCCGACTTCGCTGATCGTGCAAGTGACGGGTGACACCGAAAAAATCGACGCGCTGCTTGTCCTTTTGCAAAGCTATGGGGTACTCGAACTGACCCGCACCGGATCAGTAGCGATGGCGCGCAGTATTGTTCCAGCAACAGCCGCAGCAACGGTTTAAATTGCAAAATTCAGAATAGAAATTCAAACTAAACGATATTTCAGGGAGGCTACACAAATGGTAAAAATGTATTATGAAGCGGACGTAAACAAAGAGGTACTGCGTGGCAAAACAATTGCGATCATCGGCTACGGCAGCCAAGGCCATGCGCAAGCACAAAACCTACGCGACAGCGGTTATAAAGTAGTAGTAGGTCTGCGCCCCGGGAAATCCTGGGATGTAGCGGCTAAAGACGGCTTTGAAGTTTTGACGGTAGCAGAAGCAACCAAGCGCGCTGATGTTGTGCAAATCTTGATGCCAGACGAGCGCCAGGCGCAAGTGTACCGCGACGAGATCGCGCCAAACCTGAAATCCGGCGCAGCACTGTGCTTCTCCCACGGCTTCAACATCCACTATGCGCAAATCGTGCCGCCAGCAGACGTTGACGTCATCATGTCCGCTCCGAAAAGCCCTGGTCACCTCGTTCGCCGCGTATACCAAGAAGGCTTCGGCGTACCTGGTCTGATCGCGATCTATCAGGATGCGACTGGCAATGCGAAAGACCTCGCTCTGGCCTACTCCAGCGGAATCGGTTGCACCAAAGCAGGCGTAATCGAAACAACCTTCCGTGAAGAGACAGAAACAGACCTGTTCGGTGAGCAAGCGGTATTGTGTGGCGGAGCAAGCGAGCTGGTAAAAGCAGGATTCGATACGCTGGTAGAAGCAGGGTACGCCCCTGAGATCGCCTACTTCGAGTGCTTGCATGAGCTGAAGCTGATCGTCGACCTGATGTACGAGGGCGGTCTGGCTCGCATGCGCTACTCGATCAGTGACACAGCGGAATACGGTGACTACAGCACAGGCCGCCGCATCATCACAGACGAGACTCGCAAAGAAATGAAAAAAGTGCTGGCTGAAATCCAAGACGGTACTTTCGCTCGCAACTGGATCTTGGAAAACCAAGCGAACCGCCCTGGCTTCACTTCCCGCCGCCGTCTGGAAGCAGAACACGGCATCGAAGTAGTAGGTCAACAACTGCGCGGCATGATGTCTTGGCTGAACAAAGACACGAAAAAAGAAGAAGCGAAAATCGGTCAATAAGGATCGTTACAAAGAGACATATATAATGTAGGAAAAAATGTGGAGGTGAAAAGTTCATGCGGACCATTGAGATTTTTGATACGACATTACGTGATGGGGAGCAGTCTCCGGGCGTCAACATTAGCACGAACGAAAAGGTGGAGATCGCCCTCCAACTGGAAAAGCTGGGCGTAAACAGAATTGAGGCCGGCTTCGCGGCTGCTTCCCCGGGCGACCAAAAGTCTGTGGCCGAAGTGGCGAAGCGGGTGAAAAACTCCACCATCGTAAGTCTCGCACGTGCCGTCAAAGACGACATGGATAAGGCGTACGAAGCGCTGCGCAACGCGCAAAACGCATCCCTCCACGTCTTTCTTGCAACCTCTCCGATCCACCGCCAGTACAAACTGAACATGAGCAAGGAGCAAGTCCTTGCTCGTGCGGTGGAGGCAGTCACGTATGCGAAAAAGTATTTCACGGAAGTACAATTTTCTGCCGAGGATGCAGCGCGTACAGAGATCGACTTTTTGGCCGAGGTAGTGGAGGCAGTCATCAAGGCTGGGGCTACGACTGTCAATATTCCGGACACGGTTGGCTACATGACGCCTTATCAGTACGGAAACATTTTCCGCGAGTTGAAAAAGCGCGTGCCGGCTACAGACGGAATCCGCCTGAGCTGTCATTGCCACGATGACCTGGGAATGGCTGTCGCGAACAGTTTGGCAGCAGTAGAAGGCGGGGCGACCCAAGTGGAAGGCACGATCAACGGGATCGGTGAACGCGCCGGCAACGCTGCCTTGGAAGAAGTCGCGCTCGCTCTTGAGACTCGCAAAGATTACTACCAGGCGACAACCAAGCTGCACTTGAAGGAAATCGCGCGGACCAGCCAGCTGGTGAGCCGTTTGACGGGAATGATCGTGCCGGGCAACAAGGCCGTCGTAGGAGCGAACGCTTTTGCGCACGAATCCGGTATCCATCAGGATGGCGTTTTGAAGGAAGTTACCACCTACGAGATTATTCGTCCAGAGTCGGTCGGCTTCAAGTCAAACAAACTGGTTCTCGGCAAGCACTCGGGCCGTCACGCCTTCAAGGAAAAGCTGGTGGAACTGGGCTACCACCTCGACCAAGAGGAAGTAAACGCCGCTTTTGCCGCATTCAAAGCATTGTGCGACAAGAAAAAGGAAATTACGGACGACGACATTCTTGCCTTGATCGATACCAAAATCGTTCGCGGCCAGGAAGCGTTCCAGCTGGAATCGGTTCAACTCGCCTACGGCAACATTTCCGTGCCGACCGCCAGCGTTCGTCTCAAGCGGGCTGACGATTCGGTCGTAGAAGAAGCAGCGATTGGCAATGGTTCCGTCGATGCGATCTACAAAGCGATCGACCGTGCGACTGGAGAAGAAGTCACTTTGATTGACTACAAAATTCTTTCGGTTACGCATGGCCAGGATGCGCTCGGCGAAGTGTATGTCCGTCTGCAACAGGGCGAGCTGACGGTTACGGGCCGTGGAGTCAGTACGGACGTGCTGGAAGCGAGCGCGATTGCCTATATACGCGCCATCAACAAAATTTTGGAGCGTCGCGGGGAATCGGTACCAGTGGCTGTGAACTAGAAAGAAAGCGTATTGGATAGGAACAGGAACCAGCAAGGAACGAAAAACCATTACAGAAAAGAAATGCGGGATAAACGATGAAGAAAAACTATCGCATCGCCGTTCTTCCTGGTGACGGTATCGGACCGGAGATCATGCAGGAAGCAGTCAAAGTCCTTCAGCTTGTAGGAGAGCGCGAAGGCGTTACATTTACGTGCGAGGAAGGCCGAATCGGTGGAATTGCCATCGACACGGACGGAACTCCTTTGCCGGAAGCAACCATCACATTGACGAAGCAAGCTGACGCTGTGCTGCTTGGCGCAGTAGGCGGACCGAAGTGGGATCAAAACCCGGGACATCTGCGCCCGGAAACTGGCCTTTTGGGCATTCGCAAAGCGCTTGGATTGTTTGCCAACATTCGCCCGGCGACCATGCACAGCTCGCTCGTCGACGCCTCTTCGCTCAAGCCTGAAGTGGTTTCCGGCGTAGACCTGATTGTCGTGCGCGAGCTGACTGGCGGCATTTACTTCGGGGAGAAAAAGCGCTACGACGGCCCGAACGGAGAAGTAGCGGAAGATCAGTGCATCTACAACGAAGCCGAAGTGGAGCGAATCATCCGCGTGGGCTTCGATATCGCCCGCAAGCGTCAAAAACGTCTCGTCTCCGTCGACAAAGCGAACGTCTTGGAAAGCTCCCGCCTCTGGCGCAAAGTAGCCGAACGCGTTGCAGCCGACTATCCTGACGTGGAGCTGTCGCATCAGCTGGTCGATTCGTGCGCGATGCAGCTTGTTCGCGCACCGAAGCAGTTCGACGTCATCGTGACGGAAAACATGTTTGGAGACATTTTGAGCGATCAGGCGGCTATGCTGACCGGATCGATCGGAATGCTCGCTTCTGCCAGTCTGGCAGCGGGAAGCTTCGGTCTGTACGAACCTGTGCACGGCTCCGCGCCTGATATTGCCGGAAAAGGCATTGCCAATCCGCTGGCGACGATTCTTTCCGTAGCGATGATGCTTCGCCTCTCGCTCGGCATGGATGAGGCTGCGGCAGCGGTCGAGAATGCCGTGTGGGCCGTTCTTGAGGCCGGACACCGCACAGGCGATATCGCAGCAGATCCGAGCAAAGCGATTGGCACCGTGGCAATGGGCCAACTGGTTCGCGACGAGCTGTCCAAACAGTTGCAGCATAAGTAAGCAAAAGCACGAAAAAGATGAAAAACCCTGCCGCAGCGTCCCAATGGACAACTGGCAGGGTTTTCGTTCGTTCATTCAACCGATCGTGATTTTGCCTTTTGGATAGCGGAAGTATTCTTTCTGCCTGCGTTGGGCCAGCGCGAATGCGATCGTCAGCGGCCCGACCCGTCCTGCGAACATCGTCAAAATGATCAGCGTTTTGCCGATCGGGGAGAGACTGGGGGTCAGCCCCATCGATAACCCGGTCGTGGCGAAAGCGGACGTGACTTCGAACAAAATCATTTCAAAACGTGCGCCTGCTTCCGTAATGGACAGAGCCATCGTGACGGCCATGACGATGAACAACCCGGTCATGGTCACGGTCAGCGACTTGTAAATCATGTGCGGCAAAATGCGTTGCCGGAAAAAGATGACGTCTTCCTTCCCTTTGATCTGGGCGATGACCGCACCGATGAGCGTGGCAAACGTCGTCGTCTTGATCCCGCCCCCGGTGGAACCGGGAGAAGCCCCGATGAACATCAGCAAAATGATCAGGAACAGCGAAGACTGGCGCATGTCGCCGATGCTCAGCGTGTTCGACCCGGCCGTTCGCGCCGTCACAGACTGATAGAGCGAGCCGAGCACTTTTCCGAGCATGGAGAGCGGCTGCAACGTTTTCGGGTTCGTATACTCCAAAATGAAGATCAGCACCGTACCGCCCAGCACCAAGAGGGCAGTCGTGGACAGGACGACTTTGGTATGCAGCGACAGGCGGCGCGTATGGCGATATTCGTACAGATCGCTGACGACGATAAAGCCAATCCCGCCGAGAATAATCAATAAGCATACGACGAGCGTGACGAGCGGATCGTCTACATAGCCCGTCAGGCTGGCGAAGTCGCCCATCAAGTCAAAGCCGGCGTTGTTGAAATTGGAGATGGCGTGAAAAAAGCCAAAGTAGATCGCTTTTGGCAAAGGAAAGTCGAAGGCGAACCGGATCGAAAGCAAAACCCCGCCGATCAGCTCTGCCAGCGCGGTGAAAATCAGGATCATTTTGGCCAGACGGACGACGCCTTCCATCGTCATCTGGTTCAGCGACTCTTGCAAGATCAGCCGCTCGCGCAACGAGATTTTTTTGCGCATGATCAAGGAAAAGAAAGTGGCGACGGTCATGAAGCCAAGACCGCCAATTTGGATAAGCGAGAGGATGACCATCTGACCGAAAGTCGTAAAGGTCGTTCCGGTGTCCACGACGACCAGACCTGTCACGCAGGTGGCCGAAGTGGCGGTGAACAGAGAATCAAGCCACGGCAGTCCTTGTCCGTTGACGGTAGCGCTCGGCAGGGTCAACAGGAATGTGCCGAGAAGGATAATCAGGGCGAACCCAAGGACGAGTGTTTTCGGGGGATCAAGCTGTAGCTTGTCAGTCCATTTTCTGATCATGTAGGTCATACCTCGACTTCTTTATACGATTGTGAATGGTTTGATGCGAGAAAAGCTCGGTATTTCCTTAGTATGGCGTTTCCCCTGAAAAAATTACCGCAAAAGGGCGGCCCCCAGGCGATGCAGCCAGTGCTTCAGTTCGCGCTCCTCCAGCGGGGCGAGCGGAAACCGGACAGCAGGGCGGCGCTTGGTGTCGTCAGGCTCGTCAGCTACCCGAAAAGCATGGCCGCACGTAAGCTCAAGCCCTTCTTCCCGCAAGATGGTTACGACCCGCTCTTCCAGCTCGGTGGCGTTCGTAGTCGGATTTCCCCATTCGATCCACGTATTCAGCCCGCCGGAAATCGGATACATCCGGGCGTGGGACGGCAAAGCCTGCTGCTTTTCCTTCCAAAGCCTAAGGAAGCGGGACTGGAACAGAGCGCGGTGATCCGGCAAATACTTTTCGTAAAACCAGGGATCGCCGAGGAGTGTAACGGCTGCCTCTACGACCAAGAGCGACGGCTCCGCGCCTGTCATCGAGACAATCTGTCTGTAGCGCTCCAGCTCCTCTTCGGCAAAATCAGAAGGCAGCATCAGGACGCCGAGTTGCAGATCGCGCGCCAGCGTCTTGGACAGAGAGTGCAGGTAGTACACGTCGACAGGGCTTTTTTGCTGAAAAGCCATCTCGTAAATCGGCTTGCTCGGCTCCTCGAACCACAAGTCGCCGTAGTGGTCGTTTTCCACGATGCGCACGCTGTGGCGTTCGGCCCAGGCAAGCAGTTCTTCCTTGCGTTTCAGCGAGTAGCTGATCCCGGTAGGAAAATGATAGTGCGGATTGATCAAGAGCCAGTTGGCCGGGTAGTGCTCCTGTTCCTGATCGAGTGCTTCTATGCTGACTCCTTCGTCGTCGAGCCGAATCGGACGCACCGTGATGCCGCACTGACTGAGCAAGCGCAAAAAGACGGGGTAGCTGTATTCCTCCACGTAGACGACATCGCGCGGATTCATGATGCGCTGGGCGAGAAAGGCGAACCCGCTCGTACTCCGGTTGAACAGCAGCACGCGTTCAGGGGAGTGCGGCAAGCCTCTTCTGCTCAGGTGGTCAGCAAATACTTTGGCGGCTTGGGCGCGGCGGAGTTTCTTTTGCGCCGAAGGTTCGTCCAGTACGGCCAGGCTCTCGTAAAAGGCGCCGCGCAGTCGCTTGACCAGCTCTTCGCCAGGGCGGGGAGAAGAGTCGGCGAGCGAAGCGATCGGAATGTCGGTGAGCGGCAGGCGGCTTTCCAGACGCGCTTCTTTTGCCAGTTGCGTCAAGTAGTAGCCTTTGCCGTGCACCGCCTCCAGCCAGCCTTCCAATGCGAGGTGATCGTATGCTTTTTTGACGGTTTCCAGCGAGCAGCCGCTGACGGTTTTCATATCGCGAAGGGAAATCAACTGCTGACCGTCTACAAGAAAGGCCCCGCGCAGAATAGCTGTTTTCAGTTGCTCGGCTAGTTGCACATAAATGGGCGTGTGGGATTGCTTGTGAAAATGGAACGAAAAAAATGGGCGTTCTGCCATCCGGGGACGCCTCCTTGTCTGTCGAAAATAGCTGTCATCAGCATTATATCGAAAACCGCGCCATCTCGGGTAGCAGAAGTGTGAAAAACGTCGAGAGGTTTTCACGGAAATCGCGCGGTTGAGCCGTACCGGATTGAGGGAAAATGGTAGAATGAGAGAAAATGCGCCAGCAGGAAAAGGGGAGGACGCAAAATGAGCACACAGGAGCACAAGGCATTGTCGCCCAAACACGTAACGTGCATGGTCATCACCGTGTCAGATACGCGAACCGAAGAGACAGACAAGAGCGGACAATTAATGAAGCAACTGGTGGGCGAAGCAGGTCATCACGTTGCCCTGTACCAGATCGTGAAGGACGAGCCTGCCGAGGTGATCGCAGCTATCGAAGCAGGAGTGGCGCATCCAGACGTGCAGGTCATTTTGCTCAACGGCGGGACAGGCATATCGCCGCGCGACAACACGTTCGAAGCGGTGCGCGGCTTGCTGGAAAAAGAAATGCCCGGCTTTGGCGAGCTGTTTCGGATGCTGAGCTTTACGGAAGATATCGGATCGGCGGCCATGCTCAGTCGCGCAGTCGCGGGCACCCGGGGAGGAAAAATGATCTTCTCCACGCCTGGATCGACAGGTGCGGTCAAGCTGGCGATGAATCGCCTGATCGTGCCGGAACTGGGGCATGTCGTGCGAGAGTTGAATCGCTGATCAGAACAGGATTTGCCGTGTTCTTGTCTCGTGTGGTACTGTTACGAAAGGAAATCGCTCGGTTTTCCACCGACTGTCGCAGCACAGATGGTTGGTGGCATGGCCGGATTGTGCAAGGAGAGTAGACTCATTCATGAAGATTGTATTATCGACCTTAAATGCCAAGTTCATTCACTCCTCACTGGCTTTGCGCTATTTGCGCAGCTACGCCCAGGAAGCTTTTCCGGGCATCGAGCTGGTGGAGTATACGATCAACGACGTGACGCTCAACATCGTGGCGGACATCTACAAGCGACAGCCCGACCTCGTCGCCTTTTCCTGTTATATCTGGAACATTCGCGAGACGTTGGACGTGATCCGCACATTGAAAAAAATATGTCCCGATGTTCCAGTGATTCTCGGAGGGCCGGAAGTGACTTACGATGCGGACGAATGGATGAAAAAGCATCCGGAGATTGATGTCATCGCCATCGGAGAAGGGGAGCAGACTTTTCTTGCGCTGCTGCAAACCTATCAGGAGGCGAAAAACAGCGGTCAGCCTCCTCGCCTGCGGGATGTAGCGGGAATCGCCTATCGCGACGACGAGTACGTTCGCTTTTCCATGCCGAGAGCACAGATTGAAGAGATGGATGCGATTCCGTCGCCATTTGTGGATCATCTCGACGAACTGAACAACCGCGTCGTCTATTTCGAGGCATCCCGGGGGTGTCCGTTCAAGTGTCAGTACTGTCTTTCTTCTATTGAAGATGGCGTGCGCTACTTCAGCCTGGAGCGGGTGAAGGAAGACTTGCTGCGATTGATTCAGCATGGCATCAAAACGATTAAGTTCGTTGACCGTACGTTTAATATCAATAAAAAGTATGCGTTGGAGATTTTCCAGTTCCTTATCGACAATCACAACGGCACTGTTTTTCAGTTCGAGATTACGGCAGACATTTTGCGTGCGGACGTCCTGGACTTTTTGACGGAAAATGCGCCTCCGGGGATTTTCCGCTTCGAGATCGGCGTCCAGTCTACCAATGACGAAACAAACCGCCTGGTGCAGCGCATCCAGCGCTTCGACCGTCTGTCCAGAACGGTTACGCAAATCAAGGAATCGAAGAAGATCGACCAGCATCTCGATTTGATCGCGGGCTTGCCGGAGGAAGACTATCACTCCTTCCGCAAGACGTTCAACGATGTGTTTGCCCTGCGTCCGGAGGAGCTTCAGCTCGGCTTTTTGAAAATGCTGCGCGGAACCGGAGTGCGGGCGCGCGCTGCCCAACACGGCTATGTGTTTATGGATGAAGCGCCTTACGAGATTTTGGGCAACAACGTGCTGTCTTTTGCGGATATGCAGAAGATCAAGCGGGTGGAGGACGTGCTGGAGAAATACTGGAACGCGCACCGGATGGATCTGACCTTGGAATGGCTTTTGGCCAATCAGTTCGAGACGGCGTTTGACTTCTTCCAGACGTTTGGCGACTATTGGGAAAAGCAAGGCTGGAGCCGCATCGGGCATCAGCTGGAAGATTTGTTCACTCGCTTGCAGTCCTTTTTGGAGCAGCAAAAGGTCGAAGGGCTGGAACACGTGCTCAGCCTGATGAAATTCGACTACCTGCGCAACCAGAAGCATCGCCCGCGCAAGCTGTGGTGGGAGGATGTCATGGACAAGGAAGCGATGCAGCTGACGTATGCTGCCGTTTACGAGCAGCGCGACCGTTTGCGCGAAGACTTTGCCGCGCATGCTGCGCTGGAAAAAGACTACTTCAAGCACACCGTAACGGCGAAAGTGACCTTCGATGTGGAGAAGTGGATGAGAACCGGAGAGATCATCGAAGGCGATTTTACCCTTGTCGTATACTATCCGTATAAAAAAGAAGAAACGAACGATTTTGCTGTCGTCACTTCTGCCGTTCACGCTGCTGGCTGAGCGCGAGTATCAATACGTGGCGATGGACTTGCTGGAGAAGCGAAAAAAGCAGCTGACACCTGAGCATCTGCCGTGGATCGTCCACTGGATTACTACAAAGTCGTGGTGGGACACGGTCGACTATTTGGCGGCTCATACCACAGGCAAGCTGTTTTCCCTCTATCCCGAGCTGATCCGGCCGAATGTGACAGCGTGGGTGCAAGGAGACGACATCTCGCTTGCGCGAACAGCGATCCTGTTCCAGCTGTCTTATAAGGCCAAGACCGATCAAAAGCTGCTGTTTTCCTTGATCGAGTCGGGTGCAGCGTCCAACCAATTTTTCATTCAAAAAGCGATAGGCTGGTCCCTGAGGGAATACGCTAAAACAGAACCCGAAGCAGTGCGTGGCTTTGTAGAAAGGACTGTGCTGTCGAACCTGAGCAAGCGAGAGGCGCTCAAACACTTTGGTTGATCGGCGCGTCGAGTTGTCCATGATTTCTTCGCTTGATAAAAATGGTTCATCTATTGCAAAATAGACAAGTACCTTTTTGCATGTTCACACGTAATAACTAAGAGTCACATACTGCGCGCAGCCACTGCCCGTCGACTGAAATTTTGCCGCCAGTGGCAAAGATAGGGGATTTTGCCTCATGGAAATCAACCTGCTGATGTCAATCATCGAACAATACGGCTACGTTGCGATTTTTTTCCTGCTCTGGCTGGGGATTGTCGGCTTGCCCATCCCGGATGAGCTGGTCGTCGCCACGGGAGGTTTTCTCGCCTCGATTGGCCTATTGGACCCGTTCTACTCGTTTTTGGCCGGGTACATGGGAGTTGCTTCCGGATTGACCATAGGTTTTTTATTAGGAAAATACTTTGGGAAGCCGATCTTGCAATGGCTGTCCAAAAGCGAAAAGATGAGACATGCTGTAGAGCGATCGACAGGCTTGCTGGAGAAATACGGCACGACAGCCTTGTGCATCAGCTATCTCTTTCCGGTTGTCCGCCACGTCGTGCCTTATTTGGTGGCGCTGGGAGGCATGACGTACCGCCGCTATGCCTTGCTGTCGTATCCGATCGGACTTGTCTGGACGATTGCTTTTTACTTTCTCGGCTATGTATTCGGAAACAACGTAGAGGCGATTATCGGGATGATTCGCCAGTACGGGTTTTACGCGTTGCTGGTCGTCGTGGTGGGACTGGCCGCCTGGTTGATCGTGCGCAAGCTCATCATCAGCAATCGCGCGTATCGGGCCAAAGGAGAATAAGCGATGAGACTGGAACAAGTGGCAACGCACAGGCGCAATCGCAATCTGGTGCTTGCGCTCGCCTGGTTGCTGGTGCTCGGAGGGTATTTCAGCTTCGAGCCGTTTGTCACGGCAGCGGGCGCTCTGATTGTGAACGGCTACGCCTGGTTTCTGATGTACACGGACAAGCGTCTGGCAAAAAGGAAAAGCTGGCGGATTCCCGAGGCCAGCCTTCTGCTCGTCGCTTTTCTCGGAGGAGGACCGGGGGCACTGGCGGGGATGCTGTTGCACCGCCACAAAACCCGGCATGCCTCCTTCCTGTTTTTTGTCCCACTGTTTTGTCTATTGCAAATCGCGCTGGTCGTCTGGATCGGCAGACAATAGGGCAAGAACCTCGTGTGCAACGAATGACGCGAGGTTCTTTTTTTGTTTTCCCATAATGAAAACGCATAAATGACAGAAAACTCTAAATTGTATGTTGCGCATTTGGGAAATCGAGCCTATAATAAAAAATGTAATCAACATTATCGAATGTCGTTCGATAATATCGAACGAACAGGAGGGATCATGAGCGAAAAGTTTATCCAATCTGTGGATCGAGCCATCGATATTTTGGAGCTGTTTTCCCTCGCGCAGCAGGAGCTGAGCGTCAAGGAGATCAGTGATCGGCTGCAACTCTCAAAGAGCACGGTTCACGGCTTGATCAAAACCTTGGAGCACAGAGGGTACCTGGAGCAAAAGCCGACCGATCAAAAGTACAAGCTCGGACTGCGTCTGTTCGAGCTGGGGAACCTGGTTGGCAGCGGCATGGAGCTGCGCAATCTCGCCTACCCGATCATTCAAGAGTTGGTCGCGAAATTGCAAGAGACGGTTCACCTGGTCGTGCTCGACAAGGACGAAGTGGTGTACGTGGAAAAAGTGGAAGGGCCTGCTGCCCTGCGGATGTACTCCATGCTGGGGAAGCGCGCTCCCATGTATTGCACAGGGGTAGGGAAAGCGCTGTTCGCTTACTTGGATGAGGCGACCGTGGATCGCATTTTGCAAGAAGCGGAGATGACGGCATTCACGCCGTTTACGCTGACTGATCCGGACGCGATCAAGCAAGAGCTGGGCAAAATTCGCGAGCAAGGGTACGCCATCGACGACGAAGAGATCGAGATCGGCCTGAAATGCGTGGCAGCGCCGATTTTCAACCATGAAGGGAAAGTGATCGCCTCCATAAGCTGCGCCGGTCCCAAACATCGCTTCTCCGACGACAAAATGGCGACGTTTATTCACGAAGTCAAGCAAGCTGCGCTGGCGGTTTCCAGACGGTTTGGGTATCGAGGCTGATGGGCAACAAAAAGAGACTTCCCCCTTGTTGGAGCAGTTTTCAAGCGGCCAGCCGAAAACACCACAAAGAGAAGTCTATCTGAGAACCATTCGCCAACCATACTCAAACCTCCTGCAATTGGTGAGAGAATCATTTTTCAAATACGAAAAGGAGCGTGTCCGATATGAGCACTATCACAAAACCAATAAATATTTGGAAGTTCATCGATGAGAATAAAGACAGCCTGAAACCGCCTGTAAACAACAAAGTCGTTTGGAAGGACGCCGAACTGATGATGATGGTGCTGGGCGGGCCAAACAAACGCCGCGACTTCCACGTCGATCCGTCCGAGGAAATTTTTTATCAGCTGAAGGGCGACTGCTACGTGGAAATCATCAACGCCGAAGGCAAGCGCGAGGTCATCACGGTACGCGAGGGAGAAATGTTCCTGTTGCCAGCGAATGTTCCGCATTCCCCGCACCGTGTAGCAGACACGATCGGGTTGGTCATCGAGCGCAACCGGGATGAAGGCGAGCTGGAAGATTTCGTCTGGTTTTGCGAGAAGTGCGACCAGGAGATGCACCGCACCCGCGTGCAGCTGACAGATATCGAAAAACAGGTGAAAGAAGCGATCCATACTTTCAACGGTAGCGAAGATTTGCGCACATGCAAAAACTGCGGTCATGTAGCGTCGGAGGAAGTGAAAGAATGGCAGCCAGAATAGATTTTCACACGCATATCATCCCGGCAGATTTGCCTGACTTTTCGCAAAAATACGGCGGAGAGCGTTGGCCGACCCTGCAGCCGACATGCTCGTGCGGAGCGAACATCATGGTCGGCGGAAAGCTGTTTCGGGAGATTACCGATCAGTGCTGGGACCCGCAAAAGCGGATCGCGGACATGATCGCGGAAGGCGTGGACATGCAAGTGCTCTCGCCGATTCCCGTCACCTTTTCCTATTGGGCGCCGAGCGAGGCGGCAGAAGCGATGGCCCGCCTGCAAAACGACTTTATCGCCGATACAGTGCGTCAATATCCCGACAGGTTCATCGGACTCGGAACCGTTCCTTTGCAAGATGTGGAAAGCTCGATTCGCGAGATGGATCGCTGCATTCATCAACTAGGGCTGAAAGGGATCGAGATCGGTTCGAACATCAACGGGCAAAACCTCGACGATCCAGCCTTCCTGCCGTTTTTTGAGATGTGCGAGAAGTGGGACGTGCCGCTGTTTGTCCACCCGTGGGAGACGTTGGGTCGGGAGCGGATGCCGCGCCACAACTTCATGTACACCGTCGGAATGCCGAGCGAAACCGCGCTTGCCGCAGCGAGTCTGGTCGGCGGCGGGGTCATCGAGAAATTCCCGAATTTGCGCGTCTGCTTTGCGCACGGCGGCGGTTCTTTTCCGTACATCCTGCCGCGTCTCGACCAAGGCTGGAACGTGTGGCCGCACCTGCGCGTGACGGAGCATCCGCCGGGTCATTACACACAAAACTTTTACTTCGACTCGCTGAACTACGAGCCGTTGAATATCCGGCTTTTGATCGAAAGGTTCGGCCACGAAAAAATCGTCATGGGCACCGACTATCCGTTCTTGCTGCGCGAGCTTCCGCCGGGCAAAGTCATCGACGAGACGCCAGGGCTGACAGAAGAACAAAAAGTCGCCATGCTCGGCGGCAATGCATTGAGATTTTTGAAAGTGTGAGAGGAGAGGTAGGAGTGGGAGAACAGACAAAGACACCGGAGGAAAATCTTGCTGCCTTGCAGCTTTCGCTTCCGCAGCTCCGTACGCCAGTGGGCAACTACGTAGCTTGCGTCCGCACAGGCAATCTGTTGTTTACGGCAGGACAGGGAGTGGATCAGTACAAAGGCAAGCTGGGAAGAGACTTGACCGTCGAGGAAGGCTACCTGGCAGCCCGTCAGTCCATGCTGAACGTGCTTGCAGCGGTCAAGGCGGAGCTTGGCGATCTGGGAAAAGTGAAAAGAGTCGTCAAAATATTGGGATTTGTCAATTCGACGGAAGAGTTTACCGACCAGCCGAAAGTGATGAACGGTGCTTCCGATCTGTTGGTTGCCGTCTTTGGCGAGGCGGGCAAGCACGGTCGCTCTGCGGTAGGCATGGCCCAGCTTCCGAACAATACGGCAGTTGAAATCGAGATGGTACTGGAGATCGAGGACTAGGCAGGAGGGAACTATGAACAGCATTCACGTGAAAAATGCCAAGTTGTTTATCAACGGCGAGTACGTCGATGCGCAGTCCGGCGAAACGTTTGACACGATCAATCCGGCCACGGGCGAGAAGCTGGCGGAAGTGGCTTGCGCAGACGTACACGATACAAACAGGACGATTGAAGTAGCACAGGCTGCTTTTGAGAGCGGCGTGTGGAGCAAAAAATCGGCCGAGGAACGCGCGGAAATTTTGTGCCGGATGTCTGATCTGGTGATGGAACGCGTGGAAGAGCTGGCGACAGTCGAAACGCTCGACGTCGGCAAACCGATCAAGGAAAGCCTTGGCTTCGATATCCCGCGAGCGGCGCAAAACCTGCGGTTCTTTGCGGAAATGGCGAAGTATGTCCACCATGAGCACTACGACAAAGGCAACTTCATGTCGTACGCCAAATACGCTCCGGCAGGCGTGACCAGCCTGATCATCCCGTGGAATTTGCCGTTCATGCAGATGACGTGGAAAGCTTCTGCGGCGCTGGCGGCAGGCAATACCGTCGTGGTCAAACCGGCGTCGTATACGCCCTTGTCGGCACTCATGCTCGGTGAGATCGCCAACGAAGCTGGCCTTCCTGCTGGCGTTCTGAATATTTTGACGGGACCAGGCGGAACGGTCGGGACGGCCATGACCACCAACCCGCATGTGCGCCGCATCTCGTTTGTCGGCGAGACGACGACAGGCAAAACGATCATGAAAAACGCAGCCGCCGAGCTGATTCCCGTCTCTTTGGAGCTGGGCGGAAAATCGGCGAACATCGTGTTTGCGGACGCGGACCTGGACGAAGCGGTAAAAGGCTCCGTAGAGGCGATTTTCCGCAATCAGGGCGAGATTTGCCTGGCTGGCTCCAGACTTTTGGTGCAAGAGACGGTGTACGAGCAATTTTTGGAAAAGTTCGTGGCCGCCGTGCAGAAGATCAAAGTCGGCGATCCGCTGGCTCCAGACACAGACATGGGCGCGCTCGTCTCCAAAAGCCATCTGGAAACCGTCGATGAGTACGTGCAGATTGGCTTGGCCGAAGGGGCGAAGCTGGCACATGGCGGCAAGCGCGTAGCGGGCCTGGACAAAGGCAATTTTTACGAGCCGACCGTCCTGTACGATGTCGATAACAAAATGCGGGTGGCCCAGGAAGAGATTTTCGGCCCGGTACTGGTCGTCATCCCGTTCAAAACAGAAGAAGACGCGATTCGGATCGCCAACGATTCCATCTACGGACTGGCAGGGGTGGTCTGGACGAACGACTTGCGCCGGGCGCACCGCGTCGCGGCAGGCATCAACTCGGGCTTGTTGTGGATCAATTGCTGGTACGTCCGCGACCTGCGCACGCCTTTTGGCGGGTCCAAGGCAAGTGGAATCGGCCGGGAAGGCGGACGCCACAGCTTTGAATTTTATACCGAAGCCAAAACCGTGACGATGAAGCTGTAGGCAGCGGGGAGAGTCGAAAGGTGGTCAGAAGATGGGGAGCTTAGTGGAGACAATCGCGCAAGAACTGCTGGCGGCCGAGCAAAGCTGCCAGCCAGTGGCGCCGATAACGGAACGCTTTGCAGGCTTGGAGGCAAGCGATGCGTATCGCATCCAGCTCAAGGTGTTGGAGAAAAAGCTCGACAGCGGTCGGGCAGTCATCGGCAAAAAAGTCGGGCTGACCAGCCTGGCGATGCAGCGGATGCTCGGTGTGAATGAGCCGGATTACGGTCATTTGCTCGACAACATGCTGGTGTCAAACAACGGGACTGTCGAGGTGAACAGGCTTTTGCTTCCGAAAGTGGAGGCGGAGATCGGCTTCGTGCTCGGAGCGGATTTGCAGGGGCCAAACGTCAACTATCTCGACGTGCTGATGGCGACCGAATATGTGGTGCCGACGCTGGAGATCATCGACAGCCGGATTGCCGACTGGAAGATCAAGCTCGTCGATACGGTAGCGGACAACGGTTCCTCGGCGCTTGTCGTGGTCGGCGATCAGCGCACGCGCCTGGCGGGTCTGGATTTGCGCAGCGTGGGAATGGCGATGTACAAAAATGGGCTTGAAGTGGGAAATGGAGCAGGAGCAGCGGCGCTCGGTCATCCGGCGCACGCAGTGGCCTGGCTGGCAAACAAGCTGCATGAATTTGGCATCAGCCTGAAGGCGGGTGAACTGATTTTGCCGGGAGCGCTGTCTGCTGCTGTCGCTGTTCAAAAGGGAGATGTCGTCATGGCCAGCTTTGGCGCATTGGGTGCCGTAACCGTGACGTTTCGTTAGAGAGGAGACATACTGTGAGAAAAATCAAGGCGGCCATCTTGGGTTCAGGAAACATCGGGACCGACCTGATGTACAAGTTGGAGAGAAGCAGGGAAATCGAGATCGCAGCCGTCATCGGGATTGATCCCGACTCGGATGGTTTACAGCGGGCAAAAGAGCGGGGATATGCGGTATTTGCCAACGGGATACAGGCGATTGCGGATCAGCCTGACATGGCGGAGATCGTGTTTGATGCCACCTCGGCAAAAGCGCACGTGCGTCACGCAAAAGCGCTGAAGGAGCTGGGCAAGGTAGCGATTGACCTGACTCCGGCAGCTCGCGGCCCCTTCGTCTGTCCGGTGGTAAATCTGCAGGAGCAGCTGGAAAAAGAAACAGCCAACGTCAACATGATCACTTGTGGCGGTCAGGCGACGATCCCGATCGTCTATGCGATCAACCGGGTAGCCGATGTCAGCTATGCGGAAATCGTGGCGACGATTGCCAGCAAAAGCGCAGGCCCGGGAACGCGTGCCAATATCGACGAGTTTACCGTGACGACTCGCCAAGGGCTGGAGCAAGTCGGGGGAGCGGATCAAGGCAAGGCGCTCATCATCCTCAATCCTGCGGAACCGCCCATTTTGATGCGCGACACGGTGTATTGCGAAGTCAAGCAGATGGATCAGGCGGCGATCCGCCAGTCGATTGCGGAAATGGTCGAGCAAGTGAGACAGTACGTTCCTGGCTACCGATTGAAGCAGGAACCGCTGTTTGAAGAAAATCGCGTAACCGTGTTCCTGGAGGTCGAGGGTGCAGGAGATTATTTCCCGCCTTACGCAGGCAATTTGGACATCATGACGGCTGCGGCCGTGCGGGTGGGAGAAGAGGTCGCCCGTCATCTTTTGGATGGGAGAGGGGTTAGCCTTGGAACGGAATAGCGATAAACCAATCAAAATAACAGAGGTTTGCTTGCGCGACGGCAGCCACGTCGTTGCCCATCAGTTCACGCGCGAGCAGGTGCAGGCTGTCGCCAAAGGGCTGGACGATGCAGGCGTCCCTTACATCGAAGTCAGCCACGGAGACGGTCTGGGCGGTTCGACGATCCAGTACGGACGCTCTCTCGTCGGTGAGATGGAACTGATTGAAGCGGCAGTTGCTTCGTGCAAACAAGCGAAAGTCGCGGTGTTGCTCATACCGGGCATCGGTACGGTACATGAACTGAAGGAAGCGCAAAACCGCGGGGCGGGACTGGTTCGGGTAGCGACCCATGTGACGGAAGCCGATGTATCTGCGCAGCACATTCACATTGCGCGCGAGCTGGGAATGGAAGTGTGCGGCTTCTTGATGATGGCCCACTCTGCCCCGGTCGAAAAGCTGGTCGAGCAAGCGAAGCTGATGCAGAGCTACGGTGCCGAGGCGGTATACGTGACCGATTCGGCGGGAGCGCTTTTGCCTGATCAGGTACGGGAACGCATTCGCGCGCTGCGCCAATCGCTGGACATCGAAATCGGCTTTCACGCGCATAACAACTTGTCGGTGGCGATCGCCAACACTTTGGTTGCGCTGGAGGAAGGGGCGACCCGGATTGACGGCAGTCTCCGCTGTCTGGGAGCCGGAGCGGGCAACGCACAGACGGAAGTGTTGATTGCGGTGCTGGATCGCATGGGAATGGACATCGGGATTGATTTGTACAAACTGATGGACGTCGCCGAAGAGATCGTTGGCCCGATCATGCCGCACTCCCAGGAAATCCGCAAGGGCAGCCTCGTGATGGGCTATGCCGGAGTTTACTCCAGCTTCCTTTTGCACGCAGAGCGGGCGGGAAAACGGTTTGGCGTCGATCCGCGCGACATTTTGCTGGAAGTAGGCAGGCGCAAAGCCGTCGGCGGACAGGAAGACATGATCATCGATGTCGCGGCTGAACTGGCGAAGTTGCAAAAGGCAGGGGGATGACAGATGACAGTGACGCAGGAAGTGCAAAGCGAGCTGGTCGAATATTTACTTAGGGCACAACGGGAACGGCGTGAGGTGGAAAAGCTGACGGCGAAGTACCCTGACTTGCCCATCGAGACTGCCTATGAGATTCAAGCGCAGCTGATTGCGCGAATGGAAGCTGATGGTGAGCGCTGCATCGGCTTGAAGCTGGGATTGACCAGCAGGGCCAAGCAGCAAATGATGGGGGTGCACGAAGCTATTTACGGCTACCTGACAGACGGGATGCTCGCGCTGGAGTGGGAGCCGCTTTCCTGCCAACGCTTCATCCATCCCAAGGCAGAGCCGGAAATCGCGTTTCTCATGGGCGAAGATTTGGCGGGAACAGCCGTGACGGCCGAAGATGTGCTGCGCGCCACGCGCTATGTCGCGCCAGCCATCGAAATCATCGACAGCCGCTATGAAAATTTCCGTTTCACCCTCCCGGATGTCGTGGCGGACAATTGCTCTTCTTCCGCTTTTCTGGTAGGCAGCAAATGGGTATCGCCCCACGAATTTGATCTCGCGTTAACAGGTGTGGTCATGAGCAAAAATGGCGTGACTCAGACGACAGGCTCCGGAGCGGCCGTGCTGGGATCGCCGGCAGCGGCAATGGCCTGGGCAGTCAACAAGCTGGGCGAGCGCGGACTTGGTTTGAAAAAAGGCCAGATTGTGTTGTCCGGTGCGATCACAGAAGCGATTGCCTTTGAACCGGGTGACGTCATTACCGTGACGGTCGACGGTTTGGGCAGTGTCTCCTTCGGCTGCCAGGCGTAGACCGGCAACATAGTCAACCGAGGCAGCGGCTTTACAGCTTGTTGAAAAGACAGAGGTGATGTTCATGCCAATCGTACAGGTGTCCATCCTGGAAGGCCGAGACAAAGAACAGATCAGACAAATGATTGAGGGCGTTACTCAAGCCATCACAGATAGCTTGCAGGTGAAGCCGGAGCAAGTCCGTGTACTGGTAACAGAGGTTCCCCCTTCCCACTGGGGCGCGGGGGGAGTCACAAAAGAACAATCCCGTTCCCTGTAACGGAAAATCAAGGAGGTCACTCATGTCTCAATCATCTATCCCACTAACACAAAGCTACGCCCAACAGCTGGATGCCCAGGACGAGTTGACAAAATACCGCGAAGAGTTTTACTTGCTGCCTGCCATGTACCTGGATGGCAATTCGCTGGGACTTATGTCAAAACGAGCAGAGAAAAGCTTGCAGGACATCATGCTTTCTTGGAAAGAGCTTGGCATTGACGGTTGGACGACAGGACAGCATCCGTGGTTTTTCCTGCCAGAAAAATTGGGGGAAATGAGTGCGTCGCTCGTCGGGGCTGAACCGGAGGAAGTCATTGTGACTGGTTCTACCACCGTCAACTTGCATCAGTTGGCAGCGACTTTTTATCAGCCGCAAGGGAAAAGAACGAAAATCATTGCGACAGAGCTTGACTTCCCGACCGACATTTACGCCCTGCAAAGCCAAATCAAACTGCACGGCTTGAATCCGGATGAACAGCTGGTTCGCATCGCTTCCCGGGACGGCCGTCTCATTGAAGAAGACGACATTATCAGCGCGATGACAGAGGAAGTCGCACTCGTCATTTTGCCGACTGTGCTCTACCGCAGCGGACAACTGCTCGATATCGAACGTCTGACCAAAGCAGCTCACGAGAGAGGCATCCTGATCGGCTTTGACGGCTGCCACTCGGTAGGAGCCATCCCGCACTACTTCAGCAAGTGGGAAGTGGATTTCGCTTACTGGTGCAACTACAAGTACCTGAACGGCGGCCCTGGCTGCGTAGGAAGCCTGTATGTCAACCGCAAGCATTTTGGCAGAGTACCGGGATTGACAGGCTGGTACAGCTCGAAAAAAGACAAACAGTTCGATATGGAACATACGCTGGACGTCTGCGAGACGGCTGGTGCCTATCAATTGGGAACGCCGAACATGCTAAGCGTCGCACCGCTGCTCGGTTCGCTGGAAATGTTCCAGGAAGTGCCGATCGAGAAGCTCCGCGAAAAGTCGCTCAAGCTTACGAGATACATGATGGATTTGATGGAAGTGGAGCTGGCTGGCATGGGCTTTACCGTAGCGAATCCGACAGAGGACGAACGCCGCGGCGGTCACGTCAGCCTGGAACACGAAGAAGCGGTGCGAATTTGCAAGGCGTTGAAAGAGGGCGGGATCATTCCGGACTTCCGCGCGCCGAACATCATTCGCCTGGCTCCGGTTGCCTTCTACACGACGTACAGCGAAGTCTGGGAAAGCGTGCAAGTGTTAAAAGCGATCATGCAAGAAAAGCGCTACGAAAAATTCGAAAACAAGCGCGGGGTTGTCGCCTAAGCGCTTGGTTAAAGGAGTGAGTGCACTTGGCAAATCAAAATCAATTTCAAGACATCATGGAACGTGAAAAAGGGCTGCAGCGCGGGTTAACCACCCGCCAGCTCGCCATGATTGCCATCGGCGGCGCAATCGGTACGGGGTTGTTTTTGGGAAGCGGGATGGCGATTGGCTTTGCCGGACCGAGCGTAATTGTCAGCTATTTGATCGGGGCCGTGATCGCACTGCTGCTGATGGGCTGCCTCGCGGAAATGACGGTAGCTCATCCGACGACAGGCTCGTTTGGCGCCCATGCGGAGCGTTACGTGAGTCCGTGGGCAGGCTTTTCCGTCCGCTACGCGTACTGGTTCAGTCTGGTCTGCGCGATAGGAACCGAAGTATCTGCGATGTCTGTCTACATGAAATACTGGTTCCCTGACGTTCCAGGCATCATCTGGATTCTCATCTTCTCAGCCGTTCTGCTTTATGTAAACGCTACCAGTGTCAATTTGTTCGGTACCGTCGAATACTGGTTCTCTATGATTAAAGTCGCTGCCATTATTTTGTTTATCGTATTCGGAGCTTATGTCGTATTCGGCGGTAGCGCGAACCCGGAGATCGGCCCGCAAAACTTCACGAACAACGGAGGCTTTTTCCCGAATGGCATGTGGGGCATGTGGATCGCCATTTTCATCTCCTTGTTCAGCTATCTCAGCATTGAAATGATCGCGGTCAGTGCTGGAGAAGCGAAAGAACCGGAAAAAGCGGTTCCGATGGCGTTGAAGTCGGCAGTCGTTCGTCTCGTCCTGTTCTACATCATGACGCTCGCTTTGATGCTGATGATCGTTCCTTGGCAAAATGCCGGAAGTGATGCGAGTCCATTTGTCAAAGTATTTCAAATTATCAATATTCCGGGCGCGGCTGGCATCATGAACTTCGTCGTGCTCACGGCTGCCCTGTCTGCGATGAACAGCCAGCTGTACATTTCTACCCGCATGGTATTTTCCTTGTCCCGCGCAGGCTTCGCTCCTGCCAAACTCGGAGAGCTGAGCAAAAAAGGCGTTCCGGTCAAAGCGCTGGCGCTGTCCACCATCGGAATTGCCATCGCCTCGATTATCAACATCGTCGCACCTGACCAGTCGTTCGTCGTGATGATCTCCCTTTCCAGCTTCGGTGCCATGTTCGCCTGGTTCATGGTCTTTGTCACCCACTTGTTTTTCCGCCGCAAATGGGAGGAAATGGGCGGTCGCAAACTGCCAGTGAGAATGATCGGCTTCCCGTACTTGACGATTATCGGAGCTGTTTTACTGGCTTGCGTCGTACTCTCGACCTGGTTCCAGCCGGAATTTAAGGACACCTTGACTATGGGCTTCCCGCTTTTGCTGCTCATCACGATCGCCTACTTCATCTGGAAAAAGGCAAACCCGGCTGCCTATGAAGCGTCCGTCAACATGGGCAAGCAAGGCGCAAGCGACAAGAAAGACATCCCATCGTAACATCCAGACTTTCATAAAACGTTGAGAGAAAAGGTAGGGGGGAAATTCGATGAAGAACAAGCAGACAAAGCGAGTCGTCAGTGCATGGCTTGCCACTGCGCTCGCGGTAGGCTCGCTCATCCCGTTGACAGCCGTAAATGCTGCGGGAGAGGCTCAGTCAAACAGCTTTACCGCTCCGCGTACCGGACTGAATGTGAATGCGCCTGATGCGCCGCCGCCGTATCCAAAAGCAGAGCACAAGCTGCTCCCTGGCGAACCGGCGGAGCCTGCGGCTGGTACGTGGGGATACGATGTCAAAACAGGCAAGTTCAAGCATCCGGCTGCTTCGCCGGACAACGAAGGGCCGCAGCCGTTCAATGGAAGCTTGCCTTATTTGGATCAAAACCAGTACATCAAAAACATGAAAGTCGAAGGATTTTACCCGTACGTGGCAGGGTGGGGCCACAGCTGGCAAGCCACTTTTGACTTGAATGGCCGCCGCTATTTGTACGACTACGAAACGACGATGTACAACGTGTACGATATTACTGATCCGCGCAATGCCAAGCGCATCGCGTACAAAAACTTTGACACCAAAGTAGAACACCAGTTTGGACCGATGACGATCAAGTACAACAAACAACTCGGCAAGCTGATCGCTGTGCAAGTTTACGAAGTGCCGCGCTACGGTGTACTGTCCAACAAATACACCAATCCCGAAGAAGTGGAAGCGATCAAAAAACGCGAAATGCTGCGCGGCTTCCGGATTTATGAAGTAACCAGCCCGCTGTTTACCGATTGGAAGCTACTCTCCGAAACGGCGCTTGACCCGAAGGCGAAGCCTGGCGATGCCGTACAGCAAGGCTCGGGCGGTCTGGATGTGCCTGTGTATAACGGCGACAAATATTTGTTTATCGCCGGAGCGCCGGACGACAGCTTCTCCAATACCGAGTACAAAAGCTATCTGTACTCCGCAGGACAATTGGCCTTTGACGTCTCCGATCCGACCAAGCCAAAACGTCTGGATACATGGTGGGTGCCTGGACAGCGCAAAGGGGAAGAAGCCGAGTACAACAAAAACCCGCGTGCAGGCAACAAGACGACCTGGATGGGCGCGAGAATGCCGCTGTTCATTCCGAAGCCGGTTGAACAGGGCGGCAAGTACGGCTATGCAGCGATGGGCGGCTACGGCTTCTGGGTAGTGGACATCAGCGATCCGAACAACATGAAAGCCGTATCCCATATCGACATGCCGATGAGTGTGAGCGGTACGGAAGGCGACAATATCGATGTGACCAAAGTAGAGACGACCGGAATGGTCTATTACAGCGGCTACCCGCTTGGCGAAGACTGCCACGAGCCGTACAAGGAAATTTATGCGATCGACGTTCGCGACCCGCTGAAACCGAAAATCGCCATGACCTTGCCACGGCCTACGCCGCCAAGCGACGCTCCGTTCACAGACTACTGCCAGCGTCGCGGCAGCTTCGGACCGAAGCGCAGCGGCTACGCGGCGATTCAGCCGGGCACGCCTAGCCAAACGGTCATGCCGTACGCCTTTTACAACGCAGGCGTGCAAGTCTTTGACCTGAAAGACCCGAACAAACCGACGATTGGCGCTTACTTTGTGCCAAAAATGTCCGGCGAATACTTGAGCAACGACGGCAGCGGCTTCGAGCAGAGCGAGCACTCCAATCCGGTGCACAGCATTTTCGTCGAGTGGGATCGCAACCTCGTGTGGGCTTTCTCCAACCACGGCATCTACGTGCTGTCCACCCCGCTTCTGGGCAACCCGGTCAACGGATTGCCGAAAAAGTAGCCGCAACGGATGGCTCAAAAAAGAGAGGGTTTCGACTTTAGGAGACTACTGAAAAAGCCCCGTTGATACAGAACAGGTACAGCCACTCAAGAAAAATGAGGGGGTGTACCTTTTTCTGTATCTTTCAGGGAAACACGCAACATAACAGTAAAAAAAGCTAACGCTTATCTAATTGATTGTTCTTCACGAACTCATCAAAATCGTCGCTTTCATCATCAATCGCTAATCGATGCTGATTGTACTTCTCATACTCCGCTGTAGCCAATTTCTCCGCAACTTCTTGTGAAATTTTACCTGCATTCGTTAAAATCTCACGTTCATTAAACTTCAAAAATGAATTTAGCTTATCAATCCAATCCTTCATGTACATGAGGGACTGGCGTTCTGCTTGGTCTTCCGCATAGTCCAAGTACATTGTTACAATGCGATTTAATGACTGCAATTCTTTGTCGGTCAAATAATTTTTAGCTACTGTTACATCGCTTTTCCTAACTTTGTTGCCTTTCCAACTTGTTAGTCCCATATTATCTTTTTCTGCGTTTGCTCGCTCGGCAATCAGCTCTGCCGCTGTATGTCCATGAATGGCAAAGTGAAGTTTGTTCTGCACAGTCGCAAAAAATTCCTTGGACATGCTGGCGTTGGGATCGTAGTCAACAGAAGTGGCGTAGATATCTGTAATTTTGCGATAAAATCTTTTCTCGGATGCACGTATGTCACGAATTCGCTGAAGGAGTTCGTCGAAATAGTCTTGCCCGAAATGGCGCATGTCTTTCAAGCGCTCATCATCCATCGTAAAACCTTTGACAAGATATTCGTTTAGCCGTTCTGTTGCCCAACGTCTGAACTGTGTACCTCTGTGCGAGCGGACGCGGTAGCCGATAGCAATGATCAACTCCAAATTGTAGTGCTTGGTGCTGCGTTTTATTTCTCTTTTTCCTTCGATTTGAACTTGTAAGTATTCCTTACAAGTTGACTCCAACGATAGTTCTCCTTCTTCATAAATGTTCTTAATATGAAGTGTGATGTTCTGCGGCGTTGTTTGATATAACTCCGCGATGGCTTTCTGCGTCATCCAGACGGTTCCGTTTTCCAACTTCACATCGATTTTCGTTTTCCCGTCCTCGGTTTGGTATAGTAAAAGGTCAGTATGATTGTCCATGAAAAGTTCCCCCTTAGCTTTTGCTTGTTTACGGGATGGAAGCATATGTTCTTATTTTGTCGTATTTAAATAATATACGTTGAAAAAGCATCTCGCAAGGTTAAGACTACTGAAAAAGCCCCGTTGATACAGAACAGGTACAGCCACTCACAAAACCGAGGGCGCTGTACCTTTTTTCTTGTTTCCTTAAAAAATGGGTTTTCATTTCCTTTCTTGGGCACACTATCCGTACTCGATATCGCATGCCCACAATCTAGGAGGGGAAGGCGTTGAGCCAGTTTTGGAAAGCGTGGCAAAAGCGGAAGGACACCCTTCAGGAGAAGGCGCTACATCATCATACGGACAGAAGTATGGAAAATATTTCGGATATAGAGCTTTCATTGGTGATTGATGAAAATATCATGATGATCGAGAAAGGCTTGGGCGATTGCGATGATCTGGTCATCCGGCGTTTCCGGGACAAGCGGGATACCGATTGCGCGATCGTGTTTCTGGACGGGATGGTCGATCGCAACATTATTAGCGAATTTATCATCACGTATATGACCAACCCGCAAATTCCCGTCGATCTGCCTGCGTCAAACGAGCTGGAGTCCACCGACGGGCTGAGACAGGTCATCCGCAATGTTTTGTCGGGAACAGCCGTGCTCATGCGAAATGGCGAAAGCAAAGCGTACTTGAACAACACGCGCGGCTGGGACAGACGAAGCGTGGACGAGCCGCAGACAGAGTCTGTCGTGCGCGGGCCGCGGGATGGCTTTTGCGAGACGCTCTGTGTCAACTCCGCGCTGATCCGGTTTCGCCTGAAGGACCCGAACCTGCGGGTGCGCCACATGGTCATCGGGCAACGGACGCAGACCGATATTTATGTGATGTACATCGAGGGGATCGCCCATCCGCCGATGGTGCAAGAAGTGCTGGCACGCATGGAAAAAATCAATGTCGATTCCATCCTGGAGAGCGGCTACATCGAGCAGTTGATCCAGGATCGCAGGTGGTCGCCTTTTCCCCAGATTCAAAATACCGAGAGGCCGGACAAGGTAGTGGCTAACCTGCTGGAAGGCAAAGTAGGCATCCTGGTCGACGGGACGCCTTTTGCCTTGATTGCTCCGGCTGTGTTCTCCCAGTTTTATCAAAGCCCGGAGGATTACTATGAGCGATTTTACATTGCGACACTGCTGCGGTTTATCCGCATCATCAGTATTTCGATCGCCTTGCTCCTGCCGTCCCTGTACATTGCCTTCAGCGCCTTTCATCCGGAAATGATCCCGTCCCGGCTCGTGATTGCGATGGCAGCGGGCAGGTCGACGGTTCCGTTTCCTTCGCTGGTAGAGGCGTTGTTTATGGAGCTGGCCATCGAGATTTTGCGGGAGGCGAGCGTCCGGCTGCCGGGGCCGATCGGACCGACAATCGGGATCGTCGGAGCGCTGGTAGTAGGGGAGGCGGCGGTGTCTGCCGGGCTGGTCAGTCCGGTCATGGTCATCATTGTCGCGGTGACGACGATCGGATCATTTGCGTCTCCCAGCTACAGCGCGGCGATTGCGATCCGGATGCTGCGCTTTCCGGTCATGCTTCTCGCGGGAATGTTCGGCTTGTACGGGATCATGCTGTTTTTGATCGTCATTTTGATTCATTTGTCCTCGCTCAAATCGTTCGGCGTGCCGTACATGTCGCCGCTCAGTCCGCTGAATTTGAGGGGGATGAAAGATTTGTTCATCCGGGCGCCGCACCATTTGCTGCGAACCCGCCCCACCATGTTTCATGTACACGATGAAATCCGAATGAGAGAGGATGAAAAACCGTGAGCAGGCAGGACGTGAGCAGCCAACAACAAACGTTTTCCTTGTGGCAGCAGACGTCCTTGATTACCAGCACGCTGATTGGGGTAGGGGTTTTGACCTTGCCGCGCACCACCTCGGCCATCTTGTATGAGGCGGGATGGATGTCACCCCTGTTCGGTTCGATCGTCGCTTTTGTCTCCGTCTGGATGATCGCCAAGCTCAGCCAGCATTTTCCGGGGATGACCTTCATCGAATACAGCACGATTGTCTGGGGAGCGAAAAAAAACTCGCGCATGGGAAAATGGCTCAGTCTCCCCTGGATCATCCTTTATCTCGGGTTCATGTACTTGTCGACGGCAATCGTCTCGCGAATTTTTGGCGAGGTGGTAGTGACATCGGTTTTGCTGGATACGCCGCTCGAAGTGATTATCATTACCATGTTTTTGCTGGCATTCATTCTTTCCTTGCACGATCTGGAGGTTGTCGCGCGCATCAACGAGCTGTTGCTGCCGATGATTTTGTTTCCGCTTTTGTTCATCGCGTTTGCTTCCTTTCAAAAAGCGGAGTGGAACAATCTGCTGCCGCTTTTTCGAGCCAGTGGCTCCTCCTTGATCAAGGGGGCTTACGAGGCGATTTATTCTTTTTCCGGCTATGAGATCATGCTCATCTTTTTTGCTTACGCGCATGAAAATCAAAGCAAGGTAAGGGCAGGCTTTTACGGGATCGCGATGGGCATGTTCGTCTACACCTTGATTGTCGTGGCTGGCATTGTCGTATTCGGCTACGAGGAGCTGCAGCGCGTGGCCTGGCCGACTCTGGAGCTGGTGAAAACGACGCAAGTGCCCGGATTGATCCTGGAACGTCTGGAATCGGCTTTTCTCGCTGTGTGGGTTACCGCTGTGTTTACGACAGTGGCGAACGCTTACTACGCCGTCGTATACGGATTGCGGCAGCTGTTCAACAGAGGGTTGGGCTTTCAGCGATTGATCTCGGCTATCATGTTCATTCCGCTCTACTATATCGCGCTGTGGCCGCAAAACATCGTCGAAATGTTTCGGGCCAGCTCCTACTTGGGCATATACAGCCTCATCCTCAATCTGGGAATACCGGCCCTCTACTTGACTATGCTTTTCTTCCGAGGTGTGGGACGAAAACAAAAGGAGAGGAATGCAGATGGCTAAAGGGTGGCTCCGAATGGCAATTGTTTGTTTGTGCGCCTCTCTTTTGACCGGATGCTGGGACAGAAGAGAGCTGGAGGAGCGAACCTCCGTCCTCGCGATCGCGATCGATATGGCAGAAGGACAAAAAGATTTGTACAGATTGACTGTGCAAATTCCGATTCCGATCAAAATCGCGGGAAGCAGCGGACAGGGAGGCGGCGGGAATGCCGATGCGGTAAAAATCATGAGCGTGACCGGGCGGACGATTCTCGATGCCAACAACAACCTGCAATTGCGGCTGAACCAAAAGCTGTTTTTGGGCCATACCCGCGTGCTCGCTGTCAGTGAAGAAGTGGCGAAAAAAGGAATCAGCGACATCATGGACAGCTTCCGCCGCGAACCGCAAATCCGCCGCCTGATGTGGCCGATCGTCGTCAAAGGAGAAGCCGCCACCTTGCTCAAAATCAAGCCGCAGCTGGCGCAAATCCCTGTCGTGTTTCTCATGGATCTGATTGAGAACGGAGTGAAGATGGGCGCGATCCCGGATCAGACTTTGGGAGACTATTTCAACCAAACGTCCAACAAATCGATGCAGCCGTTCCTAAACTACGTGCAGGCAAGCGCAACCGAAGTGCGCTGGCGAGGTGTGGCCGTCTTTCGCGAGCACAAGATGGTAGGCACGCTGAACGATGTTCAGTCGTGGTCGCTTTTGCAACTGCGCAACGAAGACCGGGGAGGCGATGTCGTCATCCCGTTGCCCAATACAGACAACGGCTATGTCACCTTTCGCCCCCATTTTGTCAAAACCAGGCTGGAGCTTACGGAGAAAAGCAAGGGAGGAAACAAAAACAACGAAGCGTTTGCGGCGATGTTTTACTGTGAGCTGCAGGGCGATATCGTGGAAGTGACCGCGAATACGAAAGTGTCGCCGGAAAAGTTTATCCAGGACATGCAGCGGCTGATCAAAAAAGAAATGGAGGAGCGGGCGAAAAAGCTGTTCTACCAGTTGCAAAAAGAAGACAACAGTGACATTTTGAAGCTCGGCCTTGCTCTTCGGGCACACCATTACCGCGATTACTGGGAGAAGCACGATTGGCATAAGGATTTTAAAAATTTTCCAATTGGCGTAGATTATACGATCAAAGTTCGCCGCTTAGGGATGGAAATGCAATAGGAGCCGATGAAGATGGAAAATCAACGGGGCAGCATCAGTACATGGCAACTAATCGCAATCCTGATCAGCTCGATGATCGGTGTAGGCATCCTTACCTTGCCGCGGACAGCAACGACCCAGATGCAGGAGATGGGGTGGCTGGGGCCGCTGATCGGCGGATTGATTGCGGTCATTCCGCTCATGTCCATCATTTACTTGAGCAAACAGTACCCGGGTTTGACTTTTGTCGAATACGCTCCACTTATATTTGGCGGCAAACGTCACCAGACATGGGGGAAAATTCTCCATTTCCCCTGGATTCTCGCCTACCTCTTGTTTCAGTTTTTGAATACGGGCATGGTGGCGCGCGGGTTTGGCGAAGTGATCGTGACGACCGTGCTTTTGGATACACCGCTGGAAGTAATCGTGCTGACCTTGTTCATGATTGTTCTCTATTTGTGCATGCACGAGTTCGAGGTGCTGGTCCGTGTGAACGAGCTGTTGTTTCCGATCATGTTTGTTCCGATCCTGATCATTCCGTATGTGACGATCAATAGCGCGAGCTGGTACAACCTGCTTCCGTTGCACATCGACTCGTGGAAAGGGACTGCCGAAACCGCCATCGGGACGTTTACGATGTACACGGGATTTGAGCTGATGATGATCTACTTCGGATTGGCTATGCCGGGGGCGAGAATTGCGCTTGCTACATGGGGCGGGTTGAGCTTCACAGTCGTGTCGTACGTGCTGACAGTGGCAGCGGGCATTGTCGTGTTTGGCTACGAAGAACTGCAACACCTCATCTGGCCGACATTGGAGATGGTCAAGACAGCGCAGCGGACAGGCTGGTTTCTGGAGCGGATGGAGTCCGCTTTTCTCACGATCTGGATGGCTTCTGTCTTCACGACGTTTGGCAACATGTACTATACGATGATTTACGCGACGCGCTTGTGGCTGAAGAAGGGAATCCGATTCCAGCGCATCGCTGCCCTTGTTTTCATCATCCCGCTTTTTTATGTCTCGCTGGGACCACAAAACATCGTCGAGTTTTTCGCCTATGCCCAGAAGTTGACGTATTTCAGCTATTTGCCAACCGTGCTCTTTCCGACTTTGTTGGCGGTCATCCAGTTGTTTCGGGCGAGAGGTGCTCATGCTGTGGCAGACGACAAAAAGGGAGGGACGTAAAGTCGTCTCTCCCTTTTGCCTGATGTCTTTTGGATTAAATCGGCTTTTCTGCCTGAGCGGGCAGGTGGGATGCGATCGTCTCCACCATCTCCTGGCGGGCGGAGGAGTCGCTGTTTTGCCACAGCACTTCAAACAGGACGCCGAGACCAGGCAATGTTTTTTCCTGGCCGCTTGTGATCGCATCGGTGATCGTTTCTTGTACCGCTCCTGAATCGGAGCCTTGCATTTTGTACATGATCGCTTGACGCAAATTGAGCGAGGCAATGTTCATAACCTTATCTAGCACCTCTCTTGTGTAAATGAATACATGGGTTAGTATTTGTCTTCGCGGGATTGCCCATACCCCCTTTTGTGGCGAGGGATTTCATTGTACTATCAGAAAGTGCCGAATCATAAGGCTGGAAAAAGTAATGCAACTTTGGCGCTCTCTTGTGCAAAGCACGGTTTGCTAATGCTATAATGCTTCATATTGGATATGGATCGAAGGAGAAGATCAGCATGTCAAAACAATTTGCCATTATCGGGATGGGACGGTTTGGTTCCAGCGTGGCCAGAACGTTGTATGAAATGGATTATGAAGTGATGGGAATCGATGAAAACGAAGAACGCATCAATGAAAATATTCAGTACGTCACCCACGCGGTTGCGGCTGACTCGACAGATGAACGGGCTTTGAAAGAAATCGGCATTCGCAACTTCGACGTGGTTGTCGTGGCGATCGGGGTGGATATTCAGGCGAGCATTTTGACAGTCCTGACACTCAAGGAACTGGGCGTGAAAAAGATCGTCGCCAAGGCGCAAAATGAGCGACACGGACAAGTGTTGTACAAGGTGGGAGCCGACCGGGTCGTATTCCCCGAGCGGGACATGGGCGTGCGGGTAGCGCATAACCTCATCTCCGCCAACGTCCTCGATTTTATCGAACTGGCAGAAGACTACAGCGTGGCAGAGGTCGTGGTATCGTCCAAACTGGTAGGCCAGAACTTGAGACAGCTCGATATCCGCCGAAAATACGAGGTCAACGTCATCGCGATCAAGAGCGGAGACAAATTCAATATCGCACCAAGCCCGGATGAAGTCATTCAGTACGGAGACGTGCTTGTCGTGATCGGAAACAACAAAGATTTGAAAGCATTTGAGGAGCGGGCGTAACCATGGCATATGAAATCATCACTTCTGTTCAAAACCCGCTGGTGAAAAGACTTCACCAGTTGCTCGATAAAAAAGGCAGGGAGGAGCAGGGGCGTTTTCTCGTCGAAGGCGCCCATCTGGTAGAAGAGGCGCTGAAAAGCGGAGCGCACGTCGTGACAGTCCTGTACGATCAGGAGCGGAATCTCGATCCGGCCTGCCAGCGGGCACTCGCGAATCATTCCCAGGATACGCAGGTGATCGCAGCTTCTGCTGCTGTTTTGGCCAAGCTGTCGGAAACGAAGTCGCCGCAAGGAATTGTGGCTGAAGTAAACAAGACGGCGAACGAATGGGACGAATGGGTGAACAAGCTGTCCGACCAGGACGACACGCTGCTGTTGTTCCTCGACGAAATCCAGGACCCGGGCAATCTGGGCACGATTTTGCGGACGGCAGAAGCGGCTGGAGTCGACGGGGTCGTGCTCGGCAAAGGCAGCGTCGACATCTACAACGGCAAAGTCGTGCGCGCCACGATGGGAGCGATGTTCCGCCTCCCGCTATTCATGCGGGAACTGGGCCAAGCGGCAGAAGAGTGGAAGCGCCAGGGCGGCCGTGTTCTCGTCTCTTCTTTGGCACAGGACAGCGTAGCGTACGATCAGGCGGAGTATTCCGGCAAAATCGCGCTCGTCATCGGCAACGAAGGCAGAGGCGTTTCCAAAGAAATGCTGGCGTGCGCGGACCAGTTCGTGCACATTCCGCTGTACGGCAAAGCAGAGTCGCTGAATGCCGCGGTCGCGGCGGGAATTTTTGTGTATGAGGCACAACGCAACAGAAGACGGTGACAGGTAACCAAAACAGGGATACTGGGCATTGCTCCAGTGTCCCTGTTGTTTTTGACCGTGAGTTCAATCAGCTTCAGCCGATTCGGCAAAGTACCTGATGAGAAAGTCGCGAAATTTGCGGGCAGCGAGGGAGAGGTAGCGCTTTTCGTGCCAAACAATCTGGAAATTGCGCTGGCAAACGGGGAACTCAATGCGCAGCAGGTTCAGCGGGGAGTTCGGGCCTCCGCAGTTGCCTACCAATGCAACGCCAAGCCCGGCCCGGACAAGGCTTGCAATGGCGGCAGGCTCGTCGACCCGGCACACTTTCCCGCTGGAGCAGGCCGGCGATGCGCATCGGGCCATCGAAGCGAGACGCGGACGCGGGAAGATCGTCCTCACCATCGACTAAGCAAGGGCGGGAGAGAACCAGGGGGTGCCGCGCCCTTTTGCCCTTTGTCACTCACGTAGCCAATAAAAAAGGCATTCCAACAAAGTTGAAATACCTGCATGCTGCATGTCAGCCGATTTTTTGCTCGCTTTTTTTCTCTTTAAATTCCTCGCGCGCCAGCTGCCATTGATCTTGCGCCATGCGAATGATGCCGCTTTCGATCGTGTGATTGCGGAAAGCGAGTGCCTTGCCGAAATACTTGATGGCGAGATCGAATTTTTCCAGGCGGCGGTACAGCTCGCCGATGAGGTACAGAAGGCGCACCTCAGACATGTCCTTGTCGCCGCGCGTATAGTCGGAGTGAATGTACGACTCTTCGTACTCGTCTACTGCCATCGCGATGAAGCGCAGCTCTTCCGGGAGGTTGTTCTGGTAACGGTACAGCCAGGCAAGCCGCAAGTACAGGCCGGCTTTCACCGAGTGCGGCTGGTCTGTCAACTCAGCGGCGTAAATCGCCAGCTTGTAGCTGACAATCGCTTCCGGCACCTTGCGAATCGAGCCGAAGTCTTTTGTTTGCCACTTTGAAGAGATATGCTCAGCGACCGCCTGCTTTTGCCAAGGAGCCAGCTTGGTTGTGAACTGGTCGGTAAAAGCAAAGCCGCATGTCGGGCATACATTTACGGTGTACAATATCGGATTCAAGGACTGCTCCTTGAAAGTGGTATAGAAGTCGCTGTCGCGGTGAATCATGGTAAGAGTTCCGCTTCTGACTCGCTTGGTGGAGAAGGCTGCTTCGCAGTGCCGACAGACATTGGTTTTATCATAGAGGGCCGAAACCTTATCGATCATGTCAAAAGTCCCCTTTCAGATTCGCGAAAATCGATCTAGGGCAAGCAAGTGAGTATGTAACATTTGTAGAATTGAAAGTTAGCTCTTGTTGCGCTATAATTTTCCTACATCTTGATTATAACGCAAAGCGATGACGGAGACTAGTACGCAGGTCCTATCTGTTTTTCAGGGAGAAGATGCCACAGACTGCGAGCATCTTTAGCACGATAGCTGCCGAATTCACTCCGTAGCCGCACTCTGAACCGCATTGGCGCAGTAGGAGCAGCCGGGTCATTCCCGTTACCAATGAACTGAAGTGAGGCAGAAGTCTTGCTCGCAGTTAGTGATAATGTCACGGTTTTGTCACAAGCGAGCAATCTGTCTAACAAGGGTGGTACCGCGAGAAAAAAGTAACTCGTCCCTTTTTGGGGCGGGTTTTTCTTTTTTTATCAACAGAAAAAAGGAGCGATTCGAAGTGCAAACTCGGTTGCAAGAAATGAAGGAGTCCGCACTGGGGCAAATCAGCCAGGTGACGGAAGCTGCACAACTTCAGGATTTGCGCGTCAAATACCTGGGGAAAAAGGGCGAGCTGACAGAGCTTCTGCGCGGCATGGGCAGCCTGTCTCCTGAAGAGCGCCCGGTGGTAGGGCAACTCGTGAATGAAGTGAGAGAAGCGCTGGAGGCTGCTTTTTCCGGCAAGCAGCAAGCGATTGAAGAGGCGGCACTGAATGCGAAGCTGTCCTCGCAGACGGTCGACGTGACTTTGCCAGGACGTCCGGTGCCTGCCGGAACGATGCACCCGCTCTCCCGCATCATCGAGGAGATCGAAGACATTTTCGTCGGACTGGGCTTTGAAGTAGCTGAGGGTCCTGAGGTCGAGCTGGATCATTTCAACTTCGAGATGCTCAACCTGCCAAAAGGTCATCCGGCCCGCGACATGCAGGATACGTTTTACGTGACCGACGAAATTTTGATGCGCACCCATACTTCTCCGGTGCAGGCGCGCACGATGCTGAAAAAAGAAGGCAAGACTCCGGTAAAAATCATCTGTCCCGGAAAAGTGTATCGCCGCGATGACGACGACGCGACCCATTCCCACCAATTCACGCAAATCGAGGGACTGGTTGTCGATAAAGGCATCGGAATGAGCGACCTGAAAGGAATCCTTTTGACCTTTGCCCGCCAAATGTTCGGCGCCGATCAGCAAATTCGTCTGCGCCCAAGCTTCTTCCCGTTCACGGAGCCGAGCGCAGAGGTAGACTTGCAATGCTTCAACTGCGGCGGCCACGGTTGCCGGGTGTGCAAACAGACAGGCTGGATCGAGATTTTGGGTTCTGGCATGGTGCATCCGCGCGTGCTGGAAATGGCAGGGTACAATCCGGAGGAAGTCAGCGGATTTGCGTTTGGAATGGGTGTAGAGCGAATCGCTATGCTCAAATACGGGGTGGAGGACATCCGCCATTTCTATACCAACGACGTGCGTTTCTTGCGTCAGTTCAACCGAGGCTAGAGAGGAGAGGCAAAGATGAAGGTATCATACCAATGGTTATCCGAGTACGTCGATCTGAGTGGAATGACGCCCCACGAGCTGGCTGAAAAGCTGACTCGCAGCGGGATTGAAGTAGATGCGGTAGAATCCCGCAACGCGGGTGTTTCCGGTGTCGTCATCGGCTATGTAAAAGAACGCAGCAAGCACCCTGACGCTGACCGCCTGAACGTATGCGTCGTCGATGCAGGGCAAGGAGAAGATTTGCAAATCGTCTGCGGCGCTCCAAACGTAGACAAAGGACAAAAGGTGCTCGTGGCCCTGATTGGCGCGAAATTGCCTGGCGGTCTGAACATCAAGCGCTCCAAGCTGCGCGGCGTGGAATCGCAAGGCATGATCTGCTCGGCAAAAGAGCTGGGCCTAAACGACAAGCTGCTGGCAAAAGATCAGCAAGAAGGCATCATGGTGCTGCCTGAGGATGCGGAAATCGGCATGGATGCGATCTCCTACCTCGGTCTGGACGACTACGTGCTGGAGCTTGGCTTGACGCCAAACCGCTCCGACTGCCTGAGCATGCTCGGTGTTGCTTACGAAGTAGCCGCTATTTTGGGCAAAGAAGTGGTACTGCCGCAGATCGAGCTGACGGAAAATGGCGGAGACAACCCGCTGCAAGTGTCGATCGCAGCCGAAAACGAATGCTATCAGTACCATGGCCGCCACTTCACCAACGCGAAGATCGCCACTTCTCCGCAATGGATGAAAAACCGCCTGATGGCAGCGGGCGTTCGTCCGATCAACAACGTCGTGGACGTAACCAACTACGTTTTGCTCGAATACGGACAGCCGCTGCATGCGTTTGATGCGACACAAGTCCAGGATCGCACGATTGTCGTTCGCCTGGCGGAAGAAGGGGAGAAGCTGGTTACGCTTGATGATCAAGAGCGCGAGCTGGATGCGCAAACTTTGCTGATCACCGACCCGGCAAAAGGCTTGGCGATCGCAGGGGTGATGGGCGGAGCCAACTCCGAGATCACGAATGAAACGAGTGAAATCATCCTCGAAGCCGCTTGGTTCACGCCGCAGACTGTACGCCGCACCGCTCGTACGCTGGGCATGCGCACAGAAGGCTGCGTCCGTTGGGAAAAAGGAGTCGACCAGGCGCGCGTGCAGGAAGCCGGGGAGCGAGCTGCTGCCCTGATCCAGCAACTGTCTGGCGCAACCGTATCCAAAGGCATCCGTTCCGCTGTCGTGAGCGAAGCGAAACCAGCGGTTGTTTCGGTGACTCTCGCCAAAATCAACCAGCATCTCGGAACGAGCTTGTCGGCCGCAGACGTCTCCCCGATTTTCGAGCGTCTGCAATTCCCGTTTGCCGTGGCAGAAGACAACTGGACGGTAACAGTCCCAACCCGCCGTGGCGACATTACGCTACCTGAGGATTTGGTGGAAGAAGTGGCTCGCCTGTACGGCTACGACAACATCCCGACCAGCTTGCCGACTGGCACGACTACGCAAGGCCAGCTGACCAATGAGCAAAAACTGCGCCGGACGATCCGCCACCACCTGATCGGAACCGGATTGAACGAAGCGATCTCTTATGCGCTCGTGCACCCGGATCGCGTAGAGGCAGTAGCAGGACTCCACCAGCATAAAGTCAATCCGGTATCCTTGCTGATGCCGATGAGCGAGGAGCACAGCACGCTGCGCACAAGCCTCGTTCCAAGCCTTTTGGAGACAGTGGCGTACAATAAAAATCGCCAAAATCACGACGTCGCCATCTTTGAACTTGGCCGCGTGTTCTTGTCTGCGGAAGAAGCGCTGACGCAGCTTCCAGAGGAGCGCCTGTATGTGGCAGGTGCGCTGACAGGGCAGTTGCTGTCGCAAAACTGGATGGGCGCGAAACAGCCTGTAGACTTTTATCAGGTCAAAGGGATCGTCGATTCGCTCCTGGCTCGTCTGGGAATCCGCACAGCCGAGTACAAGGCGGCGGCGGACATTGCTGGCATGCATCCAGGCCGCACAGCGGAAGTATGGGTCAATGACAAGCGCCTCGGCTATCTGGGGCAAGTGCATCCAGGTACGGAAAAAGCGTACGATCTGTCTGAGACTTACGTGTTCCAGTTCGATGTAGCCGAGCTGATTGAGGCAGCAGCAGATGCGGGCCACTACAGTCAGCTGCCGAAGTTCCCGGCTGTGACGCGCGATCTGGCGCTGGTTGTCGATCGCAGTGTGCCAGCAGGAGCGCTGGAAGCGACGATTCGCGAAGCGGCGGGCGATCTGCTGGAATCATTGACACTGTTTGACGTGTACACTGGCGAGCGGATTGCGCAGGACAAGAAGAGCATGGCGTTTGCCCTCGTGTTCCGTAACGCGGAGCGCACGCTGCAAGATGAAGAGATTCAGCAAGTGACAACGGCTGTTGTCGAAGCGCTGAAAAACAAGACGGGTGCCGAACTACGCATGTAACATGGCTTGACGAACTCTGACATTTTCAGTAACCTAAAAAGGATACAGTAGAGCAAAGGTCGCAGTAGGGAGGAACCCCTCGTGCAAGGTGATGGGAAAAATCGTTTGACGGTGGATATCTTCGGCCAACAATACCGGCTCAGTGGCAAGGCAAGTGTCAATCACATACGCATGGTGGCCGGTTTCGTTGATGACAAGATGAACGAAATCGCGAACGGCAACCATCGATTGGACACGGCTAAAATTGCCGTACTCTCTGCGGTGAACATCGCGGATGAATACTTCCGCTTGCGTCAAGAGTACGAAGAACTGCTGAAGATCCTTCAGGAAGATGCAAATGAAAAGCCGATAGATTAAGGGAAAGAGGGGCTGCGGCCTCTCTTTTCGCATTGTGCGGCAAAAGCTTGGACACAAAGGAGGGGCAGCTTGTGGAGATGGATAAACGTATGACAACAGGCAGCGAAGGGTGGACGCTGGCGGAAAAGAACGACAGGCTGGGAGCTGTCCTGCGCGAGATGGGAACGGTTCTGGTGGCGTTTTCCGGGGGAGTGGACAGCACTTTTCTGTTGGCGAGAGCGATTGAGGAGCTAGGCGAGCAGGCGATTGCCGTGACGGCTGCTTCGGAGACGTTTCCCACGCGCGAGTTTGAAGCGGCGAAGTTTCTGGCCGCCAAGCTTGGCGCACGGTTTGTCACGACGGAAATTCGCGAAATGGAAAATCCGAATTTTGTGTCCAATCCGCCCAATCGTTGTTTTTATTGCAAAGACGGCCTGTACGAGCACCTCGGCAAGCTGGCGGAGGCAAACGAGTGGAAAGCCGTCATTTGCGACGGAGCGAACATGGACGATCGCGGCGATTACCGCCCGGGCCGTATAGCCGCAGCCCAGCGAGGGGTGCGCAGCCCGCTTCAGGAAGCCGGATTTTATAAGGAAGACATCCGCGCGCTCTCCAAAGAAATGGGACTGTCTACGTGGAACAAGCCGTCTTTTGCCTGTCTCTCTTCCAGGATTCCCTACGGCTCCTCGATTACGCTGGAAAAAATCGACCAGGTGGATCGGGCGGAAGGGTTTTTGCTCAGCCTCGGCTTTCACCAGGTCAGAGTCCGGCACCATGACACGATTGCGCGAATCGAAGTCAGTCCGCAAGAGTTTGAGCGGCTGCTTGCCCACCATGCCGACATCCACAAAGCGTTGCAGGAAATCGGTTTTTCGTACGTCACCCTCGATTTGTTCGGATATCAGACCGGGAGCATGAACGCTGTACTGGAAACGGAAGTGAAGGCCAAG
Organism: Brevibacillus sp.; assembly: GCF_003521185.1. Classification (NCBI taxonomy): domain Bacteria; kingdom Bacillati; phylum Bacillota; class Bacilli; order Caryophanales; family Paenibacillaceae; genus Brevibacillus; species Brevibacillus sp. The sequence continues at coordinate 163,071 of NZ_DOTK01000089.1, forward strand.
CATGGATGATCTCAAAAACATTTTGCAAAAGGTAGCCGCTGGACAGCTCAGCGTGGAGCAAGGCGAAGAGCAGCTTCGCGGCATCAGCCGCCTGGACTATGCGACGCTCGATCTGGCTCGCTCGGAGCGAACAGGCTTCCCGGAAGTCGTCTACGGGGAGGGGAAAAGCGCAAGCCAGCTGCTCGGAATCATGGAAAAGCTGCGCGAGCATCAAAAGCTTGTTTTGGTTACCCGGGTGAGTGAGCAGCAGGCACGCGCAGTTCAGGAGAGCTGGCCGGATGTCCAGTACATCGCAGAAGCGCGCTTGCTGTTGTCCACCCATGAACCGCTGGTGCCAAAGCGGGACGGCTACGTTGCCGTGGTGGCAGCCGGAACGTCGGACTGGCAGGTGGCGCAGGAAGCGGCCTGGACAGCGCGTTGCTTCGGCAGTGAAGCACGGGTTATCGTCGATGTCGGCGTCGCGGGCATCCATCGCTTGTTCCAGCGTCTGGAGGAAATCAGGTCGGCAAGCGTCATCGTCTGTGTCGCAGGGATGGAGGGAGCGCTCGCCAGCGTAGTGGCTGGACTTGTCGACAAGCCGGTCATCGCCGTGCCCACTAGCGTCGGATACGGGGCCAGCTTTGGCGGTGTCTCGGCGCTTTTGACCATGCTCAACTCCTGTGCCAACGGCGTAGCGGTCGTCAATATCGACAACGGTTTCGGCGCGGGCTACCTGGCTGGTATGATCCATCGCCAGTCTGCCGCAAGTGCCATAGATGACGGAACAAGCTGAAAAAGAGCCAGCCCGCGTATAACGGGTTGGCTCTTTTCACGAAAAGCTCTCTTACGTTTCCTGGCGGTTTCCGGCATCGCCATTGCGCATGTCCATGTGAGTCTTGATCGGAATGAACAGGTCGATGATCCCGATCACAAGAGAAGCCAAAAGCGCTCCGATGACCGTGACATGGAAACCGGAAACGATGAACTGAGTCAGATAGATCACGACTGCACTGACTAGAAAGCCGATGATTCCGCGGTTGTACGGGGAAATGCGGTCTCCGAACATGGCTTCCACAACCCAGCCCAACAGGGCAATTACAACAGCGGCAAGAAATGCTGTCCAGAAGCTGCTAACGGAAAATCCGGGAACCAGAAATCCGACGAACATCAGGACGACGGCAGCGACGACAAAGCGGACGAGATGGCGCATGATCGTCATGGATACTCCTCCTTTTGGATTGGTTCTTTTTCATTCTGGCTCTTTCCAGGCGGAACTATGCCAAGCAGGAGGCGTGTAAAATTATCCTTCAAACCGCTGGCGTGATATAATGAGGAAATCGTAGTGATTGAAGGTTCAGACCGTGGTACTCATCCGCGCAGTCCGACGGTCGCCGCTGATGAAATAAGGAGGATACAGTGGAACAACGGGTCTTAAAAACTTTGGAATACGATAAAATTATCGCCCTGTTAGTTGACAAGGCATCTTGCACATATGGAAAAGAAAAAGCAGCAGAGCTGACGCCGTTCGTTCAACTGGACGAGGTCAAAATCGCCCAGCAAGGAACGCAGGAAGCTGCTACGGTACTCCGCTTGAAAGGCAGCGCCCCATTGGGAGGCATTCGCGACATCAGAAGCTCCGTCCAACGAGCCAGGCTGAATGCGATGCTGGCCCCGCTGGAGCTTTTGGACATTGCCAGCACGATCATGGCTGGCCGTCGCTTGAAAAATTTCTTGCTGGATATGTGCCAGGACCATGACTTGCCGCTGCTTCAGCTACAGGCAGAGCGCATCGAGGGCTTGCGCGAGCTGGAAATGGAAATTCGCCGCTGCATCGATGAAAACGGCGATGTGCTGGACAGTGCCAGCGTCGAGCTGCGTCAGGTTCGCCAAGAAATCAGGCAGGTGGAATCGCGCATCCGTGAGAAGCTGGATCAGATGACGCGCTCCTCCTCGTATCAAAAAATGTTGATGGAAAACATCGTAACCATCCGCGGCGATCGCTTCGTCATTCCGGTGAAGCAGGAATACCGCCACGTCTTTGGCGGGATTGTCCACGACCAGTCTGCGTCTGGTGCCACTTTGTTCATCGAGCCGGAAGTGATCGTGTCGATGAACAACAAGCTGCGCGAACTGCGCTTGCGTGAAGAGCGCGAGGTTGAGCGCATTTTGTACATTTTGACCGAGCAAGTCTCCTTTGCGGTGGAAGCTCTGAGCGAAAATGTCGATGCGCTGACTGAGCTTGACTTCCTGTTTGCCAAGGCACAGCTCGCCTGGAGCATGAAGGCAGTCTGTCCCAAACTGAACGACCGCGGTTATTTACAGATGAGAAAAGCGCGGCATCCGCTGATCCCGCGAGAAGTCGTCGTTCCTGTCGACGTCGAGCTGGGTGGAGAGTATCAGGCGATTGTCGTGACTGGTCCGAACACGGGCGGTAAAACCGTTTCGTTGAAAACGATCGGGCTGTTGTCGCTGATGGCGATGTCGGGGCTGCATATCCCGGCAGAGGAAGAGAGCGAAATGACGGTGTTCTCCTCCGTCTTTGCCGATATCGGGGATGAGCAGTCCATCGAGCAGAGCCTTTCCACCTTTTCCAGCCATATGACCAATATCATCTCCATTCTGGAAAAAATGGATGAGAAAAGTCTGGTGCTGTTCGATGAGCTGGGAGCGGGTACAGACCCGACAGAAGGGGCTGCGCTCGCCATGTCGATTATCGACCATGTGATTGACTCCGGCGCGCGGATGGTGGCCACGACCCACTACAGCGAGCTGAAGGCGTATGCGTACGACAGACCGGAAGTGATCAACGCCAGCGTGGAGTTCGATGTGCAAACTTTGCGCCCGACTTACCGTTTGCTCGTCGGCGTGCCAGGGCGGTCCAACGCTTTTGCCATTGCCAGACGATTGGGGCTGCCGGAAGCGATCATCGAAGTCGCTCGCGGTTCGATCAGCGAGGAAGACAACCAGGTGGAAAGCATGATTGCTTCTCTGGAACGCAACCGCAAATCGGCAGAAGCGGACAGAAATGCAGCCGCCTCCTTGCGCCGCGAAGCGGAAGAACTGCGTCGCCAGCTCGATGAAGAGCGCGCCCGTTTTGCCGAAGAGAAAAACAAGCTGATGGAACGCGCCGAAGAAGAAGCGCGGATCGCTGTCCAACTGGCCAAAGAAGAGGCGGAGACGATCATTCGCGAACTGCGCGAGATGCGCGACGATGGCGTCGAGATCAAGGAACACCGCCTGATCGAGGCGAAAAAGCGGCTCGGCAACGCAGTGCTTGAGCTGGAAAAGGAAAAAGTGAAGAAGCCGGCCAGAGCCGTTCGCGCCACCCAGATCAAGGTGGGCGACGAAGTCATGGTCACCAGTTTCGGACAAAAAGGAACTGTGCTGGAAAAAGTGAATAACGACGAGTTTCTCGTGCAGATCGGCATCATGAAGATGAAAGTCAGACGAGATGACATGAATGTGCAAAACTCGATCACGCAAAAGCCGCAGGCTGCTCCGTACACATCGGTCAATCGCCGGACAGCCAGCATCAAAATGGACCTCGACTTGCGCGGATATAACGTCGAGGATGCCATTCGGGAGATGGATCAATTCCTGGACGATGCGCTTTTGGGCGGACTGCACTCCGTATCGATCATTCACGGGCATGGCACAGGCGTCTTGCGCAAAGGAGTGCACGAATACTTGCGCAGCCACCGCAACGTCAAGTCCTTCCGCCTCGGCGGTCAAGGTGAGGGCGGCGTTGGCGCTACGATAGCCGAACTGAAATAGAGATGTCGGGAGGAGATTCCATGGCAGGCCTTATGCACAATCCATATTTTGCAACTGCCGCTTACTTTACCGTTACGGGACTCGCGATGATTTTGTTTTTGGTCGTCTTCGAACTCGTGACGCGTTATCACGTATGGGCAGAGCTGAAACGTGGAAACATGGCCGTCGCGATGGCAACAGGCGGAAAAATTTTCGGGATCGCCAACATTTTCCGCTATTCGATTCAGGCGAATCTTTCTTTGGGGCAAGCGCTGATCTGGGGCACATTCGGATTTTGCCTGCTATTGGTCGCGTACTTCATTTTTGAATTTATGACCCCTTCGTTCAAGGTGGATCAGGAAATAGCCAATGACAACAGGGCGATCGGCTTTATTGCGATGGTCCTGTCCATCGGCTTTTCTTATATTATCGGAGTCAGCCTGTCCAGGTAGAGCGCAGTCGTGCTTTCGACGCGGCGAGGGAGGGAAGCGGTGTGGAAGACAAACGGCCACAGCAGTTTGCAGGGATCGTCTGGGAAAATGGCAGGCAGCACAGCATTGCTATGACGGATGGGGAAAATTTGCTCATGGCGCTGGTGCGCGCGCAGATGCCGATCGATTTTTTCTGTACCACCGGAAAGTGCCGGACTTGTATGGTCAGAGCAAATATTCCCGCAGGTTCTGCTCCCGCTCCTTCTGCGACAGAGCAATACCGTCTGGGGGACGCAGCGCAAAAAGGGTATCGGCTTGCTTGTCAGGTTTACGTGAGCGGGCCGTTGACCGTTTTTTTGGACAGTTCCGGCTCTGCTTGAAAAGAAACCCTGGTTGAACGATATTTCAATCGAGAGTATAATTAGGATTTGGCAGAGAGTTCCGCACTTTTTTCCCAATCGGGTGCGGTCCCATGCCCTCTTGGACAGGGCCGAGCCTACAATTTGAAACATGGGGAGGAGCAGCCTTGGAGACGTTGTACAAGGTCCTCATAGGATTGTGCGTGCTTTTTATCGCTGCGGGCATTTACTATCTGTCGTAAGCAGTTTTGCAAGTTGGCCGCGTGACTGTTTGGTCACCAGGACCTTACCTTAGAGAACGTGAAAGAGGAGATACGCAATGACTCAGCCTGTACGCGTAGCTGTAGTGGGATTAGGGTTTGTCGGCTTGCCGCTTGCTCTTACTTATGCCATGAAAGGAGCAAACGTTGTCGGCATTGACGTCCTGCCTCACGTCGTCGATGAAATTAATGCGGGTCACTCCCACCACCTGGAGTCCTATCAAGGGAAGACTTTGCCGGAAATTTTGAAAGAACAAATAGAAGCGAAGCGGTTCCGCGCTACGACCTCCTACGAGGAAGCGGCTGCGGAAGTCGATCATTATATCGTGACAGCCGGTTTGCCAGTGCATAACGGCGACCCGGACCTCGGCCCGTTGAAAAACTGTGCCCAAACGCTTGGGGGCGTGCTGAAAAAAGGCGATACGATCATGATCAGAAGCACGGTCGTCCCGGGAACGACAGAAGAAGTGATTTTGCCGATTCTCGAAGAGGCGAGCGGTCTGGTCGCAGGCGTCGATTTCTACCTCACGTATTGCTCCGAGCGAATTGCGGAGGGACGAGCTTTTGAAGAGTTCATCCACATGCCGCTCGTGCTCGGCGGGATCAACGAGATCAGTGCCGAAAAAGGCAAAGAGCTGCTGTCCGTCATCAGCGAAACGGACATTACTATCTCGGATATCCGCGTCGTGGAAACAGCCAAAGTGATCGAAAACATCCAGCGTGACGTGAATATCGCCATGGTGCAGGAGTTTGCCCGTTTTGCCGAGGCGTTCGGGATCGATACGTTTGAACTGATCAAGGTCGCCAATACGCACACGCGTGTGAACCTGTTGACCCCAGGACCGGGTGTAGGCGGCTTCTGCCTGCCAAACGCCCTGTACTACCTGCAACCGAAAGCGCGCGAGCTGGAAGTGTCCCTGCCGATTTTGCAGCAGGCGCGCCTCACGAACGACGCTGTGCCGGAAGTGCTGATCGGCATGCTGGAAAAAGCGTTGAAGCAAAAAGGCAAGTCGCTCGCAGGAAGCCGTGTAGCTGTCTTGGGCTTGGCGATGAAAGATTTCTCCAACGACGACCGCGTCAGCCCGGTGCATGACCTGATCAAGCTGTTGCTCGCCAAAGGCGTCGAAGTTCGCTCGTATGACCCGGCTGTTCCGACTGCGTACGAGCACAAGGCAGACTCTCTGGAAGCAGCCGTGCGCGGCGCTGATGCCCTGTATTTGACGGCGGTGCAAAAAGAATTTGCCGAAGTGAACTGGGATGAGGTAGCAGAAAAAATGGCTGACTCGCCGATCCTGTTTGACACGAAAAACCGCATTCCGCTCGATTCGGTCAGCAAAGCGACGGTTGTCCGCATTTAACAAATAAATACGCGAACAGCATTCCACAAGGGAAGCCTCCGCAAAGCGTCACATGCAGCGTTTGCGGAGGTTTTTTACGCGAGAATCGCGCCTGTCAGCACGTACAGGAGAAACCGATTTTGCGTTTCGCTGTTTTCACGTATAACTCCCCGTTTTTATGGCAATAGTAACCAGGTAAGATCATATTTCAATGTCATGTAAGTGATACATGCTAGGAGGCAAAAATGGAACGTGGTAGAGTAAAATGGTTCAACAGCGAAAAAGGTTTCGGTTTTATCGAGAGAGATGGGGCAGATGACGTATTCGTTCACTTCTCCGCGATTCAAGGAGACGGGTACAAATCCTTGGATGAGGGACAGGAAGTAGAGTTTGACGTGGAAAACGGTCAACGCGGCCCTCAAGCGACAAACGTTCGGAAGCTGTAAAAGCCAAAAACGACAAACAGACTCAGTTGCTGAGTCTGTTTTTTTTGGTGCGCCCAGCAT